>PKTR01000002.1:919500-1226000 GCA_002869065.1 Hyphomicrobiales bacterium
CCGAGGCCGCCCATCAGTTCCTGGGTCTTTTCCTGCAGCGCGGCTTCCGCCTTGCCCTTGGCGTCGGCGTGGGCGGCGATGATCAGGTCCTCGAGGATCTCCGCCTCGTCTTCCTTCAAAAGCGAGGGATCGATGGTCAGGCCCTTCATCTCGCCCTTGCCGGTGAGGCGCACGGTGACCATGCCGGCGCCGGCGGTGCCCTCGACCTCGAGATCGCCGACCTCTTCCTGCAGGCTCGCCATCTTCGACTGCAGGTCCTTGGCCTGCTTCATCATCTTCATGAAATCCATGGATCGCTCCCGATATCCGGTTGGTGCATCGGGCGGCTGCCGGGTGGCGCCGCGCCGGGTCAGTCTTCGTCGTCTTCGGGTAGGCCGAGTACCGCATCCGCGTCAAGCTCGGCGTCGTCATCGCTGAAGATGCGCACATCAACGATCTTGGCACCGGGAAAGGCGGCGAGCACGGCGGCAACATTGGGGTCGGCACGGGCGTCGTCGGTGCGCTTCTGCTTTGCAGCCGCAGCCAGTTCGCCGAGCGTTTCGCCGCCGCCATCGCGCGCGACGATGACGATCCAGCGCATGCCGGTCCATTCCGACAGCTTGCGGCCGAGATCGCCGGCGAGATCGCGCGGCGCGCCGGACGTCAGCGTGACCTCGATGCGGCCGGGCTCGAAGGCGACCGGGCGCAGCAGGTTCTCGACTGCGTCCTTCAGCCGGATATCGCGCTTTTCCGCCGCGAGCGCCGCGATGTCGGCGAGCGAGGAAAGCTGTACGGCCGGTACTTGTTCAGATTGCGGCGGCGCGGCCAGGCTGACCGGCTCGCTCTGCTCGGCAACCAGATGCGGCCGTCCGCCATAGGCGGCGCGGGCGCCACCCGAGGGCGCGGAAGATTGCACGGTGCTCGAGCCGACCGCGCGGGCGCCGCCACCATGGCCACCACCCGGGCTCCCGCCGGAATGCCCGCCGCCGGAATGACCCCCGCGCGGGTCGCCCTCACGCAGCATACGCAGCGCCTCGTCGGGCGTCGGCATATCGGCCGCGTGGCACAGGCGGACAAGCACCATTTCGGCAGCGGCGACGGGTTTCGGCGCCGTCGTCACCTCCTGGATGCCCTTCAACAGCATCTGCCAGGCGCGCGCCAGAACGCGCAGCGACAGGCCTTCGGCGAAGTCGCGGCCGCGCGTCAGCTCGCTTTCGGTGATCGCGGCCATGCCGCCGGCCTCCGGCGCGACCTTCAGCCGGGTGACGAGGTGGGTGTAGTCGGCGAGGTCGGCGAGAATGACGGCCGGGTCGGCGCCGACGTCATATTGCGCGGTCAGTTCGGTGAGCGCGGCGGCGATATCGCCCTTCATCACCGTTTCGAACAGGTCGATGACGCGGGCTCGGTCGGCGAGGCCGAGCATGTGGCGCACATCGTCGGCGGCGATCTTGCCGCCGGCGTGCGCGATCGCCTGATCGAGCAGCGAGAGCGCGTCGCGCACCGAACCCTCGGCGGCGCGCGCAATCAGCTTCAACGCGTCGTCGTCAATCTCGACGGATTCGGATTCGGAAATCGAACGCAGATGAACGACCAGCACGTCGGCATCGATGCGGCGCAGGTCAAAGCGCTGGCAGCGCGACAGCACCGTCACCGGCACCTTGCGGATTTCCGTCGTGGCGAAGACGAATTTGACATGCTCCGGCGGCTCCTCGAGCGTCTTCAACAGCCCGTTGAAGGCGGCCGTCGAGAGCATGTGCACTTCGTCGATGATGTAGACCTTGTAGCGCGCCGAGACCGGGCGGTAGCGCACTTGCTCGATGATCTCGCGGATGTCGCTGATGCCGGTATGCGAGGCGGCGTCCATCTCGATCACGTCGACATGGCGGCCTTCCATGATCGCGGTGCAGTGCTCGCCCGGTTCGGGCATGTGCACGGTCGGCGCGTCGGCGACGCCGGGCACGGAATAGTTCAGCGCGCGGGCGAGAATGCGGGCGGTCGTCGTCTTGCCGATGCCGCGCACGCCGGTCAGCATCCAGGCCTGCGCGATGCGGCCAGATTCGAACGCGTTCGACAGGGTGCGGACCATCGGCTCCTGACCGATCAGCTCCTCGAAGGTCTGCGGCCGGTATTTGCGCGCCAGAACGCGATAGGCTCCGCTTTTTTCTTCCTTGTCGGCCACGCTAACCTCTTCACCGGGCGGGACGAGCCATGCGCTGTCCCGCGTCGGGGGCACTCTAGAGCATTTGGCCGAGACGGGGGAACCGGTTTTGCCGGCGGATCGGACGCGGCGGGCACGTAATCCAGAACAAATGCGCCGTGCCGGCGCCGCGCTGCTTACAGCGGCGCAAACGAAACCAGCCGCCCGAAGGCGGTTGTCTCTACCGATCTTGCCAAGGAAAGGGTGGGAGGCTGGCACGATGACCCGTGCCGGGCTCGTTAGGGCTGCTTCCTTCCGGACCTGACCCGGTTGGCGAGTGGCGCGTCCACCACCAACCTCCCGGCCCCGATATGGCAGGTAACGGGGCTCGGCGCAAGGGGGCGCGCGCCGGAGAGCCTGCTGCCGTTTCTGCAATAAATAGTTGAGAGCATCATTGTATCTAATTTAAATTGCTTCAGACGCAAACTCAATGACGCCACTGTGGACGACTTGTTGCCCTGCCCAAAAAAAATAACTCTGATCCCAACTTCGCTTTGCATGTTACATTAGTCACAATAGTAATTATTTCTTTCTCTGTAATTTTATTGTTATTTATATTTGCTTATAACTTCAACAAGGACTCAGCTCGATACGGCGTTATCGGCGATTATTTAGGTGGCCATATTACTCCAATACTAACTTTTCTGTCAATTTGCGGCTTGTTGTATACAATACTACTTCAGACTAAACAATTATCTACAACGGTCGCCGAACTCGAACTGACGCGCAGCGAATTAAAACGCTCTGCGCAAGCTATGGAAGATCAGCGAGATAACTTGCGGCGTCAAATATTCGATTCTGTCTTTTTCTCGATGATTTCTAATCTCGAAACAATAAGAAACTCTATGGATATTATAGATCCGAATGAAGGTACGGTTCTAGCGACTGGTCGAGATTGCTTCAGATTTATTTTTGAAGAAGACTTCAAGAAAAAATACCCATTAACATCGCTAGGTGACAACTCACAGAGTAGTAAAAAAATTCTCAATGATCATTTCGATTCGATATATAAATTCTATCGAAACGATCTTGGTCATTATTTCCGATATGTTTATAACATATACAAATATATTGAAGAAAATGATTCTATGTATTCTTTTCATAACAAGTTACTTAGATCTCAATTTTCAGACTATGAGCTTTTGATACTATACTATAACTGTATTTGTACTCGTGGCGAAAAGCTTCAGAGATACGCTGAGAAGTATTCTCTTTTCGACAATATGCCCGATGATCTACTCGTGAATGAAGGCCACCTTGAAATCGGTCGGCAGCTAGGTGTTATTGGCAACAGTTCTGGAGACAAATTGGAAGACTGAAGCAAAGGTGAAATCGAGTATGCCCGGCTCGTTCGAACTCGACCCGCAGCTTGAAGCCGACAGCATCGCGCTTGCCGAGCTGACGCTTTGCACCGTGCGGCTGATGAACGACGCGAACTATCCCTGGCTGCTGATGGTGCCGAAACGGGCGGATCTTGCCGAGATCATCGACCTCGGGGTCGACGCTCGCGGCATCCTGATGGAAGAGATCGCCTTCGTCAGCGAGGCGCTGAAGGGTGCGACCGGCTGCCTGAAGCTGAACGTCGCCGCGCTCGGCAACATGGTGCGCCAGCTCCATGTCCACATCATCGCCCGCTTCGAGGACGATCCGGCCTGGCCGGGCCCGGTGTGGGGCAAGGTGGCGGCGAAGGAGTGGGATCCGGCGGCGCGCGAGCGTCTCGTCGGCGCGCTTTCCAAGGCGCTCGGTGCCTGACACTCACCCGTCCCGAAACCGATGGACAAGGAGCACGCGCGTGGCGCTGGACTTTCCCGCGACGGATCTTTCCCGCACGACCGGCTATGCCGGCAATGAGCTCGACCGGGCCGGCGCGCGGCGCGAGGATGCGGCCTGGATCGCGGCAAAGGCCGTCGATCCCGCCTGCCGCTATGTTCTGTTCTGCAACGACAAGCCGGTGCTCGCGGTCAACGCGGATGGCACGCACGACCCGCTGATCGCCCGCGACGCGGCGGAGGCTCTCGGCGCACGTTTCGAGGACGCGGTGTTTCTCGGTGTCGACGGTGAGGCGGCGCGGTTCGCCGTCACCATCGAGGCCGACGAGGAGGCCTTTGCCGAAGGCGGTGCCCATGCGGTGATCGATCTGCGCGCGCTGGCGATGCACGGGATCTTGCCGCCGGCCGATCTCGGGCTGCTCGCTGAGGGCAAGTCGCTCGCCTCGTGGCACCGGCGGCATCGTTTCTGCGCCAATTGCGGGTCGCCGACCGGGCTGTCACAAGGCGGCTGGCGGCGGAATTGCCTGTCCTGCGGCGCGCAGCATTTTCCGCGCACCGATCCGGTCGTCATCATGCTCGTCGTCGATGGTGAGAACTGTCTGCTCGGCCGGCAGCCGCAATTCACCACCGGCGTCTATTCCGCGCTTGCCGGCTTCGTCGAGCCGGGCGAGACCATCGAGGATGCGGTGCGCCGCGAGATCGCCGAGGAGGCCGGGATTTCGGTCGGCGCGGTGAGCTATATCGCCAGCCAGCCCTGGCCGTTCCCGTCAACGCTGATGATCGGCTGCTTTGCGCAAGCGCTGACAACCGAGATCGCGCCCGACGAGGACGAGCTGGAGGATTGCCGCTGGTTCGGCCCCGATGAAGCCCGGCAATTGCTCGACGAAACCCATCCGGACGGGCTGACCGCGCCGCGTCCGCTCGCCATCGCGCACAATCTGCTGAAGCATTTCCTCGAGCAGATCGCAGCGAAATAAAGAGTTTTAAAGCGGGAAGCCGTTCTGCGCCGCGAGTTCCTTCAGCGAGGATTCGGGCCGCGCGCCCATGTGGCTGATCACTTCCGAGGCCGCCAGGCTGCCGAGTTCGGAACAGCTTGCGAGATCGAAATCGCGCGCCAGACCGAACAGGAAGCCGCCGGCATAGAGATCGCCGGCGCCGGTAAGATCGACGATGCGGTTGACCGGAACGGCGGCGGTGTGGATCGATTCCTTCGCCGTGACGGCAAGTGAGCCTTTCGCGCCCAGTGTCACGACAGTCAGCGGGCATTCGGCCTTTACCGCTTCGACCGCCGTGGTGAGGTCGCCGGTCTGGTAGAGCGCGTGCATCTCGTGTTCGTTGGCGAACAGGATGTCGACCATGCCGCCGCGCACCAGCGAGAGGAATTCATCGCGGAAGCGGTCGACGCAGAAGGAATCCGACAGGGTCAGCGCCACCTTGCGGCCGGCGGCGTGAGCAATCTCGGCGGCGCGGCGGAAGGCGATCTTCGCCTCCGGGGGATCCCACAGATAGCCTTCGAGATAGGTAACGGCCGACGCCGCGACGACTTGCGGGTCGATATCGTCGGCGGTCAGATGCTGGCAGGCGCCGAGAAAGGTGTTCATGGTGCGCTCGCCATCGGGCGAGATCAGGATCATCGAGCGCGCTGTTGCCGGGCCGTCCTCCAGCGAGGCCGTATCGAAGGACACGCCGAAGCCGCGCATGTCGTGGCGATAAGCGGCGCCGAGTTCGTCGGCGGCGACCTTGCCGATGAAGGCGGCGCGGCCACCGAAGGAGGAGACACCGGAAACGGTGTTGCCGGCGCAGCCGCCGGAAGCACGCAAGGCCGGACCCATATTGCCGTACAGCCGCTCGGCCTCTTCCTGATCGATCAGGCGCATGGACCCGCGCACGAGTTTTTCCTGAACGAGGAAATCGTCCTCGACATGGGCCAGCACATCGAAGATCGCGTTGCCGATCCCCAGAACGTCGAAACGCGGCTCCGTCATGATGAACTCCAACAAACTGAGGGACGCTGAGCGGTGAGGCGGGATCGGACGATCGCGCCGAACCCCTGTGAGCAAGGAAGAAGGTCTGCAAATTATAAAGGATGCGTGGAGCGATACAACGCTACGCTTGTACCATGCCAACATGGCACCTATGTCTCAACGGCACCGGTGTCCGCAGGGTTCCGCGTGCCCCGAAATGACGGATACCCGGAGCCGATTCCCATGCTGAGCGATGCCTCAAAGGCCTTTTCGCAGGTTTTCACACCGCCGTTCCGCGCGGTTCTGTGGAAGTCGCTCGGACTGACGATCGCGCTGCTGATCGGGTTGTTCGTTGCCGCCGAAGCGCTGCTGACCACCTTCCTCGCGCTGCCCTTTCCCTGGCTCGACACGATCATCAGCGTCGTCGCCGGTCTTGGCCTGTTCGTCGGGCTCGGCTTCCTGATCGCGCCGGTCACCTCGATCTTCGCCGGCCTGTTCCTCGACGAAATCGCCGAGGTGGTCGAGAAGACCGACTTCCCGCAGGATCCGCCGGGCAAGGCGATGCCGCTCGGCAAGTCGCTGTTGCTGACGGTGAAGTTCGCCGGCGTCGTCATTCTGGTGAACATCGGCGTCCTGCTGTTGCTGCTGCTGCCGGGCGTCAATCTGATCGCCTTCTTCGTCGCCAACGGCTACCTGCTTGGACGGGAATACTTCGAGTTCGCGGCGATGCGCTTCATGTCGCCGCGCGACGCACGCCGCTTCCGGCGCGAGAACGGCACGACGGTGTTCCTCGCCGGCCTCGTCATCGCCGGCGTGCTGGCCGTGCCGATCCTCAACCTCATCACGCCCTTGTTCGCCACCGCCTTCATGGTGCGGCTCAACAAGCGACTCAGCGGCTCGCTGCCGGCCAATGGCGGCTTTTGAGGAACGCCCCCGACGCCAAAAGCCTCTGCAAGACTGTCCCGACGCGCAGATCCGGGGCCGGAAAACCGCCGGTTGCGGGCGCGTTCGGCATTCGTTGAGCTTTATTCGTTCGGCTACTTTGACTGCGGTGCACAATAGCGTTAGAACCGATCCAGCCGATGGATATCGGCCATCTTTTCTTATGCTTATGTAAGCGCTTGCTTGCGTAAGGTGGATTGGAACGAGGATCATGGCCGACCCCAAGATCGAGGCCGCCCGGCCGCTGTCACCCCACCTGCAGATCTACAAGCCCATGCTGACCATGATGATGTCGATTGTGCATCGCATGACCGGCGCGGTTCTGTATCTCGGCACTCTTCTTCTCGCCTGGTGGCTGATCGCCGCCGCCACGAACGAGGCCTATTTCGCCTTCGTCGACGGGCTGTTCGGCTCGTTCCTCGGGCGGCTGGTGCTGTTCGGCTACACCTGGGCGCTGATCCATCACGCGCTCGGCGGCATCCGCCATTTCATCTGGGACACCGGCCGCGGTTTCGGGCCGGAGTCGCGCGAATGGCTGGCGCGGCTGTCGATTGTCGGCTCTGTCGCCCTGACCGTTCTGGTCTGGGTGATCGGCTACGCGGTTCGCTAGAGGAGCAACGCCCATGTCCATGCGCACCCCCCTGAACCGCGTCCGCGGTCTCGGCTCCGCCCGCGAAGGCACCGGCCATTTTTGGCACCAGCGGCTGACCGCGCTGGCGCTTCTGCCGCTCACCGTCGTCTTTCTCATCGTGCTGATCGCCGCGCAGGGCCAGGGCTACGCGGGCACCATCGCGATCCTGTCGCATCCGCTGGTGGCGATCCTGATGCTGATCTACGTGCTCGCCGGCGTCTATCACATGAAGCTCGGCATGCAGGTGATTATCGAGGACTACGTTCATTCCGAGCTGCTGAAGGTGCTCTCGCTGATCGGCAATATCTTTTTCAGCGTGCTGATCGGGCTTGCCTGCGTCTTCGCGCTTCTCAAGATCGGCTTTGGAGGCTGATGCAATGACCGCTGCCAAAGGCAATGAAACCGGCGCACCGGGTCTCGGTGGTCGCGCCTACCCGATCACCGACCACAGCTTCGACGTCGTCGTCGTCGGCGCCGGCGGTGCGGGCCTGCGCGCCGTCGTGGGTGCAGCCGAAAACGGCCTGAAGACCGCCTGCATCACCAAGGTGTTCCCGACCCGCTCGCACACCGTTGCGGCCCAGGGCGGTATCGCCGCCTCGCTGTCGAACATGGGTCCGGACAACTGGCGCTGGCACATGTACGACACCGTCAAGGGGTCGGACTGGCTCGGCGACCAGGACGCGATCGAATATCTCTGTCGCGAAGCGCCGGCCGCCGTCTACGAGCTCGACCATTACGGCGTGCCGTTCAGCCGCACCGAAGAGGGCAAGATCTATCAGCGGCCGTTCGGCGGCCACATGCAGAATTTTGGCAAGGGTCCCCCGGTGCAGCGCACCTGCGCGGCGGCCGACCGGACCGGTCACGCCATCCTGCACACGCTCTACGGCGCGTCGCTGCGCTATTCGGCGCAGTTCTTCATCGAATATTTCGCCATCGACCTGATCATGGACGATGACGGTGTTTGCCGTGGCGTCATCGCACTGTCGATGGAAGACGGCACGCTGCACCGCTTCCGCGCCCATTCGACTATTCTGGCGACCGGCGGTTATGGCCGCGCCTACTTCTCGTGCACGTCGGCGCATACCTGCACCGGCGACGGCAACGCCATGGTGCTGCGCGCCGGCCTGCCGCTGCAGGACATGGAGTTCGTCCAGTTCCATCCGACCGGCATTTACGGTGCGGGCTGCCTGATCACCGAGGGCGCGCGCGGCGAGGGCGGTTATCTGGTCAACTCCGAGGGCGAGCGCTTCATGGAGCGTTACGCGCCGAGCGCCAAGGACCTCGCCTCGCGCGACGTCGTTTCGCGCTCGATGTCGATGGAAATCCGCGAAGGCCGCGGCGTCGGCAAGGACAACGACCACATCTACCTGCATCTCGACCATCTGGATCCGGCGATCCTGGCCGAGCGGCTGCCGGGCATTTCGGAATCGGCGAAGATCTTCGCCGGCGTCGACGTCACCCGCGAGCCGATCCCGGTGCTGCCGACGGTGCACTACAATATGGGCGGTATCCCGACCAACCATTTCGGCGAAGTCATCTGCCCGAAGGACGGCGATCCGAACGCGGTCGTACCGGGCCTGATGGCGGTCGGCGAAGCGGCTTCGGCCTCGGTGCACGGCGCCAACCGGCTCGGCTCCAACTCGCTGATCGACCTCGTGGTGTTCGGTCGTGCGGCAGGCATGCGTTGCGCGGAGCTGATCAAGCCGGGCACCAAGCATCCGACCGCTGCGACGGGCGAAATGGCGCTCGACCGCCTCGACCGGGTGCGTCATGCCGATGGCGGCACGCCGACGGCGGAGCTGCGGCTCAACATGCAGAAGACCATGCAGGGCAACTGCGCGGTGTTCCGTACCGGCGAGCTGCTCGACGAGGGCAAGGGCCTGATCGGCGAGGTGTGGAACGCCGCCGCCGACATGAAGGTCACCGATCGTTCGCTGATCTGGAACTCGGACCTGATCGAATCGCTCGAATTCGAGAATTTGATCGAACAGGCGGCGGTCACCATGCATTCGGCGGCCAACCGGACGGAATCGCGCGGCGCGCACGCCCGTGAGGATTTCGCCGACCGCAACGATGCGGACTGGATGAAGCACACCCTGTCCTGGGCGGATTCGGACGCCAAGACCGTCACCCTCGGGGACCGGCCGGTGCACTCGTTCACGATGACCGACGACATCGAATACATCAAACCGCAGAAGCGGGTTTACTGATCCAGGAGCCCTCGGGCGCAACGCCTGGCTACTCAGGAAACGGAAGCGAACGCCATGGTTCAACTGACCCTTCCCAAGAATTCCCGCATCACGGACGGCAAGGTATGGCCGAAGCCGGAAGGGGCGAAAAACATTCGCGAGTTCCGCATCTATCGCTGGAACCCGGATGACGGCCGCAATCCGCGCATCGACACCTTCTTTGTCGACACCGACGATTGCGGGCCGATGGTTCTCGACGGGCTGTTGTGGATCAAGAACGTCGTCGACCCGACGCTGACGCTGCGCCGCTCGTGCCGCGAAGGCATTTGCGGCTCGTGCTCGATGAACATCGACGGCACCAACACGCTCGCCTGTACCAAGGGCATGGACGAGATCAAGGGCGCCATCAAGATCTACCCGCTGCCGCATTTGCCGGTGGTCAAGGACCTGGTTCCCGACCTCACAACCTTCTACGCCCAGCACCGTTCCATCGAGCCGTGGTTGCAGACCAAAACGCCGACGCCGGAAAAGGAGTGGAAGCAGTCCTACGAAGACCGGCAGAAGCTCGACGGTCTGTATGAGTGCATTCTCTGCGCCTGCTGCTCGACCTCGTGCCCGAGCTACTGGTGGAACGGCGAACGCTATCTCGGCCCCGCCATCCTCTTGCAGGCCTATCGCTGGCTGATCGACAGCCGCGACGAGGCGACCGGCGACCGGCTCGACAATCTCGAGGATCCGTTCCGCCTCTATCGCTGCCACACCATCCTGAACTGCTCGAAGGCGTGTCCGAAGGGCCTCAATCCCGCCGCCGCTATCGCCGAGATCAAGAAGATGATGGTCGAGCGCCGGGTCTGACGCATCAAGGACGGCGCGCGATGCTGCGCAGAACATTGCTGATCTGGCTTGCGGCCGCGTTCCTATGGAGCGCGGCCGAAGCTTTTCTGTTCTTCGTCGTCGCCGATGTGCTGTTGACGCTGATCGCCCTCAGGTTTGGGCTGCGCACGGGGCTTGTCGCGGCTGTTGTCGGAACGCTGGGTGCGCTCGTGGGCGCCGCCGCGCTCTATGGCTCGGTCAACGCCGCGCCCGAAGCGATGTTCTACGCCCTGCTCGCCCTGCCCGCCATCGACGCGACCATGCTGGAAAACGCCCGAACGGCGATGCAGGCAGGACCGATGCTGGCGCTGCTCGAGGGCGCGGTCACCGGGGTGCCGTTCAAGGTGTTTGCCGCCCTTGCACCGCAGGTGCCGCTGTCGCTTGGGGCGTTTCTGATAATGGGGTTCGTGGCGCGGCTTTCCCGCTACGCCGGTGCCGTGTTCCTGGCAGCACTGGTCGCCGCGCTTTTTCCGAGCCTGCGCACCAGCCGCACAGGAATCGTCCTGTGGGCGATGTTCTGGATTGTCTTCTATGCGCTGTTCTGGGGACCGTTCGGGCCGGCGTAAACTGCCGCGCAGCTTTTAAATACCGGCAACCTGGCGGAAGATGCCGGGATATTCGATCACCAGCCCGTCGCTATCGACGGTCAGCTCCGTCTCGAAACCGCGATAGAGCCCTTCGTAGCGATAGCGCGCCATCGGCTCGATACAGGTATAGCGCTGCTGCGCCGGTTCCGGTTCAAGGCCGGGTAGCGGAACGTAAGCCGTGGTGATCTCGGCGGTTTCGCCGGCGGCAAGGCCGAGACGGCGGATCGGAAGCGTGTTGGTGAAGGGAGTCGCGGCGATATCGACGTCGATGCAGCCGGTGATCGCATCGAGCGGGATACCGCGGCCGTCATGCCAATTGCCGTTGCCGTCGGACTGCATGACGATGGTTGGTTCGGGACCTGTGCGGTGGATCTCGACGAGGCGGGCGCGCCAGCTGTCGCCGAGCACCATACGGTAGGAAAACCCGTAGGGGTTACCGCCGCGGGTGCCGATGACGACGCTTTCGACGTGAAGGGTTTCGCCGTCGGCCCAGATGCGAAGATGCTCCAGACCCTTGGCTTCCAGGGAATCCCATCGCACGGTTCGGTCAAGCATCGCGATCCTCCCGATTCCGGCGTTGCCGGCGATACCGCACTGGTTCAAGCGCGATATCGTTTCCGCAGCATTTCAGCAGACTGGAGTCCGAGGCGACGCGCGGCTTAGCGCACCTGCTGCACGGGCGCCAGAACCATGATCATCTGCCGGCCTTCGAGCTTGGGTTCAGCTTCGACCTTGGCGATCTCGGTGGTCTCTTCCTTGACCCGGTGCAGTAGCTGCATGCCGAGATCCTGATGCGCCATTTCACGGCCGCGGAAGCGCAGCGTCACCTTGACCTTGTCGCCTTCGTCGAAGAACCGACGCATCGCCTTCATCTTCACCTCATAGTCATGGGTGTCGATGTTCGGACGCATCTTGATTTCCTTGATCTCGACGGTCTTCTGCTTCTTGCGCGCTTCGGCGGCGCGCTTCTGCGCCTGGTATTTGTAGCGCCCATAGTCGAGGATCTTGCAGACCGGCGGGCTGGAATTCGGAGCGATCTCGACGAGATCCAAGCCCTGTTCCGCAGCCAGTGCGATGGCTTCCTCGATGGGTATCGTACCCCGGTTGGTTCCCTCGGTATCGATCAGCTGTACCTGCGGAACGCGGATTTCTTCATTGACGCGCGGCCCATCCTTTGTGGGCGGCGGTGCTCGAAACGGTCGGCGAATGGTCGTTATCTCCTGTTATTGTCGGGCGAGCGAGGCGTGCTAACGCGTTGCGATGCAAAGACTTTGCAGTGATTTCGACGGCCGGCGAGGCCCTGTTGGCCGACTTCGGTCAAATACTGGGCCAAATGCCGCAAAAATCATCATCGCAGCCCCGTCGGTGGGGAGAATCCTTTGATTTCCCTGAGAAGTCAACCGAAATACCGGGGATTACAGCGGTTTCGGCCGGATTTCGGAGTGTTCAAGCGAGGTCGGCCATCGTTACGCGTCTCGCGCGCCGAGAGGCCGCCGGTCACCGGGTCGCAACAATGCGGGCGACAGGTTTGCGGCGTTGTCGCCGGTTGCGCTCGCCGGCGGGCTCCTGTTGGTTAGGGGCGCGAAGTGATTCCCGAGCTGCGAGCGAGACAATGAGCGACGCGACACCGAAAATGATTACCGTCGGCAAGGGTAGCCACGCCCGCGCCATTGCCGTCCTGCATGTCGACGGAAAGGCACCCGGCCTGATGTGGCTCGGGGGCTTCATGTCCGACATGACCGGCGGCAAGGCCGTCGCGCTGGCCGAGTGGGCCGAGGCGACCGGCCATCGGGTGACCCGGTTCGATTATTCCGGCCACGGGGCATCGGGCGGAGAGTTCAAGGACGGCACGATTTCGCGCTGGCTGGAAGAGGCGAAGGCCGTGTTCGAGCAGCACTGCCCCGGGCCGACGATCCTGATCGGCTCCTCGATGGGCGGCTGGGTCACGCTGCTCCTGGTGCGGGCGCTGCGCGCCGCCGGTCTCGGCGACCGCGTTGCCGGCGTCGTTCTCATCGCGCCGGCGCCGGATTTCACCGAAGAGCTGATGTGGAAGACCTTTTCCGACGATATCCGCCGCGAGATCATGGAACAGGGCTTCTATCTGGAACCGTCGGACTATTCCGACGAGCCCTATCTCATCACCCGGGCGCTGATCGAAGACGGCCGCAAGAACCTCGTGCTTGGCGCGCCGGTCGAGACCGGCTGCCCGGTACGCATCCTGCAGGGCATTCAGGACACCAGCGTGCCGTGGCGCCACACGGTCGAGCTGGTCACCCAGATCGCCCACGACGACGTCGTGCTGACGCTCATCAAGGACGGCGATCACCGGCTGTCGCGCGACGAAGACATCGAACGACTGGTGGCGACGGTCGCGGGCATGGCGGAAGGGTAAGCCTGCCCGCCCGCTTCCTGCGGTGTACGCAAACAAAAAGGGCGTCCCGAGGGACGCCCTTTTCTCATTCGGCCACAAGGCTGAACGTTAGTGCGGGATCTTCGACCACAGCTTGCGCTTCACGAAGTAGAGCATGCCGGCGAAGACGACCAGGAACAGCATGACGCGGAAGCCCATCGCCTTGCGGGCTTCGAGCTTCGGCTCGGCCGCCCACATCATGAAGGTGACGACGTCCTCGGCATACTGCTTGACCGTCTGCGGGGTCCCGTCGGTGTATTCGACGAGATCCTCGGAGAGCGGCGGCGCCATGGCGATGTAGGTGCCTTCGATCGTCGTGTGACCGTGCTCGTCCTTACAGCCGTCCGGCACACCGCCAACCGCGAAGGTCGCGTTGTAGAAGCCGTCGGCATCCTCGCCGCAGGCCGGAGACTCTTCGTAGGTGGTCAGCAGCTGGTAGATATAATCCGGGCCGCCTTCCTGATACTGGGTGAAGATGTCGAACACGAACCACGGGAAGCCACGCTCGGTCGCACGGGCCTTGGCCAGCAGCGAGAAGTCCGGCGGATAGGCGCCGCTGTTGGCCGACTTGGCCGCCTGGACGTTCGGGAACGGCGACGGGAAGCGGTCGAACGGCTTGC
This sequence comes from Hyphomicrobiales bacterium, assembly GCA_002869065.1. NCBI lineage: Bacteria > Pseudomonadati > Pseudomonadota > Alphaproteobacteria > Hyphomicrobiales > Hyphomicrobiales bacterium. The sequence continues at coordinate 933,662 of PKTR01000002.1, forward strand.
CTTCGCGTTCGAACATTTCGCCTTCATCGTTCGGGCCGTCCTGAACGGTGTACTCGGCGGCCAGCGCCTTGACCTCTTCCTCGGAGAATTCCGGACCGCCCGGCTGGGACAGGTTGCGGAACGACACGAGGCGCATCGAGTGGCACGACGAGCAGACTTCCTTGTAGATCTGGAAGCCGCGCTGCAGGGCGCCGCGGTCGTAGCTGCCGAAGGGACCGGCGAAGGACCACTTCTGATGCTCGACATGACGGGCACCGCCGGCGGCGGAGGCTGCGGTCGTCACCGCGGCAATGGCCGCGGCGGCGATGGTTCCACGCACGAGCGTCGAAAGAATCGTCTTCATGGATTCACACTCCTCTTTCGCTCGTTACGCCTGACGGTCCGGCGCAGAGGCCGCACCTTCGGGATGAGCAGTACCGCCATGCTTGGCCAGAACCGCTTCGGCGATGCTTGCCGGCAGAGCCTTCGGCTTCTCGATGAAGCCAAGGATCGGCAGGATGACGATGAAATAGCCGAAGTAGTAGGCCGTCGCGATCCGCGCCGAGATGACGTAGACGCCTTCAGCCGGCTTGGCACCGAGCCAGCCGAGGATGACGGCGTTCACGACGAACAGCCAGAAGGCCATCTTGAACCAGACCGAGCGGTAGGCACCGGAACGGACCTTGGAGGTGTCGAGCCACGGCAGCACGAACAGCACCAGGATGGCCGAGAACATCGCCAGCACGCCGCCGAGCTTGTCGGGAATGGCGCGCAGGATCGCGTAGAACGGCAGGTAATACCATTCCGGCACGATGTGGGCCGGGGTCACCAGCGGGTTGGCTTCGGTGTAGTTGTCCGGATGGCCGAGATAGTTCGGCAGGTAGAACACGAACCAGCCGAAGAACAGGCAGAACAGCGCCAGCGCGAAGGCGTCCTTCATGGTCACCTGCGGATGGAACGGAACCGTATCCTGCTCGGACTTGACCGAGATACCGGCCGGGTTGCCGTTACCGACGACGTGCAGCGCCCAGATGTGCAGGAACACGACGGCGGCGATCATGAACGGCAGCAGGTAATGCAGCGAGAAGAACCGGTTCAGGGTCGGGTTGTCGACCGAGAAGCCGCCCCACAGCCACTGCACCAGCGGCTCGCCGACGATCGGGAAGGCCGAGAACAGGTTGGTGATGACGGTGGCGCCCCAGAAGGACATCTGACCCCAGGGCAGCACATAGCCCATGAAGCCGGTGGCCATCATCAGCAGGTAGATGACCACGCCGAGCATCCACAGCACTTCGCGCGGCGCCTTGTAGGAACCGTAGTACAGACCGCGGATCATGTGGATGTAGACGGCAATGAAGAACATCGACGCGCCGTTGGCGTGGATGTAGCGCAGCAGCCAGCCATAGTTCACGTCGCGCATGATGTGCTCGACGGAGTCGAAGGCGAGGCTGGTGTGCGGGGTGTAATGCATCACCAGGACGATGCCGGTGATGATCTGAACCATCAGCATGAACGTCAGAATGCCACCGAAGGTCCAGAAGTAATTGAGATTGCGCGGACAGGGAAACCCGACGGTTTCCTTGTGCGCAAGACTGATGATGGGCAGCCGCGCCTCGAGCCATTTCTCGATGCGGGTATTCGGCTGATAGGTCGAATGTCCGGCCATTTATAATGTTCCCTTATTTTTCCCCCTGAGAACGCCCGGAACGAACGTCCGGGCGTGGCGGGTCACCCGATCTTGATCATCGAGTCGCTGGTGTACTCGTAGGGCGGAATAACGAGGTTCAACGGCGCCGGACCCTTGCGGATGCGACCGGCGGTGTCGTAGTGCGAACCGTGACACGGACAGAACCAGCCGCCGAAGTCACCGGATTCGCCGAGCGGCACGCAGCCCAAATGGGTGCAGACGCCGATCATCACGAGCATATTCTCGTGGCCTTCCTTGGTGCGGTCGGCATCGGCTGCCGGATCCGGAAGGTCCTCGAGCGGAACGGCCTTGGCCTCTTCCACTTCCTTCTCGGTGCGGTTGCGGATGAAGATCGGCTTGCCGCGCCATTTCACGGTGATCGACTGACCTTCCTCGACGGCCGAGACGTCGACCTCGATCGAGGCCAGCGCCAGCGCCGAAGCGTCCGGATTCATCTGGTCGATCAACGGCCACGCAACACCGGCGACGCCGACTGCGCCGACTGCGCCTGTCGCGATGTAGAGAAAATCGCGGCGCGTCGGTTCATCTGATGCGATGCTAGTCAAGAGTTAGCTCCTTCTATACGACATCGGTCGCGGTCTCAGTCCGTCTGGCGGCGCGCATGCACCTTCCCCGAATTGGACGTCCCCTCAATCGGGCTTCATAGGCGGCAGAAACACGGCTGTCCAGTCCGACGAACGCGTAAACGACCCTTTGTCGCAAGAGGAAAACGATTTTTTCACGCCGTATCGTCGCAGTGACAAAACTGGCAAAAAGGCGCGACATATTGGCAAGATACGGATTCGACATGCGAATTGCGCTCTATCAGCCGGACATCCCGCAAAACACCGGCACTTTGCTGCGGCTGGCGGCCTGTTTGGGGGTCGCGCTGGACATTATCGAGCCGGCCGGTTTTCGCCTCGACGACCGGGCGCTGAAACGCGCCGGCATGGATTATCTCGATCTGGCCGCGCTGACGCGCCACCGCTCATGGGACGCGTTCGAACAGGACCGGACGGCACGTGGCGGGCGGCTCGTCCTGTTCACCACAAGGGCAACTGCGAGCCATATCGACTTTTCCTATCACCCCGACGACGTGCTGTTGTTCGGGCGGGAATCCGCCGGCGCGCCCGAACATGTGCATCAAGCGGCGGACGCGCGGCTGCGCATCCCGATGGTCGGCGAGGCACGCTCGCTCAACCTTGCCGTCTCCGCTGCCATCGCGCTTGGCGAGGCGCTGCGTCAGGTCGACGGATTTCCGGCGGGTTGAGAAATGGTACGGCGCGTAGAGTGCGGGGCAGCGGTTGCGGTTCGAATGGAACGCTGCGCCGCTTTTCCGCCCTCTCCGGCGTCATCCTCCGACTTGATCGGAGGATCGGGTGCAGCCAGCACGGCGACTGCTGGATAAACGCCGCGGGCGGATCGCGCTATCCCCACACAAACAACGCCACGTTTCCCGCATGGAGAACGATCCTCCGATCAAGTCGGAGGATGACGTGAGAGCGTGAAGTCGACCCAGCGCCTGCGCTCAGCCGTTGCCGCATTCCACCGCCGAACCCGAAGGGTTCGCAAGGCCGAATGGCCGCCACCCGGCGGCAAGTCGGCTGTTCCCGACTTGCCCACGTCAAAAACTCAACACTGGAACACCCGTGTTGAGGGTGCCCTCGCGGAGGCTAGCAGGCGAAGCCTGCGCTCAGCCGTGAGCGAAAACCATGAGGCGCGCCCTACCCCGAGACGTTGTAGGCGGCGATCGCGGCCATGTTGACGAGGTCGGAGTCCTTGGCGCCGAGCGAGACGATCTGCACCGACTTGTCGAAACCGGTCAGCAGCGGGCCGATCACCATCGAGCCGCCAAGCTCCTGCAGCATCTTGGTCGAGATCGAGGCGGCGTGGAACGCCGGCATGATCAGCACGTTGGCCGGGCCGGACAGGCGGCAGAACGGATAGGTCGCCATCAGCTCGGAATTGAGCGCGACGTCGGCGGCCATTTCGCCGTCATACTCGAAGTCGACACGGCGGCGATCGAGGATCCGCACCGCCTCGCGCAGCACGTCGGAACGCTCGCCGGACGGGTGGCCGAAGGTCGAGTAGGCGAGCAGAGCGACGCGCGGCTCGTAGCCGAGACGGCGGGCGACGCCGGCGGCTTCCTCGGCGATGTCGGCAAGTTCTTCCGAGGTCGGCATGTCGATGACCGCGGTGTCGGCGACAAGCACCGTACGGCCACGGCAGAGCGCCATCGAGACGCCGATGACGCGATGACCGGGCTTGGGGTCGATGACCTGGCGGATGGTGTCGAGCGCCACCGAATAGTTGCGCGTCAGGCCGGTGATCATGGCATCCGCCTCACCGAGGCTGACCATGCAGGCGCCGAAATAGTTGCGGTCATTGTTGGCGAGACGCAGGCAGTCGCGGAACAGGAAACCCTTGCGCTGCAGACGGGCGTAAAGGAATTCGGCGTAGTCGCGCGAACGCGGCGAGGTGCGCGCATTGTACAGCTCGATGCCGTCCGGCAGTTCGATGCCGGCTTCCTTGGCGGTGGCGACGATCTCCTCGTCGCGGCCGACCAGCACCGCATTGCCGAGGCCCTGCTGGACGAAGCTGACGGCGGCGCGGATGGCGCGCTCTTCCTCGCCTTCGGCAAAGACCACCTTCTTCGGGTTCTGCCGCACCTTGGAGAAGATGCGCTGCAGGGTGCCGGCGATCGGGTCGCGGCGGGCATTCAGTTCGTGCTCGTAGGCGACCATGTCGACGATCGGGCGGCGGGCGACGCCGCTGTCCATCGCCGCCTTGGCGACGGCTGGCGGAACCACCGAGATCAGGCGCGGGTCGAACGGCACGGGAATGATGTAGTTCGGGCCGAATTTCGGCCGGTTGCCGCGATAGGCGGTCGCCACCTCGTCGGGCACGTCCTCGCGTGCGAGACTGGCGAGCGCTTCGGCGGCGGCGATCTTCATCTCGTCATTGATGGTGGTCGCGCGCACGTCGAGAGCACCACGGAAGATGTAGGGGAAGCCGAGAACGTTGTTGACCTGGTTCGGGTAGTCGGAGCGGCCGGTCGCCATGATGGCGTCGTCACGCACGGCGGCGACCTCTTCCGGGGTGATCTCCGGATCCGGGTTGGCCATGGCGAAGATGATCGGGTTCGGCGCCATCGAGGCGACCATTTCCGGGGTCAGCGCACCCTTCACCGAAACGCCGAAGAAGATGTCGGCGCCGGCGACGGCCTCGGCCAGAGTACGGGCGTCGGTCGGCACAGCATGAGCCGACTTCCACTGGTTCATGCCGGCTTCGCGCCCGGTGTAGATCGGACCCTTGGTGTCGCACAGGATGACGTTCTCGTGCGGCATACCCATCGCCTTGACCAGTTCGATGCAGGCGATGCCGGCAGCGCCCGCGCCGTTGCAGACCAGCCTGGTGTCCTTGATGTCGCGGCCGGTCAGGTGCAGCGCGTTGATCAGGCCGGCGGCGGAAATGATCGCCGTGCCGTGCTGATCGTCATGGAACACGGGAATGTCCATAATCTCGCGCAGCCGGCTCTCGATGATGAAACACTCCGGCGCCTTGATGTCTTCCAGATTGATGCCGCCGAAGGACGGGCCGAGATAGCGCACGCAGTTGACGAAGGTGTCGGCATCCTGGGTGTCGACCTCAAGGTCGATCGAGTCGACGTCGGCGAAGCGCTTGAACAGCACTGCCTTGCCTTCCATCACAGGCTTCGAGGCCAGCGGGCCGAGATTGCCGAGGCCGAGGATGGCCGAGCCGTTGGAAATAACGGCCACCATGTTGCCGCGCGCGGTGTAGTCGAAGGCGCGGCTTTCGTCTTCGGCAATGGCCAGAACGGGAATCGCGACGCCCGGCGAATAGGCCAGCGACAGGTCGCGCTGGGTCGCCATCGGCTTGGTCGGCTGGATCTCGATCTTGCCGGGTTTGCCCTGGCTGTGGAAAAGCAGGGCTTCCTGCTCGGTAATCGAGACGCCGGTGCTGGCGGTCTTGTCGGTGGCTGGCATATCCTCGCCCTTGCTTTTTTGCCGTTTGCGGCGCGTCTTGTTTATGAGATCGCGGACCATATCCGGCGGCAAGGCCGGCCACAAGCCGATCATCCGTATGATCTGCTATGAATTTCCAGATAGCTCTGCGATGCCAGCGACGGTGCGATGACCGAGACCCAGACAAGCGAGACTGCAGCGTCCCACGCGGATGCCTCTTCCCCGGCGCCCGAGGTCCCAGCCGCGGTGGGCAGGGTCACGCCGATGATGGAACAATATATCGAGATCAAGGCGGCCAATCCGGACTGCCTTCTGTTCTATCGCATGGGCGACTTCTACGAGCTGTTCTTCGAGGACGCGGAGCAGGCGAGCCGGGCGCTCGGCATCACATTGACCAAGCGCGGCAAGCATCTGGGCGAAGACATCCCGATGTGCGGCGTGCCGGTGCACGCCGCCGACGACTATCTGCAGAAGCTGATCGCGCTCGGCTTCCGCGTCGCGGTCTGCGAACAAACCGAGGATCCGGCGGAGGCGAAGAAGCGCGGCAGCAAATCGGTGGTACGGCGCGACGTGGTGCGCCTCGTCACGCCGGGGACGCTGACGGAAGAAACCCTGCTCGACGCCGGCCGGGCGAATTTCCTTGCTGCCATCGTGCGGCTGCGCGGTGCCGGCGAGGATACGCGCGGGCGCTTCGGCATTGCCTGGATCGATATCTCGACCGGCGCGTTCCGGGTGCGCGAGGCCGGCTTCGACACGCTTGCCGCCGAACTTGCCCGCATCGAGCCGAGCGAGGTGATCCTCGCTGACGCGCTTTTCGAAGACGAGGAACTCGGTGCGTTCTGGCGGGCGCTACCAATGGCGGTGATGCCGCTGGCGCGCGCCTTTTTCGACGGCTCGACGGTGGCCGACCGGCTGACGCGCTATTTCGGTGTCGCGAGCCTCGACGCCTTCGGCACATTCTCACGCACCGAAACGGCGGCAGCAGCAGCGGCGCTTGCCTATGTCGAGAAGACCCAGCTCGGCGCCCGTCCGCCGCTCGATCCGCCAAGCCGCGAGGAAGCCGGCGGCGGCATGCTGATCGATGCCGCGACGCGGACCAATCTGGAACTGATGCGGACTCTGTCGGGCGAACGCTCGGGAAGCCTTCTTGCCGCCATCGACCGCACGGTGACCGGCGGCGGCGCGCGGCTTCTGGCCGAACGGCTCGCCGCGCCGCTGACGAATACAGAGGCCATCGCCGACCGGCTCGACTCTGTTTCCTGGTTCTTCGGCGACACGGGGCTGCGCGAGGAAACCCGTGCGGCGCTCAAGACCGCGCCGGACATGCCGCGCGCCCTGTCGCGTCTCTCGCTCGAACGCGGCGGGCCGCGCGATCTCGGCGCCATCGCCGACGGGCTCGATGCGGCGCGCGCGCTCGGCGAACGGCTTTCTGCCAGCAGCGTGCCGCCGGGGTCTGAACTGACGGCGGCGATTGCCGCACTGAACGCCGCGCCGGGGGAGCTCGCCGATCATCTGCACGCGGCGCTTGCCGAGGAACTGCCGCTGCTGAAACGCGACGGCGGCTTCGTGCGCGAGGGCTACCGCGCCGATCTCGACGAAATGCGGGCGCTGCGAAGCGAAAGCCGGCGGGTGATCGCCGAGCTGCAGGCGCGCTACGCCGAGGAGACCGGGGTCAAGTCGCTGAAGGTCAAGCACAACAACGTGCTCGGCTATTTCATCGAGGTGACGGCGGGCAATTCCGACCGGCTGACGACCCCGCCGGCAAACGAGCGCTTCATTCATCGCCAGACCATGGCAAACGCCATGCGCTTCACCACCACCGAGCTCGGCGAGCTGGAAGCGAAGATCGCGTCAGCCGCCGAGCGGGCGCTTGCCATCGAGGACGACGTGTTTTCGACGCTGGCCGGCGAGGTGATCGCAGCGGCCGAGGCGATCAAGGCGGCGGCCACCGCGCTCGGCGTGATCGACGTGTCGGCAGCGCATGCGGTGCTCGCCGAAAGCGAGGGATACACGCGCCCGCAGGTCGATGACGGCCTTGCCTTCGACATCGACGGAGGACGCCATCCGGTGGTCGAACAGGCGCTGCGCCAGCGCGGCGAGGAGCCGTTCGTCGCCAATGACTGCGACCTCGGTCCCGAGAATGGCGAGGGAAACGGTCATATCTGGCTTTTGACCGGGCCGAACATGGCCGGCAAGTCGACCTTCCTGCGGCAGAACGCTCTGATCGCGGTGATGGCACAGATCGGTGCCTTCGTGCCGGCGCGGCATGCCCATATCGGTGTCATCGACCGGCTGTTCAGCCGGGTCGGGGCCGCCGACGATTTGGCACGCGGGCGCTCGACCTTCATGGTGGAAATGATCGAGACCGCCTCGATCCTCAATCAGGCGGGGCCGCGCGCGCTCGTCATCCTCGACGAGATCGGCCGCGGCACGGCGACCTTCGACGGGCTGTCGATTGCCTGGGCGGCGATCGAGCATCTGCACGAGGTCAATTGTTCGCGCTCGCTGTTCGCCACCCACTACCACGAGCTGACCGCGCTGTCGGACAAGCTGGCGCGGCTGTCGAACGCCACCGTCAAGGTGAAGGAATGGAAGGGCGATGTCGTGTTCCTGCACGAGATTGTCGCCGGCGCCGCCGACCGCTCCTACGGCATCCAGGTGGCGCGGCTCGCCGGCCTGCCGGCCGTCGTTATCGAACGGGCGCGGCAGGTGCTTTCCCAGCTCGAGGAACAGCAGCGCAAATCGCCCGCCGATCTCATCATCGACGACCTGCCGCTGTTTTCGGCTGCAAAACGCGCCCCGGACGCCGCCAGGTCCGGTTCGGACGGGCCATCGCCGCTCGAAACGCTGATCGACACGGTGCAGCCCGACGACCTGACGCCGCGCGAGGCGCTCGACATGCTCTACAAGCTGAAGGCGGCGCGCCGGACCGAAACGACGTAAGGGCGGGACGAAATCGCGGCCGGAATTTGCATTCGACCCTCGGAGGTGGCCGTTTGCGGCGCGGAATCATTCGCGCCTTCAAAAAAACGCCCTATAACAACATCAATCCAATGCTCATGGCGCGCGGAGCCGAAAACGGGTTTTGAACGGTCCGCGGGCGATACACAATATGACCCGAACGCGATTCGCCGTCCCCACATTGTCGCGTTTGCCGAAGGTGCCCATGCAGAAATTCGCCAACCTGATCGATAGCGAAGCCTTGCGCGAGGAACTCGCCGCACTCACCGCCGACCATGGCGGCGACGGCTCGTCGACGCAGATCCGCGCCGCCGTGCTGGCGCGTCTGAAGACCGTGTTCACCGAAAGCCGCGCCAAGGTCGAGACGCTGCTGCAGGAAGAGCGCAAGGGCACGATCTGCGCCGAGCGGCTGTGCTTCATCCAGGATGAGCTGATCCGCGTCATCTACGATTTTGCCGTCCGCCACGTCTATCGCATGACCAACCCGTCCTCGGCGGAGCGCATGTCGGTGGTCGCGGTCGGCGGCTACGGGCGCGGCACGATGGCGCCGTTCTCCGACGTCGATCTGCTGTTCGTGCTGCCCTACAAGCAGACGCCGTGGGGCGAAAGCGTCGTCGAATACATCCTCTATCTGCTGTGGGATCTGGGGCTGAAGGTCGGCCACGCGACACGCACCGTCGACGAATGCATCCGCCTTGCCCGCTCCGACATGACGATCCGCACCGCCGTTCTGGAAGCGCGCTATCTTTGGGGCGACAAGGAGCTGTTCGAGGAACTCATCGCCCGCTTCGACAATGACGTGGCCAAGAACACCGGCGCGGAGTTCATTTCTGCCAAGCTCGCCGAGCGCGACGACCGGCACAAGCGCCAGGGCCAGTCGCGCTATCTGGTTGAGCCGAACGTCAAGGAAGGCAAGGGCGGCCTGCGCGATCTCAACACGCTGTTCTGGATCGCGAAATATTACTACCGGGTGCGCACGACCCGCGAACTGCCGAAGAAGGGCGTGTTCTCGCGCAGCGAATATCTGTTGTTCAAGAAGTGCGAGGAGTTCCTTTGGGCGGTGCGCTGCAATCTGCACTTCGTGACCGGGCGCGCCGAGGAGCGGCTGTCGTTCGGCGTGCAGCGCGATATCGCCGCCCGGCTCGGCTACACCTCGCATGCGGGCTTGCGCGACGTCGAACGTTTCATGAAGCACTACTTCCTGATGGCCAAGCATGTCGGCGACCTGACCCGCATCATCTGCGCCAGCCTGGAGGAGGAGCACGTCAAGACGACGCCGCGCCTCAACCGACTGCTCAACACCTTCACCCGGCGGCGGCGCAAGCTGAAGGACACCACCGATTTCGTCGTCGACAATGACCGGATCACCATCGCCGACGAAGAGGCATTCACCAGCGATCCCGTCAACATCATCCGCATCTTCAATATCGCGGTGCGCCAGAACCTCGCCTTCCATCCGGACGCGCTGAAACTGTTGACGCGATCGCTGAAGCTGATCGACGCCAGGCTGCGCGAGAACGCGGAAGCCAATCAGCTCTTTCTGGAGATCCTGACGGCGAGGGAAGGCGGCGAGATCGTGCTCCGCCTGATGCACGAGACCGGGGTGCTTGGCCGCTTCGTGCCCGATTTCGGCAAGATCGTCGCGATGATGCAGTTCAACATGTATCACCACTACACGGTCTGCGAGCACCTGCTGCATGCCATGGGAGCGCTCGCCGAAATCGATCGCGGCGACCGCGCCGACGAACATCCGCTGGCGACCGAGCTGTTCCCGACGATCCAGAACCGCCGTGTGCTCTATCTGGCGATGTTCCTGCACGACATCGCCAAGGGACGGCCGGAGGACCATTCCGTTGCCGGCAAGAAGATCGCCCGGCGGCTGGCGCCACGGCTCGGCTTTTCGCCGGCCGAAACCGAGACGGTCGCCTGGCTGGTCGAGCACCATCTGACCATGAGCATGTTCGCGCAGCAGCGCGACCTCGGCGACCGCAAGACGATTGAGGATTTCGCCGCGATCGTGCAAAGCCCGGAACGGCTGAAGCTGCTTCTGATCCTGACGGTGGCCGACATCCGCGCGGTTGGCCCCGGCGTGTGGAACGGTTGGAAGGGCCAGCTCCTGCGCACGCTCTACTATGAAACCGAAACGGTGCTCGGCGGCGGCCATTCGACGATCTCGCGCTCGCAGCGAGTGAGCGCGGCGAAGGATGAGCTGGCCGCTGAACTCGCCAACGCCCAGTGGAGCCAAACCGATATCGAGGCCTACAGGGAGCGGCATTACCCGCCCTACTGGCTCAGGGTCGACCTGCCGCGGCGGATCAAGCACGCCGCCTTCATCAATACGGCCGACAAGGCGGGCGAGAGCCTCGCCACCGCGATCACGCCGCATGCGTTCGAGGGCGTCACGGAAATCACCGTTCTGGCACCCGACCATCCGCGCGTGCTGTCGACCATCGCCGGTGCCTGCACCATAGCCGGAGCCAATATCGTCGACGCGCAGATCTTCACCACCTCGGACGGCCTTGCGCTCGACTCGATCTTCATACGGCGTGAGTTCGAGGCCGATACCGACGAGGAACGGCGGGGACGGCGCATCGCCGAGATCATCGAGGCCGCCCTTTCGGGCCGCGAGCCGCTGCCGGAGATCATGGCGCGCAAGCTGAAGGGAAAGAGCCGGACCAAGGCGTTCCAGCTGCCGACCGACATTCTGGTCAACAACACCCTGTCCGACCGCTTCACCGTCATCGAGGCAAGCGGGCTCGACCGGCCGGGTCTGCTCTACGATCTGACGCGGGCGATGTCCGACCTTAATCTCGACATCGGTACGGCGCATATCGCAACCTTCGGCGAGCGCGCGGTCGACGTCTTTTATGTCAGCGACCTCACCGGACAGAAGATCACCAATCCGGCGCGCAAGACGGCGATCCAGCGGCGGCTGGAAAAGGCGTTTTCGGGAAAAGGCGACGCGGCGGAGAAGAAGTCGTCACCCCGGCCCGCGCCGAGCGCGGCCTGATCGCAGAAAGCCGATGACGATGGCGATGCGGAGCGTTTAGAGCACTTCCATCGAATATTGAACCGTTCTGACGGAGCGATTTTGTGACAAGATCAAGCGGAAGCCCGAAGGGCATATCCGGTGATACGTTCGAGGGGTTTCGCGCAGATATTGGCGCAAAATAGCCCGCCCCCGGCAACCGCGACGTTTCGCGGTTGCATCTTTGCCAGTAAACAGATCGGATATATCCGATCTGCGGGGGTTTCCGATTGACGGGCGCCCGGCGGCAAACCAGTCTTGCCCGATGCATCTGCATCGCGCAGCGCCTGTTTTACAGCCGGATCGCACACGTCAATCGAGAAACAGAACTGATCCAATATTCAATGGAAATGCTCTAACGAATGAACCTGTTGCGGAACTTCGCCACCGTCGGCATCGCGACCATGACGAGCCGCGTGCTCGGTTTCGTCCGCGACATCCTGATCGCCGCCGTGTTCGGCACCGGGCCGATCGCGGACGCATTCTTCGTCGCGTTCAAACTGCCGAATCTGTTCCGCCGGCTGTTCGCGGAAGGCGCATTCAACTCCGCTTTTGTGCCGCTGTTCGCGCGCAGCCTCGAAGAAGAGGGTGAAGACGGCGCCAGACGGTTCGGCGAAGATATCCTTGCCGCCTTCCTTGCCGCGCTGATCGCGTTCACCGCGATTGCCGAGATCGTCATGCCGCTGCTCGTCTACGTGCTTGCGCCGGGCTTCGTGGAGGATGGCGACAAGTTCGCAACGACAGTCGACTTCTCCCGCGTCACCTTCCCCTATCTGATGCTGGTCTCGCTGGTCGCGTTCCTGTCGGGCATTCTCAACACGTTCGGACGCTTTGCCGCCGCAGGTTTCGCGCCGGTGCTGCTTAATATCGTGCTGATCGCCTGCCTGACGCTGATCGCGTTCATGGGCACCGGCCACAGCTACCAGTCGGGCATGATGCTCTCGATCGCGGTTGCCATCGGCGGTGTGGTGCAGCTCGTCGCGCTCGCCATCACGCTGAAGCGGACCGGGTTCTCGCTTCGCCTGAAGCGGCCGCGGCTGACCGCCAATGTGCGCCGGCTTGTGAGACTCGGCATTCCGGGCGTGATTTCGGGCGGAGTCACCCAGCTCAACATTATGATCGGCACCATCATCGCGTCGTTTTCGGCGAGCGCCGTGAGCTACCTCTATTACGCCGACCGCATCTACCAGCTGCCGCTCGGCGTCGTCGGCATCGCGATTGGCGTCGCGCTGCTGCCGGACCTGTCGCGCCAGCTTCGCTCGGGCAATCATGACGGCGTGCACCACACCCAGAACCGGGCGCTCGAATTCTCGCTGGTGCTGACATTGCCGGCGACCGCCGCACTCATTGTCATCGCCGGGCCGATCGTGCAGGTGTTGTTCGAGCGCGGAGCGTTTACCGCCGCCTCGACGACAGCCACCGCGCCGGCGCTTGCGGCCTTTGCCGCCGGCTTGCCGGCCTTCGTTCTCATAAAGGTGTTCTCGCCCGGCTTCTTCGCGCGCGAGGACACCGCGACGCCGATGTGGTTCGCCGGTGTCGGCATGGTGGTCAATGTGGCGGGCAGCCTGGCGCTGTTCCCGTTCTTCGAACATGTCGGAATCGCCATCGCGACGTCCGTCGCCGGCTGGATCAATGCCGGACTGCTTGGCTTCACGCTGTGGCGGCGTGGCGATTTCCGCGCCGACAAGCTGCTCATCAAGCGGTTGCCGTTGATCGCCGTCGCCAGTGTCATCATGGGCGCGGTGATCTGGGGCGCGGCGGAGCTGCTCGACAACCTGCTCGCCTCGCCGCTTCTTGCGGTGCGTGCGGCAGCACTCGGCGCCATCGTCGTGCTCGGTGCGGTGGTTTTCTTCGGCGCCTGCCAGGCGACCGGCGCGGTCGATCTGAAGCGCTATCTCGGCATGCTGAAACGGCGCTCGGCTTCGCGTTAAGTCCCGAACCGGCCCGCCGCATCACACTGCGCCCTTGCACTTCGCCGTCCCGTTGGCCATAACGCCCGCGACCGATTTCCGTAGCACGGTGCGTTTCATGGGAAACGGACAGCGTGCTTTCGATCAAGTTTTCACGTGTTTTCCGCCCGGAAAGCGCACTAGGCGAGACCGATCATGACCGCTTTCGAACCTCGGGTTTTCTCTGGCGTCCAGCCGACCGGCAATCTCCACCTCGGCAACTATCTCGGCGCCATCAAGCGCTTCGCCGAGCTGCAGAACGACTATCCGTGCATCTATTGCGTGGTCGATCTGCACGCCATCACCGTGTGGCAGGACCCGAAGGAGCTGGCGAGCAACATCCGCGAGGTGACCGCCGCGTTCCTCGCCGCCGGCATCGACCCGACCAAGCACATCGTGTTCAACCAGAGCCAGGTGCCGCAGCACGCCGAGCTTGCCTGGGTGTTCAACTGCGTGGCGCGCATGGGCTGGCTGAACCGCATGACGCAGTTCAAGGAAAAGGCCGGCAAGGACAAGGAAAACGCCTCGGTCGGTCTGTTCGCCTATCCGACGCTGATGGCGGCCGACATCCTCGTCTATCGCGGCACCCATGTGCCGGTCGGCGACGACCAGAAGCAGCATCTGGAGCTGACCCGCGACATCGCGCAGAAGTTCAACAATGATTTCGGCGGCCGTATCGCCGAGCTCGGCCTCGGCGCCGGGGATGACAATGGCTATTTCCCGCTGCCCGAGCCGCTGATCACGGGTCCGGCGACCCGCGTCATGAGCCTGCGCGACGGCACCAAGAAGATGTCGAAGTCGGATCCGTCCGACTACAGCCGCATCACCATGACCGACGACAGCGACATGATCGCCAAGAAGATCCGCAAGGCAAAGACCGATCCCGAGCCGCTGCCGAGCGAGGTCAAGGGTCTCGAGGGCCGGGCGGAAGCCGACAATCTGGTCGGTCTCTATGCTGCTCTTTCGGAAACCAGCAAGGAAGCCGTGCTCGGCGAATTCGGCGGTGCCGCGTTCTCGATCTTCAAGCCGGCGCTTGCCGAACTGGCGATCGAAAAGATCGCGCCGGTCGCTGGCGAGATGCGCCGCTATGCGGATGATCCGGGCTATGTCGACCGGGTGCTCGCAGTCGGTGCCGAACAGGCCGGGGAAATCGCGGAACAGGTGATGGCCGACGTCGGGTCGATCGTCGGCTTCCTGTCGGGCCGCAAGCGCGGCTAGAGCGGAAACCGGTTTCGGGACAGCGCTCTAGCCGCAGGCGACCTGGTTGCGGCCGGCGGCCTTGGCCTGATAGAGCGCCTTGTCGGCGCCGTTCAGCAGCTCTTCGAAGCTCTGGCCGGACTTCAGTTCGGCAATGCCGGCGCTGGTCGTCGTCATCACCGTCTGGCCCCCGTGGGTGAGCTTGATCGCCTCGACCTGCTCGCAGATGCGGCGACCAACGGCGATCGCCACCGACAGCGACGTTTCGGGCAGGATCAGCAGAAACTCCTCACCGCCCAGCCGGCCGATGAAATCGTGGGTCCGCAGGGCCGACATCATCACCCGGCTGGCAGCGACGAGGAATTCGTCCCCGGCGGCGTGACTGAAGCGGTCGTTGATTTCCTTGAAGTGATCGAGGTCGCAATAGATCACCGCAAGCGACTGCCCTTCGCGATTGGCGCGGTCCCATTGCTGCTTGCCGATTTCGAGAATGGCCCGGCGTGACAGGGTGCGTGTCAGCGCATCGCGATTGACCAGCTCGTTGAGCTGCTGCTCGCGCAGCTTCAGCTCGGTGATATCGACACGGAAACCGACTGTGGAGCCCGACCGGGTCTTGGTCTCATAGACACGCAGCCAGCGCCCGTCGGCGAGCTGCTGCTGGATCGGTTCGTTCGCTTCGCGGTGGCGATGCAGGCGGTCGGCGATCCACTCTTCCTCGCGGCCGGCGGCTTCCGGGTACTGGCCGCGTTCGACGCCGGCGCGGACAATCGATTCAAAGGTCGCGCCGGGAAGGATGGCATCGCCGGTCTTGCGATAGAAATCGCGGTATTTCCTGTTGCAGGTAAACAGCCGGTCGGTTTCATCGTAAATGACGAAGGCGTCCGGCAAGGCCTCGACGGCGTCGATGAACATCTGCCGGTTACGCTCGATTTCCCGCGTCTTGTTGGCGAGCCGGATTTCGTCGAGGACGAGGCTTGCGAGGTCCTTCAGGATCTCGAGCTTGACCGGCGACAGCCGGCGCGGCTTGCGGTCGAGAATGCACAGGGAACCGATCGGTCCGTCGTCGCCGAGGTCGAGGGTGATGCCGGTGTAAAACCGGATGTGCTCCTGGCCGGCAACGAGGCGGTTTTCCCTGAGAAGCGGATCGCGCGATGCGTCATTGATCTGGACGATGCCGGATTTCTGGAACACCTGCTTGCAGAGCGACAGGTCGAGCGGAATCTCGCGGATCTGCAGACCCTGGACGGATTTGAACCAGACGCGGTCGCGATCGAAGAAGCCGATCAGTGCAATCGGAACATCGAAAATCGCGCAGGCCAGCCGCGTAATGCGGTCGTAACCTTCTTCCGACGGCGTATCGAGCAAGCCGAGCGACCTGAGGCGCGCCAAACGGCGTTCTTCCTTCGCTTCGAGTGCATTGTCCGACGCCGTGTCGTCCTCGTTCCTCAAACCCACCATCCCCAAAAGTCCGTTCGCGCGAAGCCTGACGCCATGCCCCCGGCGTTCTTCGGGATCCGCTCATTGAACCGCCTGCGCACCCCTACGCGTCGGTCCAATTAGAAGTCTTGCATAAAAGGCCTGAATCTTCCCTTAAGTTATAGCCCGGTTTCGCGAGCGCGCATTTCGCAGTATTTCTTTTCCGTGGGGAATACACGCTACGAATTTCGCATGTCAACTTGTCAGCTACTTCCTGCTAACACAGCAACAATTCTGTTTTCGTATCAGGACGGCATCGGATGACCGACGGCTGTCGTCGGATACGCGGGTGTTCCGACCGACCAGTTACCGGCTGTCCCGGACGGCGGCGGCGGTTACTTCGTGGATCAGCCGGCGCAGCGAGTCCTCGTTCAGATCGCCGATTTTCCTGGCCAGAAGATTGGCCAGCTCGGTCGCCTGAGGCTGCATGCCTGCGGTGTCGACAACGACGCGCGGATCGGACATCTCGGCAAGCCGCTGCAGTTCTTCCGCCTCATCCCAGATGACATTGAAGAAGGCGATGATGCGCTGGACCATGAACCAGGTCGGACGTCCGCGCTTGCCGTGCTCGAGCGCGGAAAGGTAGGCGCTCGTCACATCAAGGGCCGCGGCCATGTCCTTCATCTTGATGCCGCGCTTGCGGCGCAGTTCCCGAACCTTCGCTCCGAACGGCGTCATGATTTGCCCCCTCGCCTGCGGCGCAGGCGGACATAATAGGCCCCCGTTCCGCCATGGGCGAAATGGGCTTCCTCGATTGCGGCCACGAGTTCGCGGAACTCGCCATGGGACAGCCAATAGGGAACCGAGCGTTTCAGCACGCCGCGTTCGTCGTCCCGCCCGAACCCGCCACCGCTGCGACCCTTGCCGGTGATGACGAGGACGTGGCGATGTCCCTGCGCCTGGGCTGTCAGCAGGAACCCACGCAAGCGCATATGGGCCTCGCGCTGGGTCATGCCGTGCAGGTCGATACGGGCATCGATGCCGATGGTACCGCGAGCGATCCGTCGCCGGCTCTGGCGGTCGATACTCGATACGCTCGGCAATCCGCTCGAACGCGGCCCGATGGGAGCGGCGGGCTTTGAAAGATTCCCCAGTCGAATGGTTTTCTTCGGTCCCGGTTTGGTCCCGTCCGCAACGCCGTCTTTCGTCGGCTTCTCTGCCTCAGCTTTGGCTTTTTCTTCGACCTTCGGCTTGAGGGGCTTCAGGCGGTTGTCGGTCAGCGGATCGAGCGTTCGGGTGACGCGGGTCCACAATTCCTTGTCTTCGCTCGAGAGCTGGCCGCGGCGCGGCTTGCGGTCATCGCGGCGCATGCTCGCCTCCCCGCTCCTTGCCCGAGGGCGGGCGCGGCACCAGCATGACCATGTCGACCGGATGGCGGATCGCGCCGGCGAGCCGACCGGCTTCGGAGCCCGAGCCGACGAACAGATCGCCGCGCGCCGCGCCGACAATCGCCGAGCCGGTATCACTGGCAATGGTGAGCCGGGCGAAGGGCCCTGTCGTTCCCGCCGCGCTTATCGGGATGGCACCGCTTAGCCAGATCGGCGCGCCGAAAGTGTGCAGCCGGCGATCGACGGCAAGGCTTCGGCCGGCGACGAGCTGGACGCCGGCAGCGCCAACCGGGCCGGCCTCCGGTTTGAGCCCATCGACTTTCCGGAAAAAGATATATGATCTGTTCCTGTTTATCAGATCCTTGGCTTTGTCAGGGTTTTCGACCAACCAGGCGCGTAGCGTTTCCATGGTCATCGCCTCGCGGGCGATGGTGCCGTTCTCGATCAGAAAGCGGCCGATGGCCGTATAGGGATGGCCGCTCTTACCGGCATAGGCGACGCGCATAACCGATCCGTCAGTGAGGCGGATGCGCGCGGATCCCTGGATATGGGTGAAAAAGGCGTCGAGCGGGTCGGCGAGATAGACGAGTTCAAGACCGCGCCCGGCCAGCGCGCCGGCTTCGATCTCGGCGCGGTCGGGATGCTCGACGAGTCCGGCGGGGGTCTTGCGGGCGAGTTCCAGCACGGGATCGAGGCCGTCGGGCCGGTTGGCGGCGGTCACCTTCACCAGATCGTCCGGACGACGGTAGAGCGGTACGGAGAAGCGGGGCGTTCGTTCGCGGGAGCCGTCCAGCTCCGGCTCGAAATAGCCGGTCAGGAAACCCGCGCCGGCACCAACCGTGAGCCGCTGCAAATCAAAGCGGGTTTCGAAAAAGGCCTTCGCGTCAGCGGACGAGATGGTTTCGGGCAGCGCACGCGCCTCGTCGCACAATGCGGCGAGGTCCCTGCCGTCGACGCCGAGCGCGCGTGTCTTCGGCGCCGTATCGCCGCGCGAACAGAGCGCGCGGAAAGCGGCGAGTGCGGCCGCATGATCTTCGGCTTCCCAGCCGGGGAGATTCTCGAACGTCGGCGCGGGGGTGGCGTCAGAGGCGGCGGTCACGCGCGCCTCCCCGGTCAGGACGAAAAACGCCAGCGCGGCGAGCGCGGAACCCGACAGAACGGGTGACCGGCGCCGGGCAGGCGATCCGGGTTTGGGCGGGACGGACATACATCTCTCCCGCCGGTCGGCTTATTCGGCCGTTTCGGTGGCGACCAGCTTCCAGTTCGGATCCCGGGAGGCGACCTCGCGGGCGAACGTCCAGATATCGGTGACATCTTCGAGCTTGTTGGGGTCGCCGTCGATGATGCGACCCTCGGAGTCGCGGGTCACCGAAATGAGCTGGCTCTTGAAACGCACGGTGACCTGGGCGGTGCCGTCGCGCAGCGCCGCTTCCACGATCTCAGCCTTGTCGAGGCCGACAAAGGTCGTTTCCAGCGTTTCCTTGCGCGATTCACGATCGGCGATCGCGCCGACGAAACCGTCATAGACGTCACGCGACAGCAGCTGCTTCAGGCTGCGGCGGTCGCCCTCGGCAAAAGCCGCGACGATCATCTCGTAGGCGCCGACGGCGCCCTTGACGAAGTCCTTGGGGTCGAACGCGCGATCGGCGGAGAGGATGGAACGCAGAGCCTCGTTGAGCGCGGTGCCTTCGGCGGCAACCGCATCGATATGCTCGCGCTTTTCCTCGATCCGGTTGTCGGCGGAGGCGGCAACCGGCGCATCGTCGCCGCGCGGCAGTGTGATGACATTGTCGCCGGCCGCGGGCTGATCCTGCGGCGCCTCGTCGCGCGTCGCCGAATAGGGATCGAACGGCGGACGCTCATTGCCGGTCCGGCGACCGAGCACGTTGCGCAACGCGATGAAGATGCCGACCGCAAGTATCAGCAGGAAGATGTTTATGACGTCAAAAATCTCGGACATTTCCGGTTACCGGATCGTTCCCTGTACTCTCGCTCCGCCATGCAAAATGGAAGGGCGCACCGTGAAGGCTGGTTCGTGGTCGCTTCTTATGTATGCTTTTTCACGCCGGTATCCACCGAAAAGCGCAAAACCAGCGCGATTCGTTTGCGAAAGGCGTCAACAAATCCTACCTGACAGGAAGCATAGCGGCAAAGAGCGCGGTCCGGTACCGGGCGCGGGAGGCCGCGATGCCGCCATTTGCACGCCAACACAGGTTGACCATGCCCGTCGGATTGATCCTCTTCGCCCTGTTTCTCGGCATCCCGCTCATGGAGATCGCCGCCTTCGTCGTGATCGGCGGCAAGATCGGCCTCGGCTGGACGCTGGCGATGGTCGTCGTCACCGCGGTGATCGGCAGCGCGCTGTTGCGCATGCAGAGCTTTTCGACCATTCGCCGGATCCAGGCGGAGATGGACGCAGGCCGGCTGCCGGGCGAGGCGATCGGCCACGGCGTGCTGATCCTTGTCGCCGGCCTTTTGCTGCTGACGCCGGGCTTTGTTACTGACGCGATCGGCTTTGCGCTGTTCGTACCGGCGGTGCGCAGCGCGATCTGGCATTTCGTGCGTTCGCGCATGCAGGTGCATGTGATCCGGCATGGCGGCCGCGCCGCCGGCTTTGAATCTGGTTTTGAACCTGGCGGGCGTCCGGGTCCCGGTTCCGGTCGCCATACCGGACATCCCAATGCAGATCGGGCGCCTGGTCCGGTTGGGGGCGGGCAAACCATCGACCTCGACGAAGACGACTACACGGCACAGGAGAATCCGTCTTCGCCCTGGCGGCAACCGGGCGACGACGACCGGCGGCAGGGCTGAATGGTAACCCTGCGCTGCGAAACGAGACGGGTTTCGGCGGTGATTTCCGCCATTTCCCTCCCATTCCACTTGTCTCCGCAGGTGGCCCATGCTAGCCACCGGCGAGACTTTTCAGGGTGCACGTGCGGATGCACGCCGCGCTTTAACGACGACACAGGATGGATTTGATGACCACGAACAACGGCGGCAACACCCAGCCGAATGCCGGTGCGGATGCACAGCATCAGGCCGGCCCGGGCATGAATATTCTGGCGCAGTACATCAAGGATTTCTCGTTCGAGAATCCGAACTCGCCGAAGTCGCTGCAGCAGCGCGAGAACACGCCGCCGCTCAACATTCATGTCAACGTCAATGCCAACCCGATGGGCAAGGACGAATTCGAGGTCATGCTGATCCTGCAGGCCAAGGCCGGCGAAGGCGAGGACATGCTGTTCAACGTCGAAGTGACCTATGCCGGCATGTTCCGCATCCAGAACGTTCCGGAAGAACACGTGCACCCGTTCGTCCTGATCGAGTGCCCGCGCATGCTGTTCCCGTTCGCGCGTCAGATCGTCGCGGACGCGACCCGCAATGGCGGCTTCCCGCCGCTGATGGTCGACCCGATCGACTTCGCCGCGCTGTACCGCCACAATCTGGCGCAGAGCAACGCGCAGGGCGGCGGCGAAGCCGGCAACGCCTGACGGCAGCGCCGACGGCGCCACGATAGACTTTGCGGAAGCGGCCGGGCATTGCCCGGCCGTTTTCTTTTTTGCGTTGGATTTTGAGGCAGACTGCGCGACGGCTCTCGTCAGCCGCGGCCGTAGCGCTTCCACATGGCGTCGTCACCGAGCGTCTCGACGAAGGCCGCGTGGGCCGCGCGTTCGGCTTCGCTGACGCGCGACGGCAATGGCGCAGGACGGGTCGCGGCGCGGCGCGGGGTCGAGGCGGCGGCGAATTCGGCCCGCGCTTCCTCGTTTGTCGCCTCACCGAAGCCGAGCGCTGCCTGCTTGCCGCCGATCAGCTCGATATAGACCTCGGCCAGCAATTCGGCGTCGAGTAAGGCGCCGTGGTGGGTGCGGCGCGAATTGTCGATGCCGTAGCGCGAGCACAGCGCGTCGAGGCTGTTCGGGCCGGCGGGATGGCGGCGGCGGGCGATCTGCAGGGTATCGACGACATAGTCGTTGGGGATCGCCGGGTGCTTCAGACGGCCGAGCTCGGCGTTGATGAAGCCCATGTCGAAGGCTGCGTTGTGGATGATCAACCGGGCGCCGGTGACGAAATCGAGGAATTCATCGGCGATTTCGGCGAATTTCGGCTTGTCGGAGAGGAACTCCTCGGACAGCCCGTGCACGTTGAACGCCTCGATCGGCATCGAGCGTTCCGGGTTGATGTAGATGTGGAAGTTCTGGCCGCTCGGAATGTGGTTGACCAGCTCGACGCAGCCGATTTCGACGATGCGGTCGCCGCGAATCGGATCGAGCCCGGTGGTTTCGGTGTCGAGAACGATTTCGCGCATGCCCGGCTGGCCTCGCTTTCCGGTAAATGACGGCGTTCGTTCCTTCCTGTCACGTCCGCGCGCGCGGGCGCAAGCGCTGCAGGGCGGTTTTCCCCGCCATTGCGGCGGCGGCGCGCAAGATTCCCCTCACCTGCCGCTCGGCCGGCTCGTAACCGAAGCCACTGTCGACGAGGAAATGCGCCCGGCGGCGTTTTTCGGCATCCGGCATCTGCTTGGCAATGAGCGCGGCAAGCATATCGGCGGTCATGCCGGGGCGGGCGAGCACGCGTTCGCGCTGCACGGCTTCATCGGCGGTGACGACGATTGCGGCATCGACCCGCGTGTCGCCGCCGGTCTCGAACAGAAGCGGGATATCGAGCGCGACGATCTGGCGATGCGCTTCGAAATTTTTCCGCAGGAAGGCGATTTCGGCCTCGCGCACAAGCGGGTGAACAATCGCCTCGAGCGCCTTCATTTCGTCGGGCTTGCCGATGACGGCGGCGCCAAGCTTCTTGCGGTCGATGGCGCCGTCAACCGTGGTGCCGGGGAAGCGCGCCTCGACGGGAGCGACGGCCGCGCCGCGATAAAGCGCATGAACGGTTGCATCGGCATCATGGACGGGCACGCCGGCGGCCGCGAACATCTTTGCCGTGGTGCTCTTGCCCATGCCGATGGAGCCGGTCAGCCCGAGAATGATCATGATGCGACCTCGAGATCGTCGACGACGAGCTGACGTAGCGCCGGCGTCACGTCCGGCCGCACGCCGAACCAGCGCTCGAAACCGGGCACCGCCTGGTGCAACAACATACCGAGACCATCCACGGTTCCGAGGCCGCGGGCCTTTGCCGCCGCAAGCAGCGGGGTTTCGAGCGGCACATAGACGATATCGGTGACAAGTGCGGTATCGGGCAAATGCGACAAGTCGATTTCAAGCGGCGGGTTGCCGGCCATACCGAGCGAAGTGGTGTTGACGACGAGCACCGCGTCGCCGAGCAGCGTGCCGAGCGCGTCCCAGCCATGGGCTTCGAGCGGTGAGCCGAAGGCGGCGACCAGTTCCGCAGCCCGGGAGACCGTGCGGTTGACGACATGGACCGGAGCGAAACCGCGCTCCTTCAGGGCCCAGACGATGGCACGCGCCGCGCCGCCGGCGCCAAGCACCACGGCCGGCCCGGGAACCTCGTCCCAGCCGGGCGCTTCGGCATCGAGATTGGCAAGGAAGCCATAGGCGTCTGTGTTGGCGCCGCAGAGCTTGCCGTCTTCGAGCCACAGCGTGTTGACCGCGCCGAGCGCCGCTGCCACCGGATCGACCTCGGCGGCGGCGCGAAACGCGGCTTCCTTGTGCGGGATGGTGACATTGGCGCCGACGAGACCGGCGCCTGCCAGATCGGCGAGAAATGCGTCGATCCTGTCGGCCTCGACCGGGTAGCGGTCATAGGAGCCGGCGATGCCGTACTGCTTCAGCCAGTAGCCATGGATCATCGGCGAACGAGAATGGGCGACGGGCCAGCCGATGACACCTGCGCGCTGGAAATCGGAGGTCGTTTCGGTCACGATATTATCCCCCTACTCGACCAGACCGCGGGCGCGCAGCTCGGCCAGCAACGGTAACATGGGCAGACCGAGGATGGTGAAGAAGTCGCCGTCGATCTTGTCGAAGAGCTGCACGCCGCGACCCTCGAGCTGATAGGCGCCAACGCTGTCGAGGGCATGCGGGCCGACGGCGGCAAGGTAATGACCGATGAATTCCGGCGTCAGGCTGCGCATCGTCATGTGGGCGGCGGACGCATGACGCCAGACGGTTTCGCCGTCGACGACACCGGCAACCGCGGCATGGAGCGTGTGGGTGCGGCCGGACAGATCGAGGAGCTGGCGGCGGGCGGCTTCCATGTCGTCCGGCTTCGTCCAGCGCTTGCCGTCCATCGCCAGGATCTGGTCGGCGCCGATGACGAAGGCGCCCGGATTGGCCTTGGAGATTTCGAGGGCTTTTGCTTCGGCGAGCACGGCGGCGATGTCTTCGGGCGCGAAACCGGCCTCGAGCAAGGGCGCCTCGACGGCGCGCTCGTCGATATCGGCCGGAATCGCCGCGAATTCGAGACCGGCATTGGTCATCAACGCTGTGCGGGCCGGGCTTTGCGAGGCAAGGATGATGCAGGGCGTTTCGTCGGACATGGCGGTTTCCGTTGTGGATGTCGTGCGGCCGTTTCGAAACGCTCTAGCGCATTTCTTGTTCCAATTGAAACGGCACGGCGCTCCATCGGTTTGTTCTGCCGCATCTTTGTCGACGCCAATTGATCCAATTGGCTGCACGATGCTCTAGCGCTTGAACCGGCGTTCGTTCAACAGAGCGATGATTTCGGCGGCGGTTTCCTCGATCGAGCGGCGCGTGACGTCGATCAGCGGCCAGCCCTGTTCGGCGCAAAGCCGGCGGGTGTAGATGACCTCGTCGGACACCAGCCTGCGGTCGACATAGGACGAGTTCTCGTCGGCGGCGTTGAGCGCGAGAAGGCGGTTCTGGCGGATCTGCACGATGCGCTCCGCGGTTGCCACCAGCCCGACGACGAGAGGTTTTTTGACGGCAAATAATCGTTTTGGAATAGGTATTTCTGGGACAATTGGATAGTTGATCGCCTTGATCCCGCGATTGGCGAGATAGATGCAGGTCGGCGTTTTCGAGGTCCGGCTGATCCCGACCAGGATGACGTTGGCCGCCTCCAGATCCTCCGGAAGCTGGCCGTCATCATGGGCCATGGTGAAGTTCAGCGCCTCGATGCGGTCGAAATATTCCGCGTCGAGTGTGTGCTGACCGCCGATACGGCGGGCGAACGGCACGTTGAGATAGCTCTGGAAGACCTGCAGAACGGGATCGAGTACGTTGACGCAGGGAATGCCGACTTCGAGGCAGCGCCGTTCGAGAGTCATCGACAGTTCGGGATCGACCAGGGTGTAAAGGACGATGCCCGGCGCATTTTCCAGCTCGATCAGCACACGCTCGAGCTGACGTGCAGCGCGGATCATCGGATAGACGTGTTCAACGGGCTGGCTGGTCTCGTATTGCGCGCCGACGGCGCGTGCGACCGTGCGCAGCGTTTCGCCGGTGGAGTCGGAGACGAGATGCAGGTGGAAGAAGTCGCGGCTGATTCCCACAGGTCTGTCCCCAGAGGTGTTAACGGAATCTTAATGACTCGCGTTTGGCGGGTCCCCCTGCCGATTTCATCCCGACCCCTCGCAGATCATCAACAGATCCGTCCGGCGGGAGGTGTTTGCAGAGGTGCCTTGGGAATAGCGGGGAGAACGGCGAATGTCCACAAGCAATGCGCTTTCACGGGCGAATACGATATCTCGTAAGCTGCTGAAATTATTTCGATAACGAGAAACCTCCCCAACCTTTTCCCGGCGCAAGAACATTCTGTCGCGCCACGAATCCCGGCCGATTTGGTGGGGGAACATTGTGAAGCGCGGATAATCCCTGTAATCCACGGCCTAATAAAAACAAAAAGAATCCTAGAATCTCTATTTATTGAGGACAGGTGTGGATCACATGGCACCATCGGCTGACACGAAAAAACGCGCGGTGATGAGGGTTCTCGACGGCGAAACCCTCGAACAACCGCCAATCTGGATGATGCGGCAAGCCGGCCGCTATTTGCCGGAATACAAGGCGACACGTGCTGAAGCGGGATCGTTTCTGGACCTCTGCTACAATCCGGAACTGGCTTGCGAGGTCACTCTGCAGCCGATCCGCCGCTATCGTTTTGATGCAGCTATCCTGTTCTCCGACATTCTCGTCATCCCCGATGCACTTGGACAGGCCGTACGCTTTGAAGAGGGTACGGGACCGATTCTCGATCCGATCGATCTGACGACCGTCGGGTCGCTGAAAACCGATCAGGTCGAAGACAAACTCGCTCCCGTGCTGAAAGCAGTCGAACTGATCCGCGCAGGTCTGCCGGATGAGACCACCCTTCTCGGCTTCTGCGGAGCTCCCTGGACGGTTGCGACCTATATGGTCGGCGGTCGGGGATCACCGGATCAGGCGGCAACGCGCAAGAAATTGTATGGCGAGCCGGGCGCCTTTGGTGCGCTGATCGATGTGCTCGTGGAAGCCTCGACCCGCTATCTGGTGGCGCATCTGAAGCACGGCGCGGATGCGGTGCAGATTTTCGACACCTGGGCCGGGGCTCTCGATGAAGAGGGCTTTGAGAAATACTCGATCGATCCGGCGCGTCGTATTATCGAAGGTGTGCGTAAGGAAGTGCCCGGTGCCAAGGTGATCGGCTTCCCGAAGGGTGTCGGCCTGATGCTGGAGCGCTATGTCAAGGAAACCGGCGTCGACGGCGTCGGGATCGACTGGTCGGTGCCGCTCGATGAGGCGAAGAAGTTGCAGAAGCTTTGCGCGGTGCAGGGTAATCTCGATCCGATGCGGGTGGTTGCCGGCGGCGCAGCGCTCGACGAGGGTGTCGATCGGGTCATGAGCGCTCTGCGCGATGGTCGGTTCATCTTTAATCTCGGCCATGGCGTGACGCCGGATACGCCGCCGGAAAATGTCGGGCGCATGGTCAAGCGGGTGCGCGGCGAAGTCTGACGCGACCGGACGAATTAAGCCGGAAAGGCTTGGGGGATCTCGAAATGGACAGTCTCTATCTGTGGCTCAAGGCGCTGCACATCATGGCGGTGATCGCCTGGATGGCGGGGCTGTTCTATCTGCCGCGGCTGATGGTCTATCACACCCAGGCCGAGGCAGGCTCCAAGCAGTCGGAAACCTTCAAGGTGATGGAACGCCGGCTGCTGAGGGCGATCACGACGCCGGCGATGATCGCGGCGTGGATTCTCGGCCTGTGGACCGCCTGGGAAGCAGGTTTCCTGATGGATGGCTGGTTCCATGCGAAACTCACGCTGGTGCTGCTCCTGACGGCCTATCACGGCATTCTGGCGCGCTGCGTGCGGGTCTTCAGCAGAGATCAGAACGAGCGGCCGGAACGCTTCTTCCGCATCATCAACGAAATCCCGACTGTGTTGATGATCGGTATCGTCATTCTGGTGATCTTCAAGCCGTTCTGAGCGGCTGCATCCGGGTTCACGTGATTCGGGCCTGATCGGGATTTATCGTTTCAACTCCGTTTTCCGTCGATCGTGCAGGAAGCCTTCGGAGTTCTGCCGGATGGCGGGTCGTTTTGCCGGCGAAACCGGCTTAACCAGCTGTCGCGCCGACAAAGACTTGTCGGACGCGTTGCGAAGCGCTATGTAGAGCTTACCCCACTCCATGCGGACGGGCGCCCAATCGCAATTGAAGAGGCGCCGAAACCGGAAGCCACAGGTTCCGGTTCCAGATCCGCAGATACTTCCACTCATTCTTTTCCGTCGTCCGTCTTTCACTGGGCGACCACTCCATCCAAGGACTCTCTCCCATGCGGGAAATGAAACTTCAGGATTTGAAGTCGAAAAAGCCCAACGAGCTCGCCGCTTTCGGTGAGGAACTGGGTATTGAAAATGTCTCGACCTTGCGGCGCCAGGAGCAAATGTTTGCCATCCTGAAGCAGCTCGCGGCCGAAGAAGTCGATATCATTGGCGAAGGCGTCGTCGAGGTGCTGCAGGACGGTTTCGGTTTCCTGCGCTCGCCGGACGCCAACTACCTGCCGGGACCGGACGACATCTACGTGTCGCCGTCCCAGATCCGCCGCTTCTCGCTGCGTACCGGCGACACCGTCGAAGGCCATATTCGCAGCCCGAAGGAAGGCGAACGCTATTTCGCGCTGCTCAAGGTCAACTCGATCAATTTCGAGGACCCGGAAAAGACCCGGCACAAGATCCATTTCGACAATCTGACGCCGCTCTATCCCGATGAGCGCTTCAACATGGAAGTCGACAATCCGACGCTGAAGGACCGTTCGGCGCGGGTGATCGATCTGGTTGCTCCGCTCGGCAAGGGCCAGCGCGGTCTGATCGTGGCGCCGCCGCGTACCGGTAAGACGGTGCTGCTGCAGAACATCGCCCATTCGATCACGACCAATCACCCGGAATGCTATCTGATCGTTCTTCTCATCGACGAACGGCCGGAAGAAGTGACCGACATGCAACGGTCGGTGAAGGGCGAGGTGATCTCCTCGACCTTCGACGAGCCGGCGACACGCCACGTGCAAGTCGCCGAGATGGTCATCGAAAAGGCCAAGCGCCTGGTCGAGCATGGTCGCGACGTGATCATCCTGCTCGATTCGATCACCCGTCTTGGCCGCGCCTACAACACGGTGGTGCCGTCCTCGGGCAAGGTTCTGACCGGTGGTGTCGACGCCAATGCCCTGCAGCGGCCGAAGCGCTTCTTCGGCGCGGCACGTAACATCGAGGAAGGCGGCTCGCTGACGATCATCGCCACCGCGCTGATCGATACCGGCAGCCGCATGGACGAAGTCATCTTCGAAGAGTTCAAGGGCACGGGTAACTCGGAAATCATCCTCGACCGCAAGGTCGCCGACAAACGTGTCTTCCCGGCGATGGATATCCAGCGCTCCGGCACCCGCAAGGAAGAGCTGCTGGTGCCGCCGGACAAGCTCAAGAAGATGTATGTGCTGCGGCGTATCCTCAACCCGATGGGTACGGTGGATGCGATCGAGTTCCTGCTCGACAAACTGCGGCAGACGAAGAACAACGAGGAGTTCTTCGACTCGATGAATACGTAACGCGTATTCCCGAACCGGAGGTCCGCGTCAGCAAAAAGTGGGATCCGGTTTTCGGGCAGGGATGCGCGGGAAAAAGTAAGCGAACCGGTCGTCGATTCGGACTCGAAACGACGTGATGTGTTCCACGTGAATCACCTTCGGGGCGTGCTCTTTTAGAAAAGAGTCGCGCCCCGTATGCGTTTAGCAGCCGGTTTTCTACTGGGTGTTGGAGAGCAGCTCGGCGACTGAAGCCGGGTCGGTCACCGGCGCTGAACAGGTCATGCCGCGGCAGACATAGAGGGTCGGCAGGTTGTCGATCATGACCTTGCCGCTTGCCGGATGCGACGGCGGCAGGCCGCCGGTCGATTCGGTGACGAAAGGAATGAGGCTCGGGTTGCCGGTCTGGCGCAGGGCGGCGAGCAGCGGTTCGGCATCGGTGTGGTCGTTGGCAACGACGATCGCCGAAATGGCGTTGAGGCGCAGGTCGAAGGCATTGAGCAGCGCCGACATCATGAACACGTTTTGCGGAATGTCAGCCGCGAAGGCCTGGAAGACACCGTCGGTGGCATCGCGATAGCGGTCTTCCCCAGTCAGTACCCACAGGCGGGTAAGCGCAGCCGCGGCGACTGCATTCGGGTTTGGCGTTGCTTCGTCCTTTGCCGAGCGCGGGCGGATTATCAGGTCTTCGGCGTCGGCGGCGGTCAGGTAGTAGCCGCCCCTCTCCTCGTCGCGGTAGTGCATGTGGAGGATGGCGATCCAGTTCTTCGCTTCGCCGAGATAGGCCTCCTCGCCAGTAGCTTCGTGGAGGGCAAGGGCTGCGGCCGCCATGCCGGCATGGTCGGAGGAAAGACCGGGATAGATCAGTTGACCGTTGCACCAGCTATGGCCAAGCCGTCCGTCGCGCAGCATCGATTCGGATATGAAACGATAGGCGGAGACCGCGCGGTCAAGCCAGGCGTCACGCTCAAACACCTTTGCGGCGCGGGCGAGCGCGACGATGGCAAGCGCATTCCAGTCGGCGAGCACCTTGTCGTCGCGGCCGGGGCGGACACGCTCGGCGCGGGCTTCAAGTAGCCTGGCGCGGATCGCGGCGAGACGGATTTCGGTTTCGTCATTGGCGCGCTCGGGGCGACGGCGGCGGGTGAGGACGGTATTGCCGGCCCAGTTGCCGTCTGCCGTGACGTCGTAGTGGGCGGCGAACAACGCCGCGTCATCGGGCGGCAGCAGGGCGTCGATCTGCTCCTTCGTCCAGATATAGAAACGGCCCTCCTCGCCTTCGGAGTCGGCGTCGAGACTTGCGGCGAAGGCACCGCCTTCGTCCAGCATCTCGCGTTCCAGCCAATCGACGGTTTCTTCGATTCGCTCCCGAAACAAAGGATCGCCGGTTTCGAGCCAGGCATTGGTCAGCAGCGATATGAGCTGGGCGTTGTCGTAGAGCATCTTTTCGAAGTGCGGCACGAGCCACACCTCATCCACGGAATAGCGGGAATAGCCGCCGCCGAGGTGGTCGTAGATGCCGCCTTGGGCCATGTGGCGCAGGGTGAGAAGGACGGCGTCGCGGTGCGCGGTGTTGCCGGTACGGGCATATGCCCGCCACAACAGCTCGAGAAGGGCGGGATTGGGAAACTTCGGTGCGCCCTGGGGACCGCCCTCGACTGCGTCCATGATCGACAGCAGGCCTTTGGCAGCACGGTCGAGGATGTTGGCCGGCAACTGGGTGGCGGCCTGCCGCGGCACCTCTTTGAGGTGGGCCATGATCGCCTGCTGGTTTGAGGCGATCTTTTCCGGCTCGTCGCGGAACAGGCGGGAGATCTCTTTGAGGATATCGGTGAAGCCGGGACGGCCATAACGGGGCGTCGGCGGGAAGTAGGTGCCGCCCCAGACCGGCTCCCCCTCAGGCGTCAGGAACATGGTCAGTGGCCAGCCGCCCTGCTCACCAAGCGCATGCAGCGCGCTCATGTAGATCTGGTCGACGTCGGGGCGCTCTTCGCGATCGACCTTGACGTTGACGAACAAGGCGTTCATCACCGCTGCGGTCGCCTCGTCCTCGAAGCTCTCATGGGCCATGACGTGGCACCAATGGCAGGCGGCATAGCCGACGGAGAGCAGGATCGGCTTTCCCGTGCGCTTAGCCTCCGCGAAGGCCTCCGGGCCCCAGGCATACCAGTGGACGGGGTTGTCCCGGTGCTGCAGCAAATAGGGGCTGGTCTCGTGGCGAAGGCGATTTTCGGTCATGGGCGCTCGGATCCGGTCGGTGGCCAAAGAGTCATCGCGGGGACAGCGAAAGGAAAACCGAAACCGGTTCGGCGAGTGCCCGTGATGGATGGTTCGGTGTAGGGGAAAGGTAGCGGGAAAGCGATGGAGGGAAAGGTGAGTGCGGGCAAAAAGAGCGCGGATACCATCTTCGCGCTGTCGAGCGGGGCGGTGCCGGCGGCGATCGCCATCGTGCGGCTTACAGGCCCGGCCGTTCGATTCGCTCTCGAAACGATAGCAGGCTCGCTGCCCTCTCCGCGCGTCGCGACACTGGCGAAGCTGAGGCATCCGCGTGATGGATCGGTTCTCGATGAAGCCGTGGTGTTGTTCTTTCCAGGTCCTGCGAGCGTCACCGGTGAAGACGTCGGTGAGCTGCATCTGCATGGCGGGCGGGCCGTCGTTGCCGGCGTGTTGGCGGCGCTGGAAGAACTGACGGGGCTGCGGGCTGCTGAAGCCGGCGAGTTTACCCGGCGCGGTTTCGAGAACGGGCGGCTCGATCTCACCGGCATCGAGGGCCTCGCGGATCTTCTGCAGGCTGAGACGGACGCCCAGCGGCGTCAGGCGCTGCGCCAGTATGGTGGCGAGGCGCGGGCGATCTATGACGAGTGGCGGCGGCGCATCATCGCTATGCGCGCCGAGATCGAGGCCAATCTGGATTTTGCTGACGAGGAAGATGTGCCCGACGATATTGGTGAGGATGTCGGCGCGAAGGCAGCCGCGCTCGCCGATGAAATCGACCGGCATCTGGCCGACGGGCGGCGCGGTGAGCGGTTGCGGCTCGGCGTCGAGGTGGCTGTGATGGGGCCGCCCAACGCGGGAAAATCGAGCCTGCTGAATGCGCTCGCCCACCGCGACGTCGCGATCGTGACGGAGGAGGCCGGCACGACGCGCGACGTGATCGAAGTCGCGATGGACCTTGGCGGCTTTCCAGTGACCATTGCCGATACGGCCGGTGTGCGGGATACGGAAGGGCGCGTTGAAAAGGAAGGCATCCGGCGGGCGCTGGCGCGTGGGCGGGAAGCGGATCTTGTACTTTGGGTGTGGGATGGATCGGGACCGATGCCGGAGGTTCCCGCCGATATTTCTGCGAGCGGAGCCACGATCTGGCTGGTTCGCAACAAGGTGGACCTGATCGATTCGGATGCGGAACAAACGACAAGCGACGTGTTCGATCTCTCGGTGAGCGAAGGTACCGGGCTTGGAGCGTTGACGGATGCGTTGGAAGGTTTCGCGTCAGACGCCTGCGGGCGAGGGGAATCGGTGCTGATCACCCGGGCACGGCATCGGGAAAACCTCGTCGCCTGCCGGGATGGATTGCGCCGGGTTTCGGTGGCGGAATCGGGGATGCTTGAGGTCACCGCGGAGGAATTGCGTTCGGCTGGCGATGCGATCGGGCGGATTGCCGGCAAGATCGGGGTCGAGGATCTGCTAGATGTGGTGTTCTCGGAGTTCTGCATCGGCAAATAGGTGTTTCACGTGAATCACCCTGGGTCCATTAGGTTGGGGATAACGGGGATAATGATTCACGTGAAACGGGGGTTTCAAAAAGCTCGTTGGCTGAAATCTGACTTTGATTCGGAACCGAAATGCAAAATCACCGGGAAATGAGGCCGCCGTCCACGGCGCTTTGTGATGGGAACCAATTGTGGAAATCCTGTTTAGCTATGGTGTGAAAAGTTCTGCTTGAACTGCGTTTCACAGGTGGAAGGACTTTCTTTGGATCGCCGGGCGCGCTATGTGCGCGAGAACAATGAATGGCGGTGCGATGCACGAGTGGGATGCACAGTTTGATGTGATTGTCGTCGGCGGCGGCCATGCGGGGGCCGAGGCCGCGGCCGCGGCTGCACGCGTCGGTGCGCGCACCGCTTTGGTCACGCACCGCTTCGGCACGATCGGCGCGATGTCCTGCAATCCGGCAATCGGCGGTCTCGGCAAGGGACACCTCGTTCGTGAAGTCGACGCACTCGACGGGCTGATGGGCCTTGTCGCGGATGCGGGTGGGATTCAGTTCCGGCTTCTCAATCGGCGCAAGGGGCCTGCGGTGCGCGGCCCGCGAGCGCAGGCGGATCGCAAGCTCTATGCTGCGGCGATGCAGAGCGTGCTCGCCGCTGTCGAAAACCTGTCGATTGTCGAGGGTGAAGCGGACGATATCGTTCTGGACAAGGAACGTGTTGCCGGGCTGACGCTTGGCAATGGGCGTCGATTCGGATGCGGAACGATCGTTCTGACTACGGGCACGTTCCTGCGCGGTCTCATTCATATCGGCGAGCGGACGTTTCCGGCCGGCCGCATGGGCGAAGGCCCGTCCGTCGGTCTGGCCGGAAGTCTTGAGCGTGCGGGTTTTGCGCTTGGCCGGCTGAAGACCGGGACGCCGCCGCGGCTGAACGGCAAGACCATCGACTGGTCGGGGCTTGACGTGCAGCCGGGTGATGATCCGCCGGTGCCGTTTTCCACGCTGACGACTGCGATCACGACGCCGCAGATCAATTGCCATATCACGCGCACCGGGCCTGCGACCCACGCGATCATCCGCGACAATATCGGTTTCTCGCCGATGTATTCGGGGCAGATCGACAGCCGCGGCCCGCGCTATTGCCCGTCGATTGAAGACAAGATCGTGCGCTTTGGGGATCGCGACGGGCACCAGATCTTCCTCGAGCCGGAAGGGCTTGAGACCGACACGGTCTATCCGAACGGGATTTCGACGGGTCTTCCTGAACATGTGCAGGAAGCCTTCGTGCGCTCGATCCCGGGTCTTGAACGGGTCGAAATCGAGCAGCCGGGTTATGCCATCGAATACGACCACATCGACCCGCGCGAGCTGCGGCCGACGCTGGAAACGAAGCGGATTGCGGGGCTTTTCCTCGCCGGGCAGATCAACGGCACGACGGGTTATGAAGAAGCGGCGGCGCAGGGTCTGCTCGCCGGTCTCAATGCGGCGCGGGCTGCCGGGGACGGTGAGGGGATCACGGTCGGTCGGGATCAGGGCTATCTCGGCGTGATGGTCGACGATCTGGTGACGAGGGGAACCAGCGAGCCCTATCGCATGTTCACCTCGCGTGCCGAATACCGGCTGTCGCTGCGCGCCGACAACGCGGATCAGAGGCTGACACCGCTTGGGCTCGAGATCGGCTGCGTCGGCGCTGAACGCCGTATAGCCTACGAGAACAAGATGGCGGCGCTGGCGCACGCGCGAGCGCAACTCGCGGATCTCACGCTGACGCCGGCAGAGGCGCGGCAGCATGGGCTCACCATCAATCAGGATGGCGTGCGGAGGTCCGGAATGGATCTGCTTGCTTATCCGGAGATCGATTTCGCGCGTCTGACCGAGATCTGGCCTCAGCTCGCGGGCGTTTCGGCCGGGATAGCCGAGCAGATTGAGATCGAGGCGGTCTACGCGGTCTATATGGACCGGCAGCGCGCCGACATCGAGGCATTTCGCCGGGACGAGAATATCGCGATCCCGGAACAGTTTGATTTTTCAGCCGTTTCGGGGCTCTCGAACGAGGTTCGCCAGAAGCTTGAACAGGTTCGGCCGGAAACATTGGGTCAGGCGGCGCGGATGGACGGGATTACGCCGGCTGCGCTCGGCGTTCTGCTTGCCCACGTAAAGCGCGGAAAGAAGGAGAGCGCGGCGTGAATGCGGCCAATGATGCCGAAGCCGGGCTCGCGCTGGTTGACTCCGTCCTCCCGGTTTCACGTGAAACGGCTGTAAGGTTAAGGATTTATGTCGATTTGTTGAAGCGTTGGCAGCCGCGGATCAATCTCGTGGCGCCGAAAACGCTTGAGGACGTGTGGCGTCGGCACGTTGCGGATGGCGCCCAGGCGCTTGCCGCCGTGCCAGACGCAAAGCACTGGCTGGACCTTGGCAGTGGCGCCGGTTTCCCGGGTCTGGTGACGGCCTGTTTTCTTGCCGATGATCCCGAAGCTTCGGTGACGCTGATCGAGAGTGATCAGCGTAAGTCCGCGTTTTTGCGGGCAGTTATCCGCGAGGCCGGCCTGCCGGCAGAGGTCATCACAGGGCGAATCGAGTCGGTTCTGGCGGACTGGGACGCGCCGATCGACGCCATTTCGGCGCGTGCGCTGGCGCCTCTGAGTGCGCTTTGCGAAATGATCGAGCCGGTCTTTTCCCCCGGAATGCTTGCCGTTTTCCACAAAGGGCGCGATTTTTCGCGCGAATTGGAAGAAGCAAATCGAACCTTCGTGCTCGATCTGGTAGAACAAAGCAGCAAGATCGATCCAGACGGCAAAATCGTGCTGATTAAAGACCTGATGCGGCGGTGAACCGGAGGCCCGGTTCCGCGAGCGCGCGGTCCGGACGACTGAGGTTTGCAAATGATTGAATTGCCTAACAATGTGCGGGTTCTGACGATCGCCAACCAGAAGGGCGGCGTTGGCAAAACGACGACCGCCATCAATCTGGGAACCGCGCTCGCGGCTATTGGCGAGCGTGTCCTGGTGGTCGACATGGATCCGCAGGGCAACGCATCCACGGGGCTCGGGATCGACCGGCGCAATCGTGAGCGTTCGACCTACGATGTGATGACCAAGGAAGCGCGGCTGACCGATGTGGTCATGGAAACCGCGGTGCCACGCCTGTCTGTCGCGCCCTCGACGCTCGACTTGCTCGGCGTGGAGCTGGAAATCGCCAATGAGCGCGATCGCGCCCATCGGTTGCGCGAGGCGGTCCTCGAATTGTCGCGCGACGACAGGCACGAGGGTCCGTCACCGCGCTTCACCTATGTGCTGATCGATTGCCCGCCTTCCCTTAACCTGTTGACAATCAACGCACTTGCGGCCTCGCACTCGATCCTGGTGCCGCTCCAGTGCGAGTTTTTCGCGCTCGAGGGTCTTAGCCAGCTGTTGAGCACGGTTGAGCAGGTGCGCGCGGCGATCAATCCGCGCCTGACTATTCACGGCATCGTCCTGACCATGCACGATTCCCGCAACAACCTGTCCAACCAGGTGATCGAGGATGTGCGCGCGACCATGGGCGAGAAGGTGTACGACACCATCATTCCGCGCAATGTGCGCATGTCGGAAGCGCCGTCCTACGGCAAGCCGGCGCTGCTGTACGATCTGCGCTGTTCGGGAAGCCAGGCCTATCTGCGACTGGCGTCCGAAATCATTCAGCGGGAGAAGCGGTTCCGCCAGGCGGCAGCCTGATTGCGGCGCGATCCCCTCGTATTCAGGGTGGAGCCAAGGACGACCTGGCACCCGGAGGCCGGGAAAGGGTCGGAGTCCGGCAAATGAAGACAAGAAGACTGTGATCGGAGAAGGGTGTGACAATGGCGGATGACGGCGCGCGCGGAAAGCGGCTCGGGCGCGGCCTTGCGGCATTGCTCGGCGATATGGAAACGGAAAGCGGCGCGGTCGAACGCGCGCGCAGCCAGCGGCGCTTGCCGATCGAGCATCTTCGGCGTAACCCGCACAATCCCCGGCGGCGTTTCGATGAGGACGAGCTGGCGGAGCTGACGGCTTCGGTGCGGGAAAAGGGTATCGTTCAGCCGATCGTGGTGCGCCCTGTCGGATCCGGGCATGAATATGAGATCATCGCCGGCGAACGGCGATGGCGCGCGGCGCAGGCGGCCGGTCTGCACGAAGTGCCGGTGGTCATTCACGAGGTTTCGGACAGCGAAGCGCTCGAACTCGCGATCATCGAGAATGTTCAGCGCACCGATCTCAATCCGCTCGAAGAAGCGCTTGGCTATGATCGTCTGATCACGGAATTTACCTATAGTCAGAATGACTTGGCCAAGGTGATCGGGAAGAGCCGCAGCCATGTCGCCAATACGCTGCGTCTCCTGAAGCTGCCGGAATCGGTCAAGGACTACTTGGCTGATGGCAGTCTGACGGCCGGTCATGCGCGTGCCTTGATCACCGCGGACGACGCGGAAGCGCTTGCCCGGCGCATCGTCGATGAAGGGCTCAATGTTCGCGAAGCCGAAGCGCTGAGCCAGGCCGCGCCGCGCGCCGATGGCGAGCGTGCCGCGAAACCGAAGGCGGAAAAGGACGCTGATACGCGGGCGCTGGAGAAGTCGCTTGCCGACGCGCTCGGGCTTAAGGTCGAGATCGCACACAAGGATAGCGGCGGGCAGGTCAAGATCAGTTACAAGACGCTCGAGCAGCTCGATGAAATCGTCTTGCGCCTGCGCGGGTCGTGATTCCTCAGTGACAACCGCGGTTTTTGGTAGCTGATTCGCGCTCTGCGGCGCCGGGAGATCGAGCGTCGGAAAGGATCGGGCCCTTGAAAAGGCTGCGGAATCCGGGTTTTCTCAGCTTGCCTGCGAGGCGCCGATATGTTGCCGGCACAGTGATTTCCATGGTCTTTTGAACGATCTAATGTGTCTGAATTCTTCTGAGAATACTTTCAATGCGCTTCGAATTGGCAAATCGTTCCTAACCAGTTTGTCGCTATATCCCTGTAGTGACTTGTTTTTCCGGCGAGCTTAACGCTCCGTTAACTGCGTTTTCTGTATGGTCTCTGCTTGAATTCCAAGACACCGCGCAAAGCACAGGAATTGGGGCCGTGTTCGAAAACCAGACGTTCGACATTCTCGACAAGATTGGTGCCGAGAGGACCCCGGACGGCGTCCTTGGATTGCTGAATCAGGTTACCGAGAGTGCCGGGTTTTCGGCATTCTGCCTGTCGGCAATTCCGGATCCGGGCATCCGGATGGATTCCTATGTCATGCTGTCTGGATGGTCGGAAGAGTGGTTTTCCCACTACATGGCCAAGGACTACGTGCAGGAAGACCCGGTCATTCAGAAGCTGCGCGCGACGGCACGTCCGTTCAGCTGGGGCTCGGTTTTCGAGGATCCGCAGCCGTTGTCGAAGACCGCCAAGCGGATCATGAACGAGGCCTGCGAATTCAAGATGTATGACGGACTGTGCGTGCCGATCTTTTCGGCGCGCGGCTTCCAGGCTGGCATGTCGTTCGGTGGCGAGCGCACAGATCTGACTGAGCGTGAGGCGGGTGCGCTGCATCTGATTTCGATCAGCGCTTACAATCGGATTCGCGATCTCGTGGGGACTGTCGACAAGACGGCTCCCGTGCCCAAGCTGACGGCGCGGGAAAGAGAGTGCCTCAAGTGGACCTCAGCCGGCAAAACAAGCTGGGAAATCAGCCAGATCCTGAGCATTTCCCAGCATACGGTCGATTGGTATCTGACATCCGCGGCGCGTAAGCTCGGGGCGGCCAACCGCACCCATGCCGTGGCTGAAGGCTTCCGCAAGGGCCTGTTGCACTAACCCCGTATTTTATTCCGACCCGTAAGGGCTTTGCTGCCTTTTGACTGTGCGTTCTGGCGCACGGCTCGGTATTCTGCCGCCCTTTTATGCAATCGTTCCCGGGAGCGATTTTTTTTGGATTTTTCTCCGTGTTAACGGGATTTTAACTATAGATTTTGCCGCCTAAACCCAACATAGTCACCACCTTGGATAAGGGGATGGTTACTATGGTGCACGTTATTAGTGCGTACAATGCGCACCTGTATTCGGACGTTCTGGAGGATGCATACCGCCTTCGGCACAAGGTTTTCGTCGATGAGCGCAAATGGATGGCGCTCGAAAAGCCCGATAAAAGGGAGGTAGATCAATTTGATACACCAAGCGCGCTTCATTTTGTCGTTTTGAGGAATAAACGTGTGGCCGGTTACTGCCGGTTGCTTCCCACTATACGTCCGCATCTGTTGGACAGTGTGTATCCCTGGTTGTGCGAGCGGGAAACGATTCCCACCGGACCCGATATCTTCGAATGGACCCGCTACTGCGTCGCGCGCGAGTGGCGTTACGGCTCGGCGGTTTCCGATGTCGGCAGCGAACTGATCGTCGGCGTTTTCGAGTATTGCCTCGAAAACGGTATCAACGTCTTGACCCTACAGGCCGATCCGATGTGGATGACGCGGTTCCACGAGCTCGGCTGCCCGGTTCGCCCGCTTGGGTTTCCGACTGAGATCGACAATGAGAACGTGGTGGCTTTCTCGCTTGCGGTGAGTGAGAACTCGCTGAAAAAAGCCTGCGAGTTCCGGGGATGCAGGCCGGGCGTTCTGGAAGATCGCATGCGCGAGCTGCCGGAAGAGTTCCGTCGTCCGACGCTGGAGATGTAGCGCCGGGCAAATCAAATCGTCGAGGCTGCGGCGCGGCAATCTGCGGCGGTCAGCTTGCGCTTGGCCGATATATTCAAAAGTATTAATATATGGACATGGTACGGCGGCGGCCCGCGAGGCCCCGCCGTTTCGCGCTTGGGACACGGTTTCGAGGCGGGGTGTTTCGGCGGCGGCCTTGTGTGCACCGCAGCAAATGCTACCCTTCTTGAATCCGGCGCCTGTTGGATGATCCCTGTGCCTACTGTCAGGAAAGGATTTGCCTTTGTCGATCAAGAAGATACTCGTCGCCAACCGGTCGGAGATCGCCATCCGCGTGTTTCGCGCCGCAAATGAGCTGGGCCTCAAGACAGTCGCGGTGTACGCGGAGGAAGACAAGCTTGCCCTGCATCGGTTCAAGTCCGACGAAGCCTATCTGATCGGTCGCGGGCTCGGGCCCATCGAGGCGTATCTGTCGATCGACGAAATGATCCGCGTGGCGCGGGAAGCCGAGGTCGACGCGATCCATCCGGGCTACGGTTTCTTGTCCGAGAGCCCGGAATTCGCCGAAGCCTGTGCGGCGGCGGGGATTATTTTCATTGGCCCGACGCCCGATACGATGCGGCGGCTCGGTGACAAGGTCGCGGCGCGCAATCTGGCGATTTCCGCCGGCGTGCCGGTGATGCCGGCGACCGATCCGCTGCCCGACGACATGGACGAGGTGAAGCGGCAGGCGCTTGAGGTCGGCTACCCGGTGATGCTGAAGGCGTCCTGGGGCGGCGGCGGCCGCGGCATGCGGGTGATCCGCGATGAGGCCCAGCTTCTCAAGGATATCGTCGCGGCCAAGCGCGAGGCAAAGGCCGCTTTCGGCAAGGACGAGGTTTATCTCGAAAAGCTGGTCGAGCGGGCGCGCCATGTCGAGGTGCAGCTGCTCGGCGATGCCCATGGCAATCTTGTGCATCTGTTCGAGCGTGACTGCACGGTGCAGCGGCGTCACCAGAAGGTGGTGGAGCGGGCGCCGGCGCCGTATCTCGATGACGAGCGGCGGGCGGAACTGGCCGGATATGCGCTGAAGATCGGGCAGGCCGCGGATTATTCCGGTGCCGGAACGGTCGAGTTCCTGATGGATTCCGATACCGGCGCGTTCTATTTCATCGAGGTCAATCCGCGCGTTCAGGTCGAGCACACGGTGACGGAAGAGGTCACCGGCATAGATATCGTCAAGGCGCAGATCCATATCGCGGACGGCGCCAAAATCGGCGACGCGGAGTCCGGTGTGCCGAGCCAGGCGGATATCGAACTGCACGGCCACGCGCTGCAGTGCCGGATCACGACCGAGGACCCGGAACAGAATTTCATTCCCGATTATGGCCGCATCACCGCCTATCGCGGCGCGACCGGTTTCGGTATCCGGCTCGATGGCGGCACGGCCTATTCGGGTGCGGTGATCACCCGCTTTTACGATCCGCTCTTGGAAAAGATCACCGCCTGGGCGCCGACTTCCGCCGAAGCGATCACGCGGATGGACCGCGCCTTGCGCGAGTTCCGCATCCGTGGCGTCGCGACCAACCTCGCCTTCCTCGAGAACGTCATCGCGCACGAGAAATTCCGCACGGCCACCTATACGACGCGCTTCATCGACGAGACGCCGGCGCTGTTTGAACAGGTGACGCGGCGCGACCGGGCGACCAAGCTGTTGACCTATATCGCCGATGTGAGCGTCAACGGGCATCCCGAGACCCGCGACCGGCCGCGCCCGCCGGCGGATGCGCGTGTTCCGATTGCGCCTGCGTTCCCAGGCGACATTGTCGACGGTACCCGGCAGCGGCTCGATGCCGAGGGTCCGGAAGCGTTCGCGCGCTGGATGCGCGAGCAGAAGCGAATCCTCGTTACCGATACCACCATGCGTGACGCGCATCAGTCGCTGCTGGCGACCCGTATGCGCAGCCACGATATCGTCGGTGCGGCGGATGCTTACGCGCGCGGCCTGCCGCAGCTTTTCTCGCTCGAATGCTGGGGCGGCGCGACCTTCGACGTCGCCATGCGCTTCCTGACCGAAGATCCGTGGGATCGGCTGGCCGCGATCCGCGAACGCGCGCCGAACATCTTGCTGCAGATGCTTTTGCGCGGCTCGAACGGCGTCGGCTACACCAATTATCCCGACAATGTCGTGCGCTTCTTTGTCGAACGTGCCGCGTCGGCGGGGGTCGACGTGTTCCGTGTGTTCGACTGCCTTAACTGGGTCGAGAACATGCGTGTCTCGATGGATGCGGTACGCGAGGCGGGCAAGCTGTGCGAAGGCGCGATTTGCTACACCGGCGACATCCTCAATCCGGAACGCTCCAAATACGACCTGAAATATTATGTCGGCCTGGCGCGTGAGCTTGAAAAGGCCGGCGCGCATATCATCGGCCTGAAGGACATGGCCGGGCTGCTGAAGCCGGCGGCGGCGCGGGTGCTGATCAAGGCGCTGCGCGAGGAAACCGACCTGCCGATCCATTTCCACACCCATGATACGTCGGGGATCGCGGCGGCGACCGTACTTGCCGCCATCGATGCCGGCGTTGACGCGGTCGATGCGGCGATGGACTCGCTCTCCGGTCTCACCTCGCAGCCGTGCCTCGGCTCGATCGTGGAAGCCGTGAAGGGTAGCGAGCGCGACAGCGGGCTCGATACGGCGGCGATCCGGCAGATGTCGTTCTATTGGGAGGCCGTGCGCACGCAATATACGGCGTTCGAGCCGGACCTGCGCTCGGGCGCCTCGGAAGTCTATCTGCACGAGATGCCGGGCGGCCAGTTCACCAATCTGAAGGAACAGGCCCGCTCGATCGGCCTCGACAGCCGCTGGCACGACGTCGCGCAGACCTATGCGGACGTCAATCTGATGTTCGTCGACATCGTCAAGGTGACGCCGACCTCGAAAGTGGTCGGTGACATGGCGCTGATGATGGTGTCGCAGGGGCTCGACGTGGCGCAGGTGCTCGATCCGCAGGTAGAGGTGGCGTTTCCGGAATCCGTGGTGCAGCTGATGCATGGCGATCTCGGTCAGCCGATCGGTGGTTGGCCGGAGAAGCTGCAGAAAAAGGTGCTGAAAAACACCGCGCCGATCGCGGTGCGGCCGGGCGCCCTGCTGGAGCCGACGGATCTCGAGGCGGTGCGTAAGGAGGCCGCCGACAAGACAGGTGACGAGGTCAGCGACAACGAGCTCGCCTCCTATCTGATGTACCCCAAGGTCTACACCGACTACGCGCGGGCGCGCGGGACCTATGGTCCGGTTCAGGTGTTGCCGACGCCGGTCTATTTCTACGGTCTGCCGGCGGGCGAGGAGATCATGGTCGACCTCGAACGGGGCAAGACGCTGGTGGTGCGCTGCCAGGCGATCGGCGAAACCGACGAGGAGGGCCAGGTGAAGGTCTTCTTCGAGCTGAACGGCCAGCCGCGTAGCGTCAAGGTGCCGGATCGGGCGCATGGTGCGGGGGCGGCCGCCAGCCGGCGCAAGGCCGATGCCGACAATGAAGCCCATGTCGGCGCGCCGATGCCCGGTGTCGTCTCCGCGGTCGCGGCCAAGGCCGGTCAGGCGGTCAAGGCCGGCGATGTGTTGCTGTCCATCGAGGCGATGAAAATGGAGACGGCGCTGCATGCCGAACGCGATGGCGTCATCGCCGAAGTTCTCGTTCAGCCGGGCATGCAGATCGATGCGAAAGATCTCCTGGTGGTGTTTGAAAGCGCATAGGCGGAAGAAAATCGGCCGTATACGTAAAATCCACTAGGAGTCGTCTTGACGTTTCGATGCACGAGACCAAGTTTTTTACAGGAAGGGCTGTAGTCGCCTCGTTGTAAGCCCCCGTCTCGCAGCGGAGCGGTGTCCTTCGACGTCGGAATTCCCTCCCGGCGTCGCGCGTTTTCGCGCTTCGGCGTCCAGTCTTCCCCGGGACTGGACGCCACAATTTCTCCCATCACTGTCGCGATGAAAAAACCCGGCCCCCAGGAAGGGGCCGGGCTTGTCGTCTGTCGTCCCTGGCGGGAGATCGCTTACTGAACGACCTCGCCGTGCAGGTTGATGTCGAGGCCTTCGATCTCGACTTCGCGGCTGACACGCAGGCCGATCGTCATGTCGATGACCTTCAGCAGCACGAAGCTGACGATTGCGGTCCAGATCATGGTGGCGAGGATGCCCCAGACCTGAATGCCGACCTGGGCGAAATTGCCCTCGATCAGGCCGGGCGTGCCGCCGATCGCTTCGGAGGCGAAGACGCCGGTGAGGATGGCGCCGATGATGCCGCCCATGCCGTGCACGCCGAAGGCGTCGAGCGAATCGTCATATTTCAGCACCCGCTTCAGCCAGGCGACCGACCACAGGCAGCCGAGACCGGCGATGATGCCAATGGCAAGCGCGCCCATCGGGGCGACGAAGCCGGCGGCCGGGGTGATCGCGACGAGGCCGGCAACCGCGCCGGAGACCGCGCCGAGCACGCTCGGACGACCATGGATCGCCCACTCGGCGAACAGCCAGGACAGGGCAGCGGCGGCAGCGGCGATCTGGGTGACGGCCATGGCCATGCCGGCGGCGTCGTTGGCAGCAACGGCCGAGCCGGCGTTGAAGCCGAACCAGCCGACCCACAGCAGCGAGGCGCCGATCAGGCTCAGCACGAGGTTGTGCGGGGCCATGTTCTCGGTGCCGTAGCCCTTGCGCTTGCCAAGTACGATGGCGGCGACGAGGCCGGCGACGCCGGAATTGATGTGAACGACGGTGCCGCCGGCGAAGTCGAGGACGCCGTCACCGCCGAGGAAGCCGCCGCCCCAGACCCAATGGCAGACCGGCGCGTAGACCAGCAGCATCCACAGGCCGAGGAACCACAGCAGGGCGGAGAATTTCATGCGGTCGGCAAAGGCGCCGGTGATGAGGGCGGGGGTGATGATGGCGAAGGTCATCTGGAAGGTCATGAAGACCGATTCCGGAATGGTGCCGGTCATCGAATCCTTGCCGAGGCCGGCGAGGAAGAGATTGGAGAAGCCGCCGATATAGGCGTTCAGCGCACCGCCATCGGAGAAGGCGAGGCTGTAACCGATGATCATCCACAGGACGGTCATCAGACAGGCCGCGGTGAAGCTCTGCATGGCGGTGGCCAGCACGTTCTTCTTGCGCACCATGCCGCCGTAGAACAGGGCGAGGCCCGGAATGGTCATCAGCAATACGAGCGCCGTGGAGGTCAGCATCCAGGCGGTATCGCCGCTGTTGAGTTCGTCGGCGGCGGCCGGAAATGCCGATGCCGCCAGAGCGATCGCGGCAAGAACTGCAAGCCGCAAGTTGGTCTTCATAACGCGCCTCTCCCGTTTTTTTCGGCTTGTTCTGCCTATTGAAGAGGCAGATTGCCGGTTCGCGTTGGTATCAGGGGAGAAGATTGTCAAGTTCCGTGCCAAATGGCACCGGGGTGGGAATCGTGCGTTGAATCAAAAGTTTCGTAAAAACAGCGGGTTTTTTGGACAGAAGTGGTTTTGCACCCGGCTTGAGCAAATGCCTAATCACACATCATTTTGGCGCGGTGCTTAGTCTAAAGGCGTAAAAAAGAGCCCGAAGCTTTCGCTCCGGGCTCAGCCTTTCCGTGGGGCCTGAAGGCGCGGCCCCACGGCTCTTCGGGAGGAGAATTACAGGCGCTGGCTGCCCTGCCCGAATTCCGTGTAGGCTTCGATGCCGATCTCGGCCTTGTCGAGACCCATGGCTTCTTCCTCTTCGGAGACGCGGATACCGACGACGCCCTTGAGGACAACCCAGATGACCAGGCTGACGATGAAGGTGAAGACAGCGTAGGCGGCGACACCGATGGCCTGGGTGACGAAGCTGGCGCCGCTGTTGGTGATCGGCACAGCCATCGTGCCCCAGATGCCGGCCATCAGGTGGACCGGGATGGCGCCGACGACGTCGTCGATCTTCAGCTTGTCGAGGAGCGGCACGGCGAAGACGACGATGACGCCGCCGATGCCACCGATGATGATCGACATCAGCGGGCTCGGGGTGAGCGGTTCCGCCGTGATGGCG
Source organism: Hyphomicrobiales bacterium (assembly GCA_002869065.1). Lineage (NCBI taxonomy): Bacteria > Pseudomonadati > Pseudomonadota > Alphaproteobacteria > Hyphomicrobiales > Hyphomicrobiales bacterium. The sequence goes on from PKTR01000002.1 coordinate 978,563, forward strand.
ACGAGACCGGCGAGGGCACCGTTGAGCGCCATGGTCAGGTCGACCTTCTTGTAGATCAGCTGGGTGAGAACCATCGCGACGACAACGCCACCGGCCGCGGCCAGGTTGGTGTTGGCGAAGATGCGCGACACGTCGGACGCGTCAGCGGCGGTGCCGAAGGCAAGCTGCGAACCGCCGTTGAAGCCGAACCAGCCGAGCCACAGGATGAAGGTACCAAGCGTGGCGAGCGGCATGTTCGAGCCCGGGAAAGGATGGACCTGGCCGTTCGGCAGGTACTTGCCCTTACGAGCGCCGAGGATGAGAGCACCGGCGAGAGCGGCCCAGCCGCCGACGGAGTGCACGAGGGTCGAACCGGCGAAGTCCTGGAAGCCCATCGAGTCGAGCCAGCCAGCACCCCATTTCCACGAACCGGCGAGCGGGTAGATGATGCCGGTCAGCAGAACGGTGAAGACCATGAAGGGCCACAGCTTGATGCGCTAGGCGAGGGTGCCGGAGACGATCGAGGCGGTGGTGGCGCAGAACACCATCTGGAAGAACCAGTCGGACGGGACCGAGTACGAGCCATCGCCGATGTTGCCGGCGCCGGCATCCGGCCAGCTGTAGGGGCCAGGGGTGCCGAACCAGCCGCCGTTGTCGCCGACGTTGGTGTACATCAGCGCGTAGCCGATCAGCCAGTACATGATACCGGCAACGGCATAGAGGCCGATGTTCTTGAGGAGCTGCATCGACACGTTCTTGGTGCGGACGAGGCCGGCTTCGAGCATGGCGAAGCCCGCGGCCATCCACATCACCAGGAAGCCGCCCACGAGGAACAGCATGGTGTTGAAGACGTACTGGCTTTCAGCGGAAAGCGTTCCGGTCTTTGCCGGCTCGGCGGCTTCGGTCGCGGCGGCGGTGGCATCCTGAGCGAGCGCAGGGTCCACGACGGCGAGGGCGAGCCCGGCCAGGGGCAGCGCCGCTGAGAGAAGGGAAAGTCTTTTCATGAGGATCTCCTCGACTGAATGGAACGCTTTACAGGGCGTCGGCGTCGGCTTCGCCGGTGCGGATACGCACGGCCTTGTCGATACCGAACACGAAGATCTTGCCGTCACCGATCTGGCCGGTCTTGGCGGCGCCTGCGATCACTTCGACGACCTGGTCGGCGCGATCGGCCGGCACGGCCACTTCGATTTTCAGCTTCGGCAGGAAGCTGACTGCGTATTCCGCACCGCGGTAGATCTCGGTATGGCCCTTTTGACGGCCGTAACCCTTGACCTCGGTGACGGTCAGCCCTTCGACACCGATGCCGGTAAGCGCGTTGCGCACCTCATCGAGTTTGAATGGCTTGATGATCGCCATTACGATTTTCATCACTCGGCTCCCGTTGGTTGGTGCCCGCCATCTGTTCCGGCCGGGCTTGGTCTTTGATGACATCGGCCGTGCGGACTTGCCGCGACGCCGATTGCGATCGCAGAAGTACTTTCAAGCGCCGTGCCAGACTCGGGAATGTGGGGAAAAACAAAGACTTATCTTTGCTGCGCCGCCGAACTGAAACAGTTAGCGGTCAATTAATGCATAAATAATATGCATTGATTTGCTGATGCATAAAAATTAATCACGATGAATCGGAACGAGGCAGGTGGCTGCCGGATGGGGAATATGCCGTTTCGATCAGGGTCGTTCGAAACGATAAAAACCCGGCTACGCGGGGCGCAGCCGGGCCTGTTTCGGATCATTGGATCGAGGCGCCATGCGGGCGCCGGTCTCAGGCCGCCTGCCGGGGGTTGTCGCCGGGCGCTGCCATCGGGTCGTCCTCGTCGTCGCGCCGGTCGGGCCCGGCATAGGTCGGGTCTTCGCCGAGCCTTCGGTCGAGCGGGCCGTGGCGCAGGGCGAGCAGGTAGCGTCTGACCTCGTCGGTCAAGAGATGTGCCTGTTCGGCGAGCTTCGAGGAGGTGTGCAGCACATCGCCGGCAATGGAGCGGGTTTCCTCGGAATGGGCCGTCACGCCATGGATGTTCTCGGTGACCTCGCTGGCGCCAGCGAAGGCCTGCTCCACATTGTTGGCGATTTCCTCGGTGGCGAGGCCCTGTTGCGAAATCGTGTCGACGACTTCCGCCGTCAGCGAACCGATGGCTTCGATCGTGTCGCCGATGGTTTCCATGGCTTCGACCGTCTGGCGGGTGGCCGACTGGACATTGCCGATATGGGTCGATATCTCGCCGGTGGCCTTGGCGGTCTGCCCGGCCAATGCCTTCACTTCCGATGCCACCACCGCGAAACCCTTGCCTGCCTCGCCGGCGCGGGCGGCCTCGATGGTTGCGTTGAGTGCGAGCAAATTGGTCTGTTCGGCGATCGCGTTGATGATCTCGAGCACCTCGCCGATGCGGCCGGTCGCCTCGTCGAGGCCGCGGATGATGCGGTCGGCGGAATGGACGTGGTCGACAGCGCGCCGGGCGATGTCAGCGGATTCGCCGACCTTGGACTGGATGGCGCCGGAGGAATTCGCCAGACCGGCAGCCGACTCCGCGACGATCTGAAGGTTCGTGGTCGCTTCCTCGGCAGCGGCTGCGACGGCGGTTGCCTTGCCGTTGGTCTCGCGGGCGACCGACTCGGCCGAAGCCGACAGGTCCTTCATGCGGTCGACCTGGATGCTCATCGAGTTCACCACCTCGTCGATGGCCTCTTCGAAGTGCGTGGTCGAGGCGTTGACGTCGCCGATCCGGCCACTCAGCACGGTCATCGCCTCATTGATGACCTCGGCGCCGGCGAGGAAGCCGCCGTCGAGTCCGTCGGGCAGGATGTGGCGGAAATATTTGTGATTGCGCACCGCGCTCATGGCGGCCGTCGTTTCGCGCACATAGGCGTCGATACGGTCGACCATCTCGTTGAGCACATGATGGAGAATGCCGAGTTTGCCGCCGGCGGTGACGACGACGATGCGGCTTTCGAAGTCGCCGCGGCTGATGTCGCGGCACAGCGCGATGGCTTCGTCGATGGAGCGGCGCGCGGCGCGCACGAACAGGATCGTTGCCGCGCCGGCCAAGGCGGCGGCAGCGGAGCAGCCGACGGCGACCAGCGGCCAGCCAAGCAAGGCGGCGGCGATGCTTACGAGCGACAGAACGAACGCGGCGGTGCCCGCGAATATGGCCTTAGAGAGAGAAGATGAATTCGTCATAGGTGCGAGCTTTTGAGCGAATGGTCTGATTGAGAATGTCGGTCGAGCGGGCGAGGCCGGCCTTGCGGTTCTTTTCGGCCTGCTCTTCGCGCAACAGTGTGGCGTAGAACGGTTCGATCACGTCGGCGATGAGATCGTGGCGCGGGACCCGACGGTTGGAGTGATAGCCGACCACATTGCGATTGCGGTCGAGCGAGGGGGTGACATGGGCGAAAACCCAGTAGAAATCGCCGTTCTTCGACATGTTCTTGACGTAGGCGAAGACCTCGTTGCGCTTCTCCAGCGCGTCCCACAAAAGCTTGAACACGGCGCGCGGCATATCCGGATGGCGGATGATGCTGTGCGGCTGGCCGAGGATTTCCTGTGCGGTAAAACCGGCAACGCGCAGGAACACGTCGTTGGCGTAGGTGATGCGCCCCTTCAGATCCGTTTTCGAGACGATCAGTTCGTTCTTCTCGAAAAAGACCTCGTTGCGGGTCGGGCTGATAGCTTTCAAAGCAACCCCCATAAGATTCATTTCCTTGGAAAATGACTATGATTTCTCATGGTTTAGGTAAGCTTAACGATGCGTAATCTGAGGTTGTCGCGATGGCCTGCCGCGCCTTTTGAATGGTGCCGCTGAGGAAGTTTGGGCGTACTTGCGGCAGAAATCCTGCGACTTTCGTGTCGTGTTGCGACGTTTTGTCGTTCTCACTCAGGCACTTGCCGTTCTGAAGCGGCCGCGCGGCCGTCTCCAAGGGCGGTCGATGCCAATTCGCTTCGCGATCAGCCGAGCACGGAGAAGCTGCTGTCGGCGTTGACCGGGCGGCGGCGCGAATAAAAGCCCGCATCGATGGTGCGGCCGATGATCGGCAGTTCGAACCGCATGGGTTCGGCGTCGTGGTCGTTGCCGGCTTCGCAATAGGCGATCAACTCAGCCATCATCCGGCCTGCGACCGGCGCATTCTTGAACTGATTGCCGCTGGTACCGACCGCCATATAGAAGCCGGGCAGGGAGGACTTGTCGTAGACCGGGATCCAGTCAGTCGACACGTCGTAGAGATCGACGACGCCCTGTGCCTGACCGGGGATGCCGAGCGAGGGGACGCGCTGGCCGTAGCGCCAGGCCTGGTGGGTCCATTGCTCGGTGAAGTCGCGTGTGAGCGCGTCTGGATCGTCGACCCATTCGAGCGGATCGCAATCGGGCTCTTCCGTGCCGACGAGGATGTGGTTGCCATTGTCCGGGCGGCAGTAGCAGGCGATATCGGCGTCCGAGATCACCGGCGCGTTTTCATAGAAATCGAAGTCCGCCGGGCCCGGCAGGTGGACCACCTCCTGGCGCAGCGGCCTTGTGGCGATGGTCATGTCGTCGAGCACGCCGGCCATGGTGTTGATGCGGAAGGAGTGGGGGCCGGCCGCGTTGACGACGATCGGGGCGGCGATGTCCTCGCCATTGTCGAGGCGAACGCCGGAAACGCGGCCATTTTCCTGCAGGATTTCCGCGACCGTGCGGCCGAACAGGAAGGTGGCGCCGTTCGCTTCCGCCGCGCGCTGGAAGTTGTGGGTGGCGAGCTGCGGGTCGACGACATAGCCGGCGGTCGGGAAATAGAGCCCGCTTTCGACCTCGCCGCTGCCCGGTTCGCCAAAACCTTCGTCGTTTATCCGCTTCGGCGGCCAGTAACTCGTCAGATCATAGATCGGCAGGCGCTGGCGGATCCGCGCGCCGTCCCAGACCTCGTGTGGAATGCCGAGTTCGCTGCAGATCGCGATGTTGCGCTCGAGAAAGCCGTTGTGCTCGGTGCGCATGACGAGGCAGCCGGTCTCGCGGTATTCGACCGGGCCACGCTCGTCGGCGTTGCCGATATAGGCCGGCCAGTCGCGCCAGTGGTGGTAGGCCTCATAGGCGAAGGCTGTGCCTTCGAGCGTCGAATAGTGCACACGGATGATGGCGCAGGAGCTGCTGGTCGAGCCGTAGCCGGCGGCCGGGTTCTTGTCGAGCGAGAGGGTGCGGTAGCCGGCCTTCGACAGTTCGAGCGCGATGGCAGCGCCGATCACGCCGGCCCCGATGATGATGGCGTCATAGCTTTGCGGCATCGCACTCTCTCCGCAGTGTTTGTTTCGTGCGGCGAGAGTGGGCGCGCGGGCCCGTGCGGGTCAAGGGAATGATCCGGGTGTTTTCAGCGATGGCCGGGCGGAGGCAGATCGAGGCTTTATGCAGCCGGTCCTTCGCCCGACGTATTTTCCGGGGATTTGCACAGATCGCGGATGATGCAATTGGCGCACATCGGCTTGCGCGCCTTGCAGACATAGCGGCCATGCAGGATCAGCCAGTGATGGGCGTGCAGCATGAACTCCGCCGGAATGACCTTTTCCAGCATCAGCTCGACGTCGAGCGGCGTCTTGCCCGGTGCCAGACCGGTGCGGTTGCCAATGCGAAAAATATGTGTGTCGACCGCCATGGTCGGTTCGCCGAAAGCGACGTTCAGCACGACATTTGCGGTCTTGCGGCCAACGCCGGGCAGCTTTTCGAGCGCCTCGCGGTCGCGCGGCACCTCGCCGCCATGGTCGGCGATGAGCTGCTTTGACAGGGCGATGACGTTCTTCGCCTTGTTGCGGAAGAGGCCGATCGTCTTGATGTGCTCGCGCACAGTGTCCTCTCCGAGCGCGACCATCTTTTCCGGCGTGTCGGCGATGGTGAACAGGTCCTTCGTCGCCTTGTTGACGCCGACATCGGTCGCCTGCGCCGACAGTGCCACCGCGACAAGCAGTGTGTAGGGGTTGGTGTGCTCCAGCTCGCTTTCCGGCTCGGGGTTCTGTGCCGCGAGCCGGGCGAAGATCGCCCGCACCTCGTCCGGCGTGTAGGCGCATTTTGGCGCGCGCTTGCGCTTCGCCGAGCGTTTGGCAGCCGGTTTCGCCGTCTTGCTGCCCTTGGCGGGGTTGGCAGACTTTTTGATGCGTTTCGTTTGCAGTTGCGTCTTTGCTTCGGTCATGGACCCTCTATACTCAGTCGCCATGAGCTCCCGCAATCCGGATTCCGGTTCGAACGACGTGATCTTTTCGGCGTTGCTGACGCCGCACCGTTCGCTTGGGCCGCGCGGTTTCCTCATTCTGATGATGGTAACCGGCGGGCTCTGCTTCTATGCGGGTGTGCTGTTCTGGGCGGTCGGCGCCTGGCCGGTGGTCGGATTTCTCGGCCTCGACGTGCTGCTCGTCTGGTTCGCCTTCCGCATGAGCTATCGCAGCGGTCGTGCCTATGAAGAGGTCGGCGTCTCGCAGCATATGGTGATTGTCCGCAAGGTCTCGCCGGGCGGCCGGGCGCATGAATTCCGCTTCAATCCGCACTGGGTCCGGCTTGCGGTGCACCGCATCGAGGACGAGGGCTGCGTGCATGTCGCGCTGACCGGTCAGGGCGAAAAGCTCGACATCGGCACTTTCCTCAATCCGAAGGACCGCGAGAGCTTTGCCCGCGCCTTCGCCGATGCGCTCATGCGCGCCCGTTCGCCGCTGCCTGTTCCCACCGCCTGAGCTCATCAGCGGATCGGGCTTCCCGCCGCAAGAAACGGGTGGCACTGTGCGCCTTCGTCCCGCTAGACCAGTGAAGATCAGGCGAGCGCTGATGCGTTCGCTTGACGGATGACCAACAGACGGAACGAAGACCATGCAGCCGGGCCAGAGCGACAAGCTGAACATTGCGAGCCTGCCGAGCGAGAGCCGCCTCATTCTCTCGGTCGATACCACGGACGGTGCCGAGGGCGATTACCGGATCGTGCGCGATGCGATCGAGTTCATCACCGAGCATCGCCGCGATCAGCCGGGGCTCGAGGCGATCGCCGGCCATGTCGGCCTGTCCCCGGCGCACTTCCAGAAGGTGTTCACCCGCTGGTGCGGTCTGTCGCCGAAGGCCTTCCTGCAGGCGATCACGCTCGACCATGCGCGCGAGCTTCTGCGGCAGTCGGCGAGCGTGCTCGACACCACCTATGAGGTTGGCCTGTCGGGTCCGGCGCGGCTGCACGATCTCTTCATCACTCACGAGGCGATGACGCCCGGCGCCTACAAGGCGCGCGGTGGCGGGCTGACCATCCGCTGGGGCTTCGAGCCCTCACCCTTTGGCACGGCGCTTGTCATGACCACAGACCACGGGCTGTGCGGTCTGGCCTTCTGCGATGCGGGCGAGGAACGGGCGGCGTTCGAGGATATGGCCTGGCGCTGGCCGGCGGCGGAGTTCGTCGAGGATCGGGCAGTCACCGGTCCGCTTGCCGCACGCATCTTCGATCCCGGCCGCTGGTCGGCACAAACGCCGTTGCGCGTCGTCATGATCGGCACCGATTTCGAGATCCGCGTCTGGGAGACGCTGCTGCGCATCCCACTCGGTGCCGCGACGACCTATTCCGACATCGCCGAACGGGTCTGCTCGGCCAAGGCCGCGCGTGCCGTCGGTACCGCGGTCGGCCGCAACCCGATCTCCTTCGTCGTCCCCTGTCATCGCGTTCTCGGCAAGTCCGGGGCCGTAACCGGCTATCACTGGGGCATGACGCGCAAGCGCGCGATTCTGGGCTGGGAAGCCGCGCTTTCCGGGCAGGGCGGAGAGTAGGGTTCAACAGACCGGCGGCGGCGGAACCCGGCTGCCGCTCGCTGCTACAATTTTCGCAGCGCAACCGTCTCGATGGCGTGGTTCGAGCCTTTGCGCAGGATCAGGTCGGCGCGCGGACGGGTCGGCAGGATGTTGCGCTGCAGGTTGACCAGGTTGATCTCGCTCCACAGCGACTTCGCCTTGGCGAGCGCCTCGTCGTCGGTCAACTGGGTGTATTTGTGGAAATAGGAGCCCGGGTCCTTGAACGCGGTTTCGCGCAGCCGGGTGAAGCGTTCCACATACCAGCGCTCGAGGATCTCCACCTCGGCGTCGATATAGATCGAGAAGTCGAGGAAATCCGACACGAAGGGGATCGCCTTGCCATCCTTCGGCAGATAGCGCGTCTGCAGGATGTTGAGACCTTCGAGGATCAGGATGTCGGGCTGGTCGATGGTGACATACTGGTCCGGCATGATGTCGTAGTGCAGGTGCGAGTAGATCGGCGCCTTCACCGCGCGCTTGCCGGCCTTCAAATCGGTGAGGAAGCGCAACAGCGTGCCGACGTCGTAGCTTTCGGGAAAGCCTTTGCGCCGCATCAGCCCTTCCCACTCGAGCCGCTTGTTGGGATAGAGAAAACCGTCGGTGGTGATCAGGTCGACCTTCGGGCTGGCCGGCCAGCGCGCCAGCAGCGCCTTCAGCAGCCGCGCCGTGGTCGACTTGCCGACCGCGACCGATCCGGCGACGCCGATGATGTAGGGCATCTTGCCGTCATTGGTGCCGAGGAAGCGTTTGGTCGCCTCGTGCAGCTTCAGCCGCGCCTCGACGTAGAAGGACAACAGTCGCGACAGCGGCAGGTAGATCATCTCCACCTCGTCCATCTCGACCGGATCGTTGATGCTTCGCAGCCGCTTGACCTCGTCGCGGGCGAGCGTCATCGGCGTGTCGGCGCGAAGCCGGGCCCATTCCTGCTTGGAGAACTCCCGATAGGGCGACAGCGCGTCCTCTACGCTTTCGCCGCCGGTGTCGTCGATGTCGTCGTCACTGCGCGTCGACGTCGCGGCGGCGTTATCCGTTCGGCTCGGCGTCTCGCGCTTCGTGCGGCGGGAGGTTTCGGTCATGATGCTGTCGTCACTCCGCCGGCCGCGAGGCCTTTTCCTCAAGCCCGGTCTGCCCGGTGCGCCCGGCCAGTTCCGCCATCACATCGTCGAGCGGGACATCCGCTGCTTCCAGCACGACGAGCAGATGGTAGAGCACGTCGGCGGCTTCCGCTGTCAGGCCCTTGCGGTCGCCCTCGACCGCGGCAATCGCCGCTTCGACGGCTTCCTCGCCGAGTTTCTTGGCGCATTTGCCGACGCCCTTTTGCACCAGCGAGCGGGTGTAGGACTTGGCATCGTCGGAGCGCGCCCGCGTGGCGATGATAGCGGCGAGATCGTCGAGCGTGAATTTGGTCATCAGGCGTAGTCCCCGGCGGGCGGTGCGGGTCGCCGGCATCAGCCGTCGAGGCGAACCGCGATGCCCTTTTCGGCCATGTGTTCCTTGGCCTCGTGGATCGAATAGGTGCCGAAGTGGAAGATCGAGGCGGCGAGCACCGCGGTGGCGTGGCCGTCGCGAACGCCTTCCACCAGATGGTCGAGATCGCCGACACCGCCAGATGCGATCACCGGCACGTCGACCGCATCGGCAATGGTGCGCGTCAGCGTCAGGTCGAAGCCGATCTTGGTGCCGTCGCGGTCCATCGAGGTCAGCAGGATCTCGCCGGCGCCGAGCGCCACCACCTCGCGCGCGTATTCCACCGCGTCGATGCCGGTCGGTTTGCGGCCGCCATGGGTGAAGATCTCCCAACGGTCCGGCTCGCCCTCTTCAGACACGCGCTTGGCGTCGATGGCGACGACGATGCACTTATTGCCGAATTTCTCCGCCGCACGGCGCACGAAGTCGCGGTCGAACACGGCGGCGGTGTTGATCGACACCTTGTCGGCGCCGGCCTTCAACAGCGCGCGGATGTCTTCGAGCGTACGCACGCCGCCGCCGACGGTGACCGGCATGAAGCATTGCTCCGCCGTACGTCGCACCACGTCGAGAATGGTGCCGCGGTTTTCGTGGCTTGCCGTGATGTCGAGGAAGCAGAGTTCGTCAGCGCCTGCCGCGTCATAGGCCTTAGCGGCCTCGACCGGGTCGCCGGCGTCGATCAGGTCGACGAAATTGACGCCCTTGACGACGCGGCCGTCCTTGACGTCGAGGCAGGGAATGACACGGGCTTTCAGCATGTCCCTTACTCCTTCGCGGCTGCGATGACCGAGAGCGCCTCCGCCGGGTCGAGCCGGCCGTCATAGAGCGCGCGGCCCGAAATGGCGCCTTCCAGAATAGCGCAATCGGGCTCGACAAGCCGCTTGATATCGTCGATCGAGGCAAGACCGCCCGAGGCGATCACCGGGATCGAGGTTGAACGGGCGAGCTCCAGGGTGGAGTCGATATTGAGCCCGGTCAACACGCCGTCGCGGTCGATGTCGGTGTAGATGATGGCGGCGACGCCGGCGTCCTCGAATTTCTTTGCGAGATCGATGGCGGTCAGCTCGCTGGTTTCGGCCCAGCCCTCGACCGCGACCTTGCCGCCCTTGGCGTCGATGCCAACCGCGATGCGGCCCGGATGCGCCTTGCAGGCTTCCTTGACGAGATCGGGATTGCGCACCGCGACCGTGCCGAGGATGACGCGGCTGATGCCCTTTTCCAGCCAGGTCTCGATGCCGGCCATGTCGCGGATGCCGCCGCCGAGCTGCACGGGCATGGAGACCGCGCCGAGCACGGCTTCAACGGCAGATGCGTTGACCGCGCGACCTTCGAAGGCGCCGTTCAGATCGACCATATGGAGATAGGAGAAGCCCTGTTCCTCAAAACTGCGCGCCTGGGCGGCCGGGTCGTCGTTGAACACGGTCGCTTCGGCCATGTCGCCGAGTTTCAGGCGAACGCACTGGCCGTCTTTCAGGTCGATGGCGGGGAACAGGATCATCGCGCTACTCATCTCGCTTGCGCTGCGTATGCCGGAATGGACTTCGGCAGACGATTGCGCCTCTTGGCAGGGCTCACCCTGCAAATTTGCCAAAGGTCCTATCCCACTCGCCGCAAAAAGGAAAGCGCCGGGCCGGCCGCGCGTTCTCGGCCTTTGGCATGAGGCTCTGGATATTGCCGCCTGCCGCGGGTAACCATGGGTGGGGTCGCAAGAATACGGGGATCGCACATGACCGGCACCAAGGGCATCATTCTGGCGGGCGGCAGCGGCACCCGGCTGCATCCGCTGACGCTGGCGGTCTCCAAGCAGCTCCTGCCGGTCTACGACAAGCCGATGATCTATTATCCGCTGAGCGTGCTGATGCTCGGCGGCATTCGCGAAATCCTGATCATCACCACGCCGGTCGATGCGCCGGCGTTCCAGCGCCTGCTCGGCGATGGCTCGCAATGGGGGCTGACGCTTTCCTACGCGGTTCAGGAAAAGCCGAACGGTCTTGCCGAAGCCTTCATTCTCGGCCGCGGCTTCATCGGCGACAGCCCGGTCTGTCTGATCCTCGGCGACAACATCTTCTATGGACACGGTCTCGGCGACCGGCTGGCGCGCGCTGCTGAGCACCCGTCCGGCGCCACCGTGTTCGGCTATCAGGTGAAGGATCCGGGCCGCTATGGCGTGGTTGCCTTCGACGAGGCCGGTAACGCGCTTGATATCGAGGAAAAGCCGGAAAAGCCGAAATCGAACTTCGCCGTTACCGGGCTCTATTTCTATGACAATTCGGTGGTCGATATCGCTGCCGGGCTAAAACCGTCGAAGCGCGGCGAGCTGGAGATCACTGACGTCAACCGCGCCTATCTGGCGCGCGGTGAGCTGCGGGTCGAACTGCTCGGGCGCGGCTTTGCCTGGCTCGACACGGGGTCGCACGAGGCGTTGATGCAGGCCGGCATGTTCGTGTCGACGCTGGAAGAGCGGCAGGGGCTCAAAATCGCCTGTCCGGACGAGATCGCCTGGCGCAAGGGCTGGATCGGCGATGAGGAATTGCGTTGCCAGGCCGAAGCGCTGGAGAAAACCGGCCTCGGCCAGTATCTGCTCGCGCTTCTTTCGTGATCGGGTGGGGGGAGGTGGAATCGCGCTCACGGCTGAGCGCAGGCTTCGCCTGCTAGCCTCCGCGAGGGCGCCCTGACCGGGCGACGCGCAGTCGCGCTTGCGGCCCTGCGGGCCGGGTGTGCCAGAGCTGGCAAGGCCTCTGCGAAACACACTCCCCGTCACCCCGGACTTGATCCGGGGTCTATTGCCCATTTCGGAACGGTATGCCGGTAGCGGTTCGGGTTGGCGCGGTGCTCTGACATCTCTCTCCCGTCATCCTCCGGCTTGACCGGAGGATCGGCCACCAACACGAATGGTGTTGCGGTCTGGCTGCGGTGACGCCAACGGTTGGAGGGTAAACCTCAATCTTCGTGCGCGCGGATAGCGATCCTCCGGTCAAGCCGGAGGATGACGCTGAGGGTTGGATCGCAAGACAACGATAGAGTGGGAGATGGCTTGGGCGATGCCGTGCCCATTGTTGAGCGCGGCATCCCCTTGAACGTCAGCCCTTGTTCGCCAGTTCCTTGCACCACAGTTCCATTTCCTTGGTGGCGATTTCCATCGGCGGTTCGAGGAACGACAGAAGGAAATGATCGCCGAGGTCGGCGATGCCGATCGAGCGCGGGCGCACCGAAAGCACCTGCGGGTTGGGCAGCGCGAAGCCGAAGCAGAACACCAGGTTCTTGGCGTCCTTGATCTCTTCGGCGATGGCGCCGCCGAGCGATTTTGTGTGGGCGTAGTGGTCGAAGACGCCGATGAAGGCAACCTTTTCATGGGCGTCGACGCGGGCTTTCAGCGCCGCGACCACGTCGTCGACGGTTTCGCAATCGGTTTCCGACTTCTTCAGGTCGAGCATGAAGACCGGGTATTTTTCCTGCAGCATGGTCTGTTTCACGGGTTGGCTCCTTGGTCGTGAAAAAAGAGAGGCATCCGGGATTTAGGGCCCTGCGGGGCGAAAAGCCGTCCGGCAAAATGTCGCATATCAAATACCGATTTTATGATGGCGGGCGGGCAAGCCGATGGGGCCCCGGCGCCCGATTCGTGTCGCAGGTCACATCGGACGTTCGGGGGATGCCCGATGGTGAAAAATACGAAACACTTGTCGAATGGCGGCTCGCGGCTTTCGGACGGAAGCGGGCCGCAGTTTCTCGAGGGGAGGAAATCGTGAAGCATCGTATCGTTCTGGCAGCCGGATCTTTGACCCTGTTGCTGACCGGTGGCGCGCAGGCGGACGAGCCCGGCGCCATCGCCCGTGACTTCTGCCAGGCGGTGGCGGCTCAGGCCAGCTGCAAGAAGGTCTTCGTCATGCCGAAAGACACCGAGCAGCGCCTCGCCGATCTGGCGGGCGGGCCGCTTCGCGGCAAGGATTCGGCGCTGAAGGACGACTGCAATGCCGGCTACAACGCTTACTACGCTTTGGAAGATGAAAAGGGACAGGATGCGGCCTGTGCGGCGGCGCTCGGCTTGTTCGGTGAGAACGGCACGCAGCGCGCCGGCCTTGTGGTCGCCCGTGCGGCGCCTTCCGGCCTGAAACTGCCGGAAGCCGCGATTGCCGCGATGGCCACCGACCTTTGCTACGCCGTGACCGTTGCCGACAACTGCCCCGACACGAAGCTGGTCGAGGGCATCGAAGCCCGGCTCGACGGCGAAGCAGGTGTTCGCCTGCGCGAACCGGGGGGCTATTTCTCCGGCGAATGCGGCAGCGGCGCGTTTCGTGCGAGCCTTGCCAAGGGCAAGGTGGCGCTGACCGAGTTCTGCGCCACAAGTCTTGGCGAATACGGACCGTCCGGCACGGTGCGCGCCGGCCTCCTGACTGGACCGCAGACGGCAGCGGCCGCGCCGGTGATTGTCCCGGCGCCGGGCATCGCTCCGCCGGAAAGCCAGACGCTGCGCGTCATCCAGCCGCCGAAGGACACGGCCGCAAAGAAGGTGGCGCCACCGAAGACTGGAGACAAGAAGGCCGAAGACAAGGAAGTCGCGCCGGGCATCCCGGCGAGCGCGCTCACCATCCTCACCGATCTGCCGCCGCTTCCCGAAGGCAAGACGGCGGAAGACGTGCTCGGCTTCACGCCGGGTGCCCGTTCGGCGGAGGCCTGTGCGGCGCTCACCGGCGAACTTGCCGCGGAGAGCGCGGCGCTCGAGGCCGGCAATCTGGCGGACAAGACCCGTACCGCGGTGCAGCTCGCCGCCCATATCAGGATCGCTGCCAGTGTCTGCCCGGGCGCGAGTGTTCCGGAAATGCCGCAGGCGGTTGTCGATGCGGTGGCCGCGACCGGGCTCGAGGCCTGTCACATCGTGCTCGAGGCCGACAAGACGCTTGAGGCCGCCGGCCGCGATCTGCAGAAGGCCAACGACTTCCTCAGCATGATCGCCAACACCGAGGGTCGCCTTTGGGCGCTGGAAGGCTTTGCGCCGACCTGCTCATCGGCAACCGAGCGCTCGATGTCCTCAAAGGTTCGCTTCGCCAAGAGCCAGCTCGACCGCGAGAAGGAATTCTATGGCTGCCGGCTGTGGCAGGATCTGCAGCGTCAGGAAATGGACGGGCTGCGCGTGCTGATGAAGGACAAGAAATGGGTCGAGGGCATCGCCCTCCTTGATGGCCGGATCGCGGCCGTGCTGCACGGCGCTCAGGCTGCCTGCGGCGACAAGGGCAGCGTCGACTCGATGAAGAAATACTGGCTCACCCAGCGCCAGTTCTTCCAGGGCCGGCTGATCCACTGATCGCGCTCACTCGACGGGCGGATGTGTGAGCACCCACGCCCGTTGGGCGATCAAGGCCACTTAACGATCGGCGGCATAGACGACAGGATCGATGCGACGTTGCCGCCGGTCTTCAGCCCGAAGATCGTGCCCCGGTCGTAGAGCAGATTGTATTCGACATAACGGCCGCGACGGACGAGCTGCTCCTCGCGGTCGTCGTCGTTCCAGGGCGTCGTCATGTTGGCGCGCACGAGCTTTGGATAGATGTCGAGGAAGGCGCGGCCGACATCCTGGGTGAAGGCGAAGTCGGCGTCCCAGTCGCCTGAGTGCAGATAGTCGTAGAAGATGCCGCCGATGCCGCGCGCCTCGTTGCGGTGCTTGAGGAAGAAATAGTCGTCACACCAGGCCTTGTATTTCGGGTAGTCGGCGACCGCGTGCGCCTCGCAGGCCGCCTGCATGGCGGCATGGAAGGCGACCGTATCGGGATCTTCCTGGGTGCGTCGTCGGTCGAGCACGGGGGTCAGGTCGGCGCCGCCGCCGAACCACTGCTTCGTCGTCACCACCATGCGGGTGTTCATGTGCACTGCCGGCACATGCGGGTTCTGCATGTGGGCGATCAGCGAGATGCCGGAGGCCCAGAAGCGCGGATCCTGATCGGCGCCGGGGATCTGCGAGCGGAACTCCGGCGAGAACTCGCCATGCACCGCCGAGACATGCACCCCGACCTTTTCGAACACGCGGCCGTTCATCATCGACATGACGCCGCCGCCGCCCTTGGCGCCGCTGTGGTCGGTGCGCTCCCAGGGCGTGCGTTCGAAGCGGCCCGCCGGCCGGTCGCCGAACGGCATGTCAGCCGGCAGTTCGTCCTCGATCTGTTCGAAGGCCGAGCAGATCGAATCGCGCAGTTCGGCAAACCACGCGGTGGCGCGGGCCTTCTTGTCTTCCAGCTCGGGCGGCATTTCGGTCATGGCGGTGTCCTCCTCGGATTTGCTCCGGTGATAGCCGCTGCGGCGCCATTGGGAAAGCCGCGATGGGACTTCGTGCCTGTTGTGCGGTGGCAACAGGATGTTCACGATCGCTTCAACGTGGCCCGTTTCCGTTTTCCTCGGCGGGCCGGCTCGGCTATAAGGTCCCTGCATCGGGCGCTCGGCCCGGATCATTTTTGGCGCCGCAACACAGGGGGAGCCGATGAAAATCCGTCTTGGATGTTTTTCTCCGCGTATCCCACGCATGCGAGCTGCCTGACCGCGAATTTTCTTCGCAAAATCGCATTCGGCATCCCCATTTCCGGCATTCGGCGCTGATTTAGCGCCCGCCGATCCGTATTCCGGCCCTGATACGGGCCTTTGTTCCGGTTCACACCTCCAACGCACGCTCCGGCCGGGGCGAGGAACGCGTTTTGCCTGTTTCACTGGCCTGGGTCGTGAACCGCCGTTCGCTTGGAGCATGTCATGTTTCGCTGGTTCGAAAACCTGATGGATCCCTTCCCGCCCGAGGAACCCGGGCAACCCGCCTCGACGCTGGTCGCCTTCCTCTGGCACTATGCGCGCCCGGTCCGGCGGATTCTCGCCGTGATGGCGATGACCGCAGCCAGTGTCGCGATTATCGAGGTCGTGCTGTTCAGTTTCCTCGGCCGGATGGTTGACTGGCTGGCGACCGCCGACCGCGCGACCTTCCTTGCCGACGAAGCCGGCACGCTGATCACCATGGCTGTCGTCGTGCTTGTGCTGCTGCCGCTGGCGATCGCCTGCAACGCGCTGCTGCTGCACCAGTCGCTCGCCGGCAATTTTCCGATGGTCGTGCGCTGGCGGGCGCACCGCTATCTGCTCGGCCAGAGCCTGTCCTTCTATCAGGACGACTTCGCCGGCCGTATCGCCACCAAGGTGATGCAGACGGCGCTTGCGGTGCGCGAATCCGTCGTCAAGCTGCTCGACGTGATGGTCTATGTCACCGTCTATTTCGGCGCGATGGTGGTGTTGGCCGGCGCGCTCGATCCGATCCTGGCGGTTCCGCTACTTGTCTGGCTTGCCGCCTATGTCGGCCTGCTGCGCTATTTCGTGCCGCGGCTGCGCGCCGTCGCGGAACTGCAGGCCGACGCGCGGTCGACCATGACCGGGCGTATCGTCGACTCCTACACCAATATCGGCACGGTGAAGCTGTTCTCGCATACCGACCGCGAGGTCGCCTATGCGCGCGATGGCATGTCCGACTTCATGACCACAGTCTATCGCCAGATGCGCTACGTCACCTGGTTCGACGTCGCCCTGCACACGCTCAACAGCCTGTTGATGTTCGCGATTGCCGCCACCGGAATCACGCTGTGGCTCAACGAGCAGATCGGGCCGGGCGCGATCGCGGTGGCGCTCGGCATGGCGATGCGGCTCGGCGGCATGTCGCAATGGATCATGTGGGAGGTCTCGGCGCTGTTCGAGAACATCGGCACCGTCGAGGACGGTATCTCGACGCTGGCGCGGCCGAAGAGCGTTGTCGATCATGCCGGTGCCAAACCGCTCGCGGTGCGTGATGGCGGTATCGATTTCGATCATATGCGCTTCCACTACGGCAAGGCGGGCGGCGTCATCGAGGACCTGTCGCTGTCGATCCGGCCGGGCGAGAAGATCGCTGTCGTCGGCCGTTCCGGGGCCGGCAAGTCGACACTGGTCAATTTGCTCCTACGCTTCCACGATCTGGAAGGCGGGGCGATCCGTATCGATGGGCAGGACATCTCGGCCGTCACGCAGGGCTCGCTGCGCCGGGCTATCGGCATGGTGACGCAGGATACCTCTCTGCTGCACCGCTCGGTACGTGACAACATCCTCTATGGCGCACCCGATGCCGGCGAGGAGGCGATGATCGCGGCGGCGAAGAAGGCCGAGGCGCACGACTTCATTCAGGATCTTGTCGATGCCAAGGGCCGACGCGGCTACGACGCGCAGGTCGGTGAGCGTGGCGTCAAGCTCTCCGGCGGCCAACGGCAGCGCATCGCCATCGCCCGTGTGTTGCTGAAGAACGCGCCGATCCTGGTGCTCGATGAAGCCACCTCGGCGCTCGATTCCGAAGTCGAAGCGGCGATCCAGCAGAGCCTGTACACGCTGATGGAAGGCAAGACGGTGATCGCGATTGCCCACCGCCTCTCGACCATCGCAGCGATGGATCGCCTTGTGGTGATGGACAAGGGCGCCATCGTCGAAGAGGGTACGCATGGCGAACTGATCGAACGCGGCGGGCTCTATGCCAGCCTCTGGGCGCGCCAGTCGGGCGGGTTCCTCGCCGATCAGGAAGACGACACGGAAGGAGCGGAGCCGGACAGTGTTGCGGTTCTTTGAACGGGCCATCGACCCGCTGAAACAGCCGGATCGCCTCGAGCCGCCGTCGCAGCTCGGGGCGTTCATCTGGCATTATGCGCGGCAGGCGAAGTGGTGGTTCGTCGCCTTCTTCGTCAATGGCGCGCTGATCGCTGCGGTCGAATTGCTGCTGTTTGCCTTCATGGGCGAGGTCGTCGACCTGCTTGGCACCGCCGATCCGGCAACGATCTGGCACGACAACGCCACCCGCTTCGGCTGGATGGTGTTCGTCGTGCTGGTCGTGCGGGTCTTTGCGCTGATCGCCGGCGGCGTTCTCGAACAGCAGATCCTGGCGCCGAGCTTCTACAATCTGGTGCGCTGGCAGGCGCACAAGCACGTCGCCGGCCAGTCCTACGCCTATTTCCAGAACGACTTCGCCGGCCGGCTCGCCACCAAGGTGATGCAGTCGGGGCAGGCGATCGGCGATTTCCTCGTCAATCTGATGCAGAGCCTGTGGTTCTTCGTCATCTTTGCCTTTTCGAGCCTGGCGATCTTCTTCGATCTCGATTGGCGGCTGGCGCTGGCGATTGGGCTGTGGATGGTCGGCTATGTCGTCATCGCGGCCTATCTGATCCCGCGTATCCGCCGTGCGGCGCGCAAGGCCGCCGATATGCGCTCGGTCTTCAATGGCCGCATCGTCGACGCCTACACCAACATTCTGACGGTGAAGCTGTTCGACACGGCCGGGCGTGAGGACGATTTCGCCCGCGCCGGGCTGATGTGGATGGTGGACGCGATGCGCGGGTTGACCCGCATCATCACCACGATCCGCAGCGCTCTTGCAGTGCTCAACGGCGTCTTCATCCTCTCCATCGGCTATCTCTGCATCACGTTGTGGCAGGCGGGTGACATCACCGCCGGCGCGGTCGCGCTCACCCTCGGCCTGGTGCTGCGTTTGAACAGCATGTCCGGCTGGATGATGTTTTCGATCTCCAACCTGTTCCGCGATCTCGGCACCATCCACGACGCGATGGAGACGATTGCCAGGCCGCACGCGATTGCCGATGAGCGCGGCGCCAAGGCACTGCTGCCGACCAAGGGCCGGATCGAGTTCGATCACATGCGCTTCCACTACGGGCGGGAGTCGGGCGTGATCGAGGATCTCACGCTCACCGTCCAACCGGGTGAAAAGGTCGCGCTGGTGGGCCGCTCGGGGGCGGGCAAGTCGACACTGGTCAATTTGCTCCTACGCTTCCACGATCTGGAAGGCGGGGCGATCCGTATCGATGGGCAGGATATCTCGGCGGTCACGCAGGGCTCGCTGCGCCGGTCGATCGGCATGGTGACGCAGGATACCTCGCTGCTGCACCGCTCGGTACGCGACAACATCCTCTACGGTGCGCCGGACGCCGGCGAGGACGCGATGATCGCCGCCGCGAAGAAAGCCGAGGCGCACGACTTTATCCAGGATCTGGTCGATGCCAAGGGCCGGCAGGGCTATGACGCGCAGGTCGGCGAGCGTGGCGTCAAGCTTTCCGGCGGGCAGCGGCAGCGCATCGCCATTGCCCGTGTGCTGTTGAAGAACGCACCGATTCTGGTGCTGGATGAAGCCACCTCGGCGCTCGATTCCGAGGTCGAGGCGGCGATCCAGCAGAGCCTCTACACGTTGATGGAAGGCAAGACGGTGATCGCGATTGCCCACCGTCTCTCGACCATCGCGGCGATGGATCGGCTGGTGGTAATGGACAAGGGCGCCATCGTCGAAGAGGGTACGCATGGCGAACTGATCGAGCGCGGCGGCCTCTATGCCAGCCTCTGGGCGCGCCAGTCGGGCGGGTTCCTCGCCAGCGACGCGGACGATACGGCTGCCGCGCAGTAAGGATCGATTCGGAGCCAAAACAAAAACGGCGGGGAATTCCCCGCCGTTTTTGGTCGTGCCGTTCGAACGCAGCACGAGTTCCAACCACTCTCCGTCACCCCGGGCGTTTTATTTGTCTCACGGCCGAGCGTTCGCTTGCCGCTCACTGGCCTGCGAAGGCGCGCCCTTATGGGCGACGGCCGGTCGGCCTTGTGGCCCTACGGGCCGGTTGTGCCTAAAGAAGGTGCTGCGCCTGCCCACACTCTCCCCGTCACCCCGGCCTTGAGCCGGGGTCCAATGCTCCTCTCGAAACGGTACGCCGGGCGTTGTGAACAGGTGTGCTGTGTGCGGCGCAGGTCCTGTCGCGCTGCGGCGGCGGCATACCGCGCTGAAGCGGGCAATGGATCCCGGGTCTCCGCTGCCGCGTCGCCCGGGATGACGGCGGCTACCGAATGGGTTCCACTCACTTCCGTCATCCTCCGGCTCGACCGGAGGATCGTTTTCAACTCGCGCGGTGGTGGGTGAAGGCAATGCAGCCCGGCTCATCGTGGTGCGTACCCCTCTCGACGGGCTCGACCTTGGCTGGCCGATCCTCCGGTCAAGCCGGAGGATGACGAGGGAGAGGCCGGAGGATGGCGGGGGGAACCAAAACAAAAACGGCGGGGAACTCCCCGCCGTTTTCATATCGAAAAACCTGTTCGCCGCTTATGCCGCGTCGTCGTCCTTGGCGCGTTCGGCGCGCTTGCGCTCGTGCGGGTCGAGATGGGCCTTCCTGAGGCGGATGTGGTTCGGCGTCACCTCGACGAGTTCGTCGTCGTTGATGTAGGCGAGCGCCTTTTCCAGCGTCAGCTTGATCGGCGTGGTCAGCGACACGGCCTCGTCCTTGCCGGAGGAGCGGATGTTGGTGAGCTGCTTGCCCTTCAGCACGTTGACGGCGAGGTCGTTGCCGCGCGTGTGCTCGCCGACGATCATGCCTTCATAGACCTTCACGCCCGGTTCGATCAGCATCGGGCCGCGGTCTTCCAGCTTCCACAGCGCGTAGGCGACCGCGTCGCCGTCACCATTGGAGATCAGCACGCCGGTGTGGCGGCTCGAGATCTCGCCCTTGTGCGGGGCGTATTCGTGGAACAGGCGGTTGAAGATCGCGGTGCCGCGGGTGTCCGACATCAGCTCCGACTGGTAGCCGATGAGGCCGCGGGTCGGGGCGTGGAAGACGAGGCGGGTGCGCTCGTGTCCGGACGGGCGCATCTCGATGAGGTCGGCCTTGCGCTCCTGCAGCTTCTGCACGACGGCGCCGGAGAATTCCTCATCGACGTCGATGATGACTTCCTCGATCGGTTCCAGCTTCTGGCCGTTCTCGCCGGTCTGGTAGACGACGTGCGGGCGGCCGACGGTGAGCTCGAAGCCCTCGCGGCGCATGGTCTCGATCAGGATGGCGAGCTGCAATTCGCCACGGCCCGACACCTCGAAGGAATCGGCGTCGGCGGTTTCCTTGATCTGCAGGGCGACGTTGCCCTCGGCTTCCTTCAAAAGGCGGGCGCGGATCACGCGGCTCTGCACCTTGTCGCCGTCCTGGCCGGCAAGCGGGCCGTCATTAACGCGGAAGGTCATGGAGAGAGTCGGCGGATCGATCGGCTGGGCGGCGATCGGTTCGGTCACCGACGGATCGGCCAGCGTGTCGGCGACGGTCGCCACCTGCAGGCCGGCGATGGAGACGATGTCGCCCGCTTCGCCCGCCTCGATCGGCTGGCGCTCGAGGCCGCGGAAGGCGAGCACCTTGGAGACACGGCCGCGCTCGATCACCTTGCCGTCGCGCGACAGGGCGTGGATGGCCATGTTCGGCGTCACGGTGCCGGCCGCGACGCGGCCGGTGAGGATGCGGCCGAGGAACGGGTTTGCCTCGATGGTGGTGGCGAGCAGCTTGAACTCGCCCGGGCGCACGGTCGGCGCGGAGACGTGTTCGACGACGAGGTCGAGCAGCGGGCCGACGTCTTCCTTCGGGCCGGCCGGTTCGACGGCCATCCAGCCCTGCTTCGCCGACCCGTAGAGGACGGGGAAGTCGAGCTGTTCGTGGTTGGCGTCGAGCGAGGCGAAGAGGTCGAAGATCTCGTTCAGAACGTCGTCATGGCGCTCGTCCGGCTTGTCGATCTTGTTGATGGCGACGATCGGCTTCAGGCCGACCTTAAGCGCCTTCGACAGCACGAATTTGGTCTGCGGCATCGGGCCTTCGGCGGCGTCGACCAGGATGATCACGCCGTCGACCATGTGCAGGATGCGCTCGACCTCGCCGCCGAAATCGGCGTGGCCCGGCGTGTCGACGATGTTGATGCGGGTGTCTTTCCAGACCAACGAGGTCACCTTGGCAAGAATGGTGATGCCGCGCTCGCGCTCCAGATCGTTGGAGTCCATCATGCGCTCTTCGGTGCGCTGGTTGTCGCGGAACGAGCCGGACTGCTTCAGCAGCACGTCGATGAGGGTGGTCTTGCCATGGTCGACGTGAGCGATGATGGCGATATTGCGCAGTTTCATATGTCTGTCTGCCTGTGCTTTGCGAACGGCCGGGGAACGCGGAACGACGTTGGGATCGTCGGTGCCGGGTTCGAGTGCGGCCAAGCGTTCCGGTTGCGTCCTGAGACGGAACCGCCCGCTCGAAATTCTGGTCCGTTTGGAATGCCAAAGGGCGCGCCGCGGCAAGCGATCGCGCCCGTTTGCGCGGCTTATACGCGCAAATGCCGTTTTCGGCAAGCAAACAGCCGGCAAGGGAGCGTATGGCTCCGGGCGGGCGCTGCGGAAATCCCCGTCTTCTGACTTCGATCAGGGTGCGGCGAGGTCTCCCGCGTATAGGCTTGGTGTGAAACCGTCTGCCGCTATGGAGCGCTTGCCATGATTTTTGCCCGATCGAAACGCCGGTTCGTCGCGGCGGTCCTGCCGGTTCTGGCAGCAGTCGCGCTCATGTGCGGCGGAGCCGGGGCAATGGCGGAGCCGACGCGCGGCTGCGGCGGGGTCAAGACGGCGCTCGGCGGGCTCTACCCGCTCGATACCACGCGCCAGGCGCCCGACATCAAGTTCACCGACCATCGTGGACGCGAGTTCCATCTGTCGGATTTCCGCGGCCGGCCGATGGTGATCACCTTCTGGAAGACGACCTGCGTGCCGTGCATCAAGGAGATGCCGCATCTCGACAGGCTGCAGGTCGACATGCGCGACGAAAAGGTGTTGGTGCTGGCGATTAACCGCGACCGGCGGGCGCCGAAGGTGCTCGACTTCTACAATACGTACGGCATCCGCAATCTGGCGCTCGTCACCGATCCGTTCGGACTTGCCGCGCGCGACATGGGTATTTCGGCGTTGCCGATGAGTGTGGTCGTCGACGGTGAGGGCGTCGAACAGGCGCGTGTTATCGGCGCGCTGGACTGGAGCCTTCCGGAGGTTCAGTCGGCGCTGCGCAGTTGCGTCGGCCTGCCGGAGAAGACCGCCGAGGTGGACGCAGAAGTAAAGCCGGAACAGCCGGTTACGAATTGATATCCTGACTATACATCTTTGACGACGCCTGTCGCGCCGACGCGATGGCGTTGACGGCTATCTCGTCGTGAGCACGATCAGGGCGGCGGCGAAGACGATGCCTGCCGCCAGCACAAGCGGGATCCACAACCGCTCGAAAACTCCGGTCTCGACGGTGATCATGACATCGTGGTCGGGGATGATTTCGACCCGGTAGATGGTGTCCCAGAAGCCCTTTGCGACCTCGTTGCGCGCTTCGAGGGGCTGGGTCCTTGCGGGTTTTGGAAAAATCCACGCCGATCCGCGCACCTCGACCGTCCCGGAAAGCGGGGCGTCGGGTTCGAGCGGCGTTGCCGTGAACCGGTAGCGGGCGACGAGACTGCTGCTGAATCGGGTGATGATCCGTTTGCGCTCGCCCGCTTCGATGAGGATCGTGCGCGACATGACGACAGGGTCGCCTACCAGTCTTCCCGTTTCAAGGGCCGCTGCATCAGCCGGTCGATGGCGCCGGCAATTGTGAGGCGACCGGCGACCACGTCGTCGACGGCCTCCGAGATCGGCAGGTCGATGCCGTGATCATGGGCGAGGCGCACGGCGATGGCGGCGGTGTGGACGCCTTCGGCGAGTTTCGCGCCGGGGCCGGTTAGCGTCTCGAGCGGCTTGCCCTCGCCGAGCGCCATGCCGAAGGCGAAGTTGCGCGACTGCGGCGTCGAACAGGTCAGCACCAGATCGCCAAGGCCGGACAGGCCGGTCAGGGTTTCCGGGCGGGCGCCAAGCACTCTGCCGAGCCGGGTCATTTCGGCGAAGCCGCGCGCGGTCAGCGCGGCCTGCGCGCTCGCGCCGAGCTTGCGGCCCGACACCGCGCCGCAGGCAATCGCGAGCACGTTCTTCAGCGCGCCGCCGATCTGCGCCCCGGTGACGTCGGCCGAGGCATAGGGTCGGAACGCGCCACCGGAAAGGGCCGCCGCCAGCCGGTCGGCGATCGATTCCATCGGGGCGGCGATAGTGACGGCGGTTGGCAGGCCGCGCGCGACATCGGCGGCAAAGCTCGGCCCCGACAGCACGCAGGGAATGGCCTGCGGCACCACTTCCTCGACGATTTCGGTCAAAAGCCGGCCGGTGCCGGCCTCGATTCCCTTGGCGCACAGCACCAGCGGGGTGCCGGGCGCCAGCGTTTCGGCAATTTCCTCAAGCACGGTGCGGGTCGTCTGCGCCGGCGTGACGAGCAGCACGATCGCCGCGCGCGCGGCGTCGTTGGCGTCGTTCGATGTTCGGAAGGTGGTATCGAGGCGGATACCGGGCAGATAGGCCGGGTTCTCGCCCTTTTCGATGGCGGCGAGCGTTTCGGCGTCCCGGCCGGCAAGCGTGACGTCTCGGCCGGCGCGGGCTGCCGTGAGCGCAAGGGCCGTGCCCCAGGCGCCGGCGCCGATGACGCCGACCGTGTTGTAGGGGTCGTCGTTGCTCATACCTTTGCCCCCCGGCGTCCATAGCCGACCACAGCGCCGGCATTCTGATCAAGCGGCCAGCGCGAGCGCGGTCCGACCGAGAGCGGATCGCTGTTTCCCTCTGCCAGCTGCTCGGCGCCGGCCCAGGCGATCATCGCGGCATTGTCGGTGCACAGGTCGATCGGCGGGGCGAGGAAGCGTGCGCCGGCCTCTTGCGCGACCTTTTCCAGCGTTGCGCGGATCGCCTTGTTGGCGGCGACACCACCGGCAGCGACGAAAGCCGGAACGGTTTCGGGACAGCTCGCGGCAAACTTCCCCAATGCATCCCTTAGCCGGCTCTCGATAACGTCGCAGACGGCCGCCTGGAACGACGCGCAGATGTCGGAAATGTCCTGTTCGGTGACCGGCGCGATCCGTTCCGCAGCCTGCCGAACGGCTGTCTTTAAGCCGGCAAAAGAAAAATTCAGATCGTCTCGATCCAACAAGGGCCTTGGAAATTTGAATTTTTTCGGATCACCGCCTTTTGCGGCGATCTCAACGGCCGGACCACCGGGGTAGGGAAGCCCAAGAAGCTTAGCCGTCTTATCGAATGCCTCACCGAGTGCATCGTCGATCGTCGTACCCCAGCGCTCGTATCGTCCGACACCGCTGATAAAAATGAGCTGGGTGTGGCCGCCTGAGACGAGAAACAGCAGATAGGGAAAGTCGAGATCATCGGTCAGGCGTGCGGTGAGGGCGTGGCCTTCGAGATGGTTGACGGCGACGAGGGGCTTGCCGGTAGCGGCGGCGATGCCCTTTGCCGTCATCAGGCCGACAATGAGACCGCCGATGAGCCCTGGTCCCGCGGTCGCGGCGATGCCGTCGAGATCGTCATAACTCTTGCCGGCGTCGCTCATCGCGGCGCGAATGATGCCGTCGAGGGCCTCGATATGGGCGCGGGCGGCGATTTCCGGCACGACGCCGCCGAAGGCCGCGTGTTCCTCGATCTGGCTCAGCACCACGTTCGAGAGGATTTCACCGCGCCCGTCGGCATGGCGACGTACCACCGCGGCGGCGGTTTCGTCGCAACTGGTTTCGATGCCGAGCACGATCATCGGCGGGGGCGGTCCTTCCTTTGGCGCTTTGGCCGTCGGCGCGTTCGGCCGGCGCGGCCGTCTTGCTGCCGGACAATGCGGTAAACCGGCGGGTTGGTATTCGTTGCCGGCTTGCGGTAAAAGCAGGCGGGCTCGCCTTCGGCGGCCGCGCTTTTCCTTGTTCTCGCCTAACACCCGGATAACGACCCTTGCAAACGAAACCTGTACGAATCGGCACGAGAGGCAGCCTGCTTGCACTTGCGCAGGCGCATGAAACCCGCGACCGGCTCGCCGCCGCGCACGGATTGCCCGAGGAGGCGTTCGAAATCGTCGTCATCAAGACGACGGGCGACGCCATTCTCGACCGGCCGTTGTCGGAGGCCGGCGGCAAGGGGCTGTTCACCAAGGAGATCGAGGAAGCGCTGCTCGACGGCCGCATTGATCTCGCGGTTCATTCGGCCAAGGACATGCCGACCGTGCTGCCGGACGGCCTGGTGCTGTCGACCTATCTGCCGCGCGAAGATGTTCGCGACGCGTTCATCAGCCCGAAGGCGAAGACGCTCGCCGATCTGCCGCAGGGCGCGGTGGTCGGTTCGGCCTCGCTGCGTCGCGGGGCGCTCGTGCTGCGCCTGCGCCCGGATCTGCAGGTGGTCAATTTCCGCGGCAATGTGCAGTCGCGCCTGCGCAAGCTCGAGGACGGCGTCGTCGATGCGACGCTTCTCGCCTGCGCCGGCCTAAATCGCCTTGGCCAGACCGATGTCATCACCTCGCGGCTCGACATCGATGCCTTTCCGCCGGCCGTCGGCCAGGGCGCGATCGTCATCGAGGCCCGCGCCGACAACGATGCGACCCGCACGATGCTCGACGCCATCCACGACCGGGCGACGGAAATCTGCCTGACGGCGGAACGCGCCTTCCTTGCTGAGCTCGACGGGTCGTGCCGCACGCCGATCGCCGGCCACGCCACCCTCGACGGCGACACCATGGTGTTCCGCGGCATGATCCTGAAGCCGGACGGCTCCGAGGTGCACGAGATCTCGCGCAGCTGCGCGGCGATCGACGCGTTCGATACGGGCGCCGAGGCCGGCCGGGTGCTGAAGGAAAAGGGCGGCCCGGATTTCTTCGTCGCGGTCTGACAGTCTTAATTCGGCCATTGCTGCCGCGTTATCATTTCGAACTCTTTCGTTGGCGGTTCCGTCCGAGGGAACTGCCCGCGAAGGTGGACTTGTGTGTAGAGCAGTGCGTTCACTTCCGGTCGGGGCATCGGCTGGTCCCTTTTTCGGGTCATAGCCGGCAGACCATTTCGGAAATGCGATTTCCTGGCCCCGTCCCGGTGGACGGGCAGGGTTCATTCGGCAAAAACCGTCCGCGTCCGGGGTTGCGGAAAACGGCAACCGTCGGCGGCGCTTCCTAGGACATCACTCATGCAGTTTCTCGTTACAAGGCCGAAACCGGGTGCCGGCAAGACGGCCGCCATGTTGAAAGCCAAGGGCCACCGCGCCATCGTCGACCCGATGCTGAAGATCGTATTCGACGATACGGCACCGATCGCACTCGACGGCGTTCAGGCGATCGCGGCGACCAGCGCCAATGCGGTGCGGGCGCTTGGCGCGCGCTCCGACAAGGCGGCGCTCACGGCCCTGCCGCTGTTCACCGTCGGCAAGGCGACGGCGCGGGCGGCGGAAAACGCCGGCTTCACCAAGGTGATCAGCGCCGATGGCGACGTCATGGCGCTGGCCGGTCTCGTCTCGAACACGCTCGAGGCCGGCGACGGCCCGGTGCTTTACGCCGGTGGGCGCGATCGCAAGGGCGACCTCGAAGGGTTGCTGCGCAATCTTGGCTTCGAGATGCGGCTGGCCGAAGTCTACGCCGCGGAACCGGCGAGCGACCTCGGCGAAAAGACCGTCGAGGCGCTGAAGGCCGGCAAGCTCGGCGGCGCGCTGATCTTTTCCGCCCGCACGGGAACGGCACTGATTGCGGCCGCGAACAAAGCCGGGCTCGATCAGGCGTTGAAGGGCGTGCGCGTTATCGCCATTTCCAAAGCCGCGGCAAAGCCTTTCGAAGATCTTGGCTGCGAGAAGATCCGCGTTGCCAAGAAGCCGAATGCGCGCGCGATGATGGCGCTGATCAAGGATGCCGGGCAGAAGGCTGTCGCGGCCGGCTAGTGCGGGCGGGACCGGGAGCGTTGACCGTCGCCGAATGGCGGATTGATCTGAATCCCTGTCGGTCCGACCATTACGGAGTATAAAGACTCTGCCGGCCATGAAACTTGTGGCTGGCGGAGTGCCTCTTTGTTGGAATGTAATGCCGATACGCTCAAGGCAGGGCGGGCGGATCGCGCAGCGGAACTGTTGAGGGAAGAATGGCAACGAAAAAGGAAGATGGTC
The DNA here is from genome assembly GCA_002869065.1 of Hyphomicrobiales bacterium. Classification (NCBI taxonomy): domain Bacteria; kingdom Pseudomonadati; phylum Pseudomonadota; class Alphaproteobacteria; order Hyphomicrobiales; species Hyphomicrobiales bacterium. Next base: position 1,006,601 of record PKTR01000002.1, read on the forward strand.
AGGCAAAGACCTCGCGGCCGGCCCGCAAGCCGGTGACCATCGATCTCGAAGCCAAGGACGTCAAGGAAGTGACGGCGCCGGGCGCTGCGCCTGAGGCGAAAGCGACGGACGCCAAAGCGGACACGACGAAACCCACCGAATCAAAACCTGCCGAGAATACGCCTGGTGATGCAAAGCCGGGCGACGCAAAGCTAGCGGCGTCCGCGAAACCCGAGCCGGCGAAGTCGGAACCGGCGAAAACCGGGCCAGAGAGCAAAACCGGCGCGGATGCTGCAAAGGCAGGCCCTGCGACGGAGAGCAAATCCGGCGGTGACGCTGCGGTCGGTGTGAAGGATCCGGCGGCGCCGAAGTCAGCTGCGCAGACGGCTGAAAAGGCGGCGGAAAGCGCCAAGCCGGATACGAAGGCTCCCATTTCCCGCGATGAGACACCGAAGAAGGATGAACCGAAGCGTCCCGAGCCGACGCTCGGCGCTGCATCCGCGCCAAAGGGCGAAAAACGCGGCGGTCTGATCGGCTGGTTCGCGGCGGCTCTGGCCGGTGGCGTGGTTGCCTTCGGCGCGGGTTACGGCCTGCAGAGCGCCGGGGTGCTCCCGGCACCCGGTGCGCCGAGCGAGACCGTGGCACCGGCGGATCTCGCCGCGCTCACGACCCGTACCGCCGATCTCGAAGGCAAGCTCGCGGAGCTCGGCGCCCGTCCGGCGCCGGAGGCCAGCGTTCCCGCCGATCTGAGTGAAACGCTGACGGCACTCGCCGCCCGTGTCGAGGCGATGGAAAAGACCATCGCGGCGCTGCCCGATCCGGCAGCGGCCGTCGAGGCGCGTATCGCCGAGGTCGAAAAGAAGGCCGCCGGGCTCGATGAGCTGACCGGCCAGGTCGCCGATTTGCGCCGTCTCGTTTCGTCGGGCACGCAGGGTCCTGAAGTGGCGCTTGAAAGCCTGCAGGGCGAACTGACCGATTTGCGTGGAAAGATTGCCGCCGTCGCTGAGACAGCATCGGCGGTGCCTGCGGTCGATCCGGCGCTTGGCGACGCAATCAAGGGCGTTGAGACCACGATTGCCGGGCTGAATGAGACGGTGAGCGCGCAGGCCGCGCGGCTCGATGGTGTCGAAGCGAAACTTGCCGAAGCTGGTGCCGATGAGGCGACCAAGTCGGCGATTGGTGCTGTCGAAACCCGCGTCGGCGAACTGGCAACAGCGGCAGAGGCACGCGATGCGGTGCTGACGGCGGCCACGGCCAAGGCCGAGGAAACGGCGGCAGCACTCAGCGGTGTTGGCGAACAGATCACCGAGCTTGCCGGCAAGGTCGACGCGGCTGCCGGCCGGATCGACGGGCTTGAGAAGACCGTCGGCGGGCCGGGTGCGCGCGAAATCGCCGCCCGCGCGGTGGCGGTGTCGTCGCTCGGTCGTGCGGTCGAAGCCGGAAAGCCCTATCAGGCCGAACTTGCGGCCGTCTCGGCGACGCTCGGTGAGGGTGTCGATCTTTCGCCGCTTGCCGCGCACGCGGAAAAGGGCATTGCGACAACCAGCGCGCTCGTCGCCGGGTTCCCGGCGGCTGCCGACAAGGTTCGCGCGACGCTGGCGAAGCCGGCCGAGGATGCCGGGGTGCTAGACCGTCTGTGGTCGAATGCGCAGTCGGCGGTGCAGGTGCGCGCCACCGGCGAGGGGGCAGGCGCAGGTGTTGATGCCGCGCTCGGCGAGATGGGCCGCAAGGCTGCGGCCGGCGATCTCGCTGGTGCCGTGGCTGCCTGGGATGCGCTTGGTGAAGCGGATGTCTCCGCCGAGGCTAAAGCCGCCATCGAGCCCTGGCTGTCCGCCGTTCGTGCCCGTCTTGCCGCCGATCGACTTGTCGAAACGGTAACCGGCGACGTGCTGTCCTTGCTCGCTGAAAGCGGCAACTGAGTTTTTTGCGGGAGTCCTCCCCTATGATCCGTCTGATCGTCTTTTTCGCCATCCTGTTCGCGGTCGCGCTCGGTGCATCCTGGCTCGCCGACAGGCCCGGCACCCTGATGCTCGATTGGCAGGGCTACCAGCTCGAGACCAGCGTGATGGTCGCGCTGCTTTCGGTGGCGGTGCTGGTGGTTGCCGGCATCATCCTGTGGTCGGTGTTGCGTGGTGTCGTCGGCTCGCCGCGCGCGCTGCAGCACTTCTTCGGCCGCCGGCGGCGCGAAAAGGGTACCGCGGCGCTGAAGCATGGTTTCATCGCGGTGGGCTCCGGCAACGTACGCGACGCGCAGAAGGCCGCCAAGGAGGCCCGCAAGTTTCTCAAGCACGAACCGGCGACGCTGCTTCTTACCGCGCAGTCGGCGCAGCTTTCGGGCGATCGCGAGACCGCGCGCAAGACGTTTGAATCCATGCTCGATGACGACGAGACCCGGCTGCTCGGTCTGCACGGTCTGTTCGTCGAGGCAAAGCGCGAGGGCGAGAGCGAGGCCGCCCGGCACTATGTCGAGGAAGCCGCCGCGCTGGCGCCCTCGGTGCCGTGGGCGGGCAAGGCGCAGCTCGAATTCCGCTCCGCCGATGGCGACTGGGAAGGCGCGCTGAAGACGCTGGCCGAAAACGTTGCCAATAAGCTGGTCGACAAGAAGACGGCGCGGCGTCAGCGAGCAGTGCTTCTGACCGCGCGCGGGCTGGAGCTTGAAGACGGCAATCCGGACGAGGCGCGCAAGATGGCGGTCGAGGCGCACGGTCTGGCGCCGGAACTGGTGACGGCGGCGGCGCTTGCCGGGCGGCTTCTGTCGCGCGCTGGCGATTTCCGCAAGGCGGCGAAGATCCTCGAGGCCGCGTGGAAGAAGGAGCCGCACCCCGAGATCGCGGAGGCCTACCTCTATCTGCGACCGGGCGATTCGGCGCGCGACCGGCTGAAACGGGCGAAGACGCTCAACACACTACGCAGCCATCACGCGGAAGGCGCGCTGGCGCTCGCCCGCGTGGCGATCGAGCTGCACGATTTCGAGACCGCGCGCGAGGCGTTGACCCGTGTGCTGCGTTCCGATCCGACCGAACGCGCCTGTCTGATGATGGCCGAGGTGGAAGAGGGCGAACATGGCGACCAGGGCCGGATGCGCGAATGGCTTGCCCGCGCCGTCAAGATGCCGCGCGACCCGGCGTGGATCGCCGATGGCTATGTGGCCGAGGAATGGGCGCCGATCTCGCCGGTGACCGGCCGTCTCGACGCGTTCGAGTGGAAGGTGCCGGTGGCGATGCTGGCCGGCGCGCAAGGCCCAACGATCGAGGACGACCTGCTGAAGCCCCGCCCCGTCGCGCCCGTGGCCGGACCGGCTTTGGCGGCGGCGCCCGCCGCAGCCACTGCGGTTGGCGATGAAAAGCTCGATGCTGCGCCGGCCGAAAAGGCCGAGGAACCCGTGGTTATCGAGGCCGAACCGGCACCTGCGCCTGCGGCTGAAAAGGTCGTCGAAGCGGAAGACGCGGTCGTGATCGAGGCTGAAGCCGCTCCGACAGCCACCCCGGTGGAAAAGGAAACGTCGAAGGCCGAGGCAGCGGCAAAGCCGGCGGAAGCCAAGTCTGCGCCTGAGGCCCCGGTTGAGGCGAAGGAGCCTGCTGCTGCGGAACCCGCGAAGGCGGCGAAACCGGCCGATGTGGTCGAGGCGTCGGCGATCGAAGCAACGCCCGAAGGCGCGGCCAAGACGGATGATGAGGATTACTCCGGCCTGCCGTTTGGCGGTCACGCGCCGGACGATCCGGGTCCGCTGGCCGACGACGACGACGTCATGGGGCGCGGGCGGCCGCGCTACAATTGACGTCGCGCTACGCGGGGTGTTGCTGAGGGCGGTCGGCCCCGTGCGGTCCCGCCTTGCCGCGATTTCCCGCCGGCGGTGTTTTGCCGCCAGCTGTATTTTGGCTTCACTCCGTGCTTGAAAAGCCGGAGAACTCCCGTTATCAGGAGGCGTTCGGGCACAGCCCCGCACCTGGTGCGCCGCATTAGCTCAGTTGGTAGAGCACGTCATTCGTAATGATGGGGTCGGCGGTTCGAATCCGTCATGCGGCACCATTCCCCCCTTCCGGTTTTGCAGATCATATGTTTCGTCCATGGCGAATGCGCGGCTGCATGCAACGTGGAAAAACGCCGGCACAGACCACCGATATGAGATGCGGATGGTTTCCCGGCGGCGGCATTCATGGTTAGTCTCTGTGAAAATTCGTTTTCGCGAGACTGATCGATGCCGGCCAAACAGAAGCTCTCGTTCGTGACCCGAGTTCGCGGGGAACTGCACCGCATGCATCCGACCGAGCGCCGGTTGGCCGATTTCGTTCTCAACTTCCCCGGCGAACTCGCCAGCTACACAGCGACCGAACTCGCCCGGCTGGCGAATGTTTCCAATGCGACCGTATCGCGTTTCGTCCAGAAGCTCGGCTACGCCAGCTACGAGGAAGCGCGCAGGCATGTTCGTGCCGAGCGTCATACCGGCGCGGCGCTCTATCTTTCCGGCTCATCATCTAAGATTTCGGAAAGCGTGCTGCACGACCATGTCGAGCAGGGCAAGGCCAATCTCGAAAAGACGTTTCTGGGCATATCACTTACGGAAATCGACGAGGTTGCGAAAACCATGCTGGCGGCAAGACGGGTCTGGGTGATCGGCTTCCGTACCAGCCAATCCTTCGCGACGTATCTGCAGTGGCAGTCTCTCCAGGTCATTGAGAACATAACCACCCTTCCCGCTGCCGGGCAGACGCTCGGTGAAAACATCGCCAGCATGACCGACCGGGACTGTGTCGTGCTGTTCGGGTTGCGGCGCGGGCACACGCGTCTTGAGCAGATTCTCTATCAGACGATCGCGTCCGGAGCGGCGGTTCTCTACATCACGGATGCCGGTGTCGAGCGGATGCAGGGTCCGAAATGGCATTTCCAATGCCAAACGCAGGCTCCCGGCTCGCTGTTCAATCACGTGTCGGTTCTGGCGCTTTGCCATCTGATCGCGACCCGTGTGATCGAACTTGCCGGTCCTGCCGGCCGCAAGCGCCTCGCTGCGATCGAGTTGGCGCACGACTCCCTCGACGAGCTGTAGAGCGCGCCTGCCCAGTCTGCGGTCAATTGTCGGCATGGCGGATTCTTGGGCAATTGCGGCATCCGCATGCCCAAAATCCATTCAGTCTCAGGATACCTGTGGTGCTCACCTATTTTGGCAAAATCTGATCAATACACTGAATTAAAATAGGAAAAATCTTTTCATAGAATATTAGTATGAAAAATGCTTACCGTATGGCATGGTCGGAAGCGTGTCCGGCTGACATTTGAAGGAATAGCGATATGACAATGAGTTCCCTCTTGGCCAGCCGTCCTGATCCGGGTCGGAAGCCTGTACACAAGCGTGGCTGGTTCACCCTCCAGCGCGCAGGTCTCGTCGCCATGACGGCGGTTCTCTCGATCGGCCTCCTTGCCGCGATGGGTCCGGCCAAGGCCGACGGTACGCTCCGGGTCGCCATGACCGCATCCGACGTGCCGCTGCCGAATGGACAGACCGACCAGGGTGCGGAAGGCATGCGCTTCATGGGCTACACGGTGTTTGAAGCCCTGGTCGCCTACGATCTCTCGTCCGCCGACAAGCCGGTCACCCTGATGCCGGGGCTTGCCACGGAATGGAGCGTTGATCCCGCCGATAAGACCAAGTGGACTTTCAAGCTCCGCGAGGGCGTCAAGTTCCACGATGGCTCCGACTTCAACGCCGACGCCGTCGTGTTCAACCTCGACAAGATCCTGAACCCGCAGTCGCCGCAATATGACGAGAAGCAGGCTGCTCAGGGCCGCGGTCGTATCCCGACGATTGCCAGCTACTCCGTCGTCGACCCGATGACGGTGGAGATCGTGACGAAAACCCCCGATGCGCTCATTCCCTTCGAGATCGCGTGGATCGTCATGTCGAGTCCTGCGCAGTGGAAAGCCTCAGGCGGGTGGGACGGATTTCTGAAGGCGCCTTCGGGAACCGGGCCTTTCAAGGTCAAGAGCTATGTACCGCGTGAGCGCGCCGTCCTCGTTCCGAACGACGCCTACTGGAATCCTGACCGGATGCCCAAGGTGGATGAGCTGGTGATCCTTCCGGTACCCGATCCCTCGGCGCGTGTCGCCGCGCTGCGCTCGGGTCAGGTCGACTGGATCGAGGCCCCGCCGCCGGACGCGCTCGACAGCCTGAAGTCGGCCGGTTTCGAGATCACCTCGAACGTCTATCCGCATGTGTGGCCGTGGCATTTCTCGATGCTGGAAGGTTCGCCCTGGGCCGACATCCGTGTCCGTAAGGCAGCGAATCTGGCGATCGATCGTGAAGGCATGAAATCGCTGCTCGGCGGCATGATGCGGCCGGCGGAAGGCATGGTGCCGTCGACGAGCGACTGGTTCGGTTCGCCCGAGTTCAAGGTCACCTACGATCCCGAAGCGGCGAAGGTTCTGATGGCCGAGGCCGGCTATTCGAAGGAAAATCCGCTCAAGGTGAAGGCGATCATTTCCCCCGCCGGATCGGGCCAGATGCAACCGATGCTGATGAACGAGCTGATCCAGCAGAACCTCGCCGAGATCGGTATCGCCGTCGAGTTCGACGTGCGCGACTGGAACGCGCTTCTGGCCAATTGGCGTGCCGGCGCGAAGGACCCGACAACAAACGGCGCCCAGTCGACCAACAGCTCCTATTTCAGTCAGGACCCGTTTACCGCTCTCATGCGCCACATCGACAGCCGTCTTGTTGCGCCCAAGGGCACCAACTGGGGTTACTACTCCAACCCCGAGGCTGATGCGCTGATCGATACGATCCGCACGGAGTTCGACACCGCCAAGCAGCTGGAGGCGATCCAGGCCCTGCATGAGATCTATGTCAACGAGGCGCTGTTCCTGTTCGTCGCTCACGATGTCGGACCGCGGGCCATGTCGCCCAAGGTCAAAGGCTTCGTGCAGGCTCAGAACTGGTTCCAGGACCTGACCCCGGTGAGCGTCGAAAAGTAGTCGGCTCATCGGCCAATCGAAGAAGGATCGGCACCAGTGTTGGGATATGTCATCAAGAGAATCGCCTACACGGTGCCGATCACCTTCGCGGTGAGCATCGTCTGTTTCCTGCTCGTTCAGCTCGCCCCGGGTGACCCGCTGTCCCTGGTGCTGCCGACCGACGCGACGCAGGACATCATTGATGCCACCAAGGCGCGCTACGGTCTCGATCAGTCCGTCCCCGTGCAATATTTCTATTGGCTTGCAAATGCGCTGACGGGTGATCTCGGCACGTCGATCGCCTCGGGCCGCCCGGTGCTTTCCGAGATCGCAACGGCGATAACCTACTCGCTCAGTCTGGCATTGCTTGCCTCGACGATCGCCTTCGTGGTCGGCGTGATGCTGGGCGTCGTCGCCGGCTACACCATCGGCACGCCGATCGACAAGCTCGTCTCGGCATTCGCGATATCGGGAGTCTCCATCCCCCACTACTGGCTTGGTATCGTTCTGGTCGTGCTCTTTTCCGTGCATTTGAACCTGCTTCCAGCCATGGGCGCCGGACCCGGCGGCGACATGAACATTACCGACCGCCTGCAATTCATGGTCTTGCCGGCGCTGACGCTGGCGGCAATGCCGGCCGCTATCGTCACGCGCTCCGTCCGGGCGCTGGTCGCCGACACCCTTGCCAAAGAGTTTGTCACGGCGCTGGCGGCCAAGGGGCTGACCGGCAGGCAGATCTTCCTGCATGTCCTGAAGAACGCTGCGCCGACCGCGCTGGCCGTAATCGGCGTCCAGCTCGGCTATCTCATGGCCGGTTCGATCCTGGTCGAAACCGTCTTTTCTTGGCCGGGAACCGGGCTTCTCCTCAACAGCGCGATCCTGCAGCGCGATATCCCGCTGCTGCAGGGAACCATCCTGGTGCTGGCGCTGTTCTTCGTCGGCCTGAATCTTCTCGTCGATATTCTCCAGCCGCTTCTCGATCCGAGGATCAGCCGCAAATGAACGCTCTGACAGATGCAGCCGCGGCGCCAGCCGACGTTATCGTTTCGCGCGGTTACTGGGCCGGCGTGCTCGGCCGACTTGCGCGCGATCCGGTCGCGATGCTCTGCCTTTTCGTGCTGGCGATCATCGTGCTCGGCGCCGTTGCCGCTCCACTGATCGCACCGTGCGATCCGGCAGTTGGCCGCGTCGTGATGAGGCTGAAACCGGTCGGTACGCCGGGCCACATACTCGGCACCGATGAACTCGGTCGGGACATGCTGACCCGGCTGCTCTATGGCGGACGCCTGTCACTGTTGATGGGTATCGTCCCCGTCGCGCTGGCCGTCATCATCGGCGGGGCGCTGGGAACCGTCGCGGGCTTCGTCGGCGGCTTCACCAACACCGCGATCATGCGGACGACGGACGTGTTTTTCGCGTTTCCGTCGGTTCTGCTTGCGGTCGCCATTGCCGGCGCGCTCGGTCCCGGCCTCGCCAACACGCTGCTCGCCCTGACGATCGTTCTCGTCCCGCCGCTGGTGCGTGTCACCGAGGCTGCGACCACGCAGGTTCGATCGCACGACTATGTGGAAGCGGCGCGCGCCACCGGCGCCGGCAGCCTGACGATCATTCGCGTCCATATTCTCGGCAACATACTCGGGCCGATCCTCGTCTATGCGACGAGCCTGCTGTCGGTTTCGATCATCCTCGCCGCCGGGCTTTCCTTCATCGGCCTGGGCGCAAAGCCGCCGACCCCCGAATGGGGACTCATGCTCAACAATCTGCGAAACGCGATCTACAGCCAGCCGCTGATCGCTGCCCTGCCGGGCGTTCTGATCTTCGCCGTTTCACTCAGTTTCAATCTGCTTTCCGACGGCCTGCGCGCCGCGATGGGTGTCGAATGAACGCCGGATCCGAAAAACCCGTCCTTGAGGTCATCGGCCTCGACAAGCGCTTCCATGTCCGTCCGACGGCATTCGGCGAAAAGGCGAAGACCGTCCATGCGGTCTCGGATGTGTCGTTTCGTCTGCCCGTCGGTTCGACGCTCGGCATTGTCGGCGAGAGCGGCTGCGGCAAGTCGACCACGGCGCGATTGATCATGGGGCTGATCGAGCTCGATGCGGGGGACATCCTGCTCGATGATGAGAACGTGACGATGACCGGCGATGCGCTGAAGCGCCTCCGCCGCAATGTGCAGATGGTGTTCCAGGACAGTTCGGCGTCCCTCAACCCGCGCCTGACAATCGAGGCATCCATCATGTTCGGCCCGGTCGTGCATGGAACGCCGAAGGCGGAAGCACGCGCGCGCGCACGCCCTTCTGGCCAAGGTCGGACTTGAGCCGCGCCTCTACGCCGGCCGCTATCCGCATGAGCTGTCCGGCGGCCAGCGCCAGCGCGTAAACATTGCCCGCGCGCTCGCCATGCAGCCGCGCATCGTGATCTTCGACGAGGCCGTGTCCGCACTGGACAAGTCCGTCGAAGCTCAGGTGCTGAACCTGCTCGCCGACCTGAAAACCGAGCTCGGGCTGAGCTACATTTTCATTTCCCATGACCTCAATGTGGTTCGATACATCTCCGACACGGTGATGGTGATGTATCTCGGCAAGGTCGTGGAAGAGGGCCCTGTCGAGGAAATCTACGCGCGGCCGGCCCATCCCTATGCGAAAGCGCTGCTCGCTTCGATGCCAAGTCTCGATCCTGAGGCGCGAACGGTCAGCGCACCCATCACCGGCGACCCGCCAAGCCCCATCGATCCGCCTTCGGGATGCCGCTTCCATACCCGGTGCGATCACGCTGCTCCGGTCTGCATCACCCACGCGCCGGCGACGGTTCGTCTGCCTTCCCGCCGTGAAGTGAGTTGTCACATGGCGGATGCGGCGTCCGAACACAGCCTAGCCGGAAGCATTGCCCGATGAAGCCTGACACGACATCCCCACTCCTTTCAGTCGAGGACCTGACCGTCCGTTTCTCGACCGGGCGCGGTGCCGTCACCGCCGTGAACGGCATCAGCTTCACCCTGGAACGAGGCAAGGTCCTCGGTCTCATCGGCGAATCGGGCTCGGGAAAAAGCGTCACCATGCGGGCGCTGCTACGAATCCTGCCGGCACACCGGACAAGTGTTTCGGGACAGGTCACCATGGCGGGAACCGATGTCCTCGCCCTGAAGGGTCGGGCCCTGTCCAGCTATCGTGGCGGCGACGTCGCGATGATCTTCCAGGAGCCGGCGCTGTCGCTCGATCCGGTGTTTACTATCGGTCGGCAGATTGCCGAGACGGTGGTTCGCCACAAGGGCGTTTCGTATGCCGAGGGCCGGGCACGGGCGCTGGAAATGCTCGAGATGGTCCGCATTCCTTCGGCGGCATCCCGGCTCGACGCCTATCCGCACGAAATGTCCGGCGGCATGCGCCAGCGTGCGATGATCGCGCTCGCCCTGTCCTGCTCGCCAAAACTCCTGCTTGCCGACGAGCCGACGACGGCACTGGACGCCACGGTGCAAATCCAGGTCGTTCTGTTGCTTCGCGAACTGCAGCGCGAACTCGGAATGGCGGCTATCTTCGTCACCCATGACGTCGGCGTTGCCGCCGAGATCTCCGACGACGTCGCGGTGATGTATGGCGGTCGGATCGTCGAAACGGGAACGGCTGCGGATGTTCTGAAACGCGCGGCGCATCCCTACGCTCAGGGGCTGCTGGCCTCGACCATACATGGGGCGATGGAGGGCGAACGGATCGAGACGATACCGGGCATGCCACCCGATCTTGCAAACATGCCGCAGGGCTGCGCCTTCGCGCCTCGCTGCAGTCTTGCCGGCAGCGATTGCACCAACGGCGTCCCGCCGCTTGAAAACCTGCGCGCAACACATCGGGCTGCCTGCATCAAGGCAGAAGCGGGTGTCGCATGATGCCGGTCCCCCGCATTGCGCTGATCAATCCGAATACCAGCGTTGAAACGACGCGGATCATGACCGAAATCGCGCGCGGTGAGGTGGGCGATGCCGCCGACATCTTCGGGCACACTGCTTCGCGCGGTCCCGACGTCATCACCGATGAGATCAGTCTGGAGGAAGCCGCAAAACATGTCGCCGAACTTGGCCGGCAGTTTCTTGAGCAGAGCTACCGGGGGATCCTTATCTCCGGCTTTGGAGATCCGGGGCTACGGCGGCTGCGCGAAGAGATGCCGATCCCGGTAACGGGCATTGCCGAGGCCGGGATGGCGGAGGCATCGGCGGCGGGGCGGCGTTTTTCGATTGTCACGACAACGCCGCTGCTGGAGCGTTCGATCGAGGAGACCGCGTTCCGCTACGGCTACGCCGACTTGCTGGTCTCGGTTCGCATCACGCCCGGCGTTGCCGAGGAAACAATGGCAAATGAAGACGCGATGACCGACGCGCTCTGGAACGCGTGTATGGACGCTGTCACTGAAGACGGGGCGGAGGCGATCCTCATCGGTGGCGGTCCACTGGCAAAGGCCGGGGAGAACATTCGCTCGAAGATTGCGGTTCCTCTGGTCAATCCGGTTTGTGCGGGTGCAAGGCTCGCCCTTGCGCGACTTTGAGTCTGCCCGAGGGGTCCCCTCGGGGTGCGATTCTGCTTGTCCCGCGCGCGCCGCGCCGTGTCACAACCGCTCGCGTAGGCGGCGGGTGGCGCCGCGCCTATTCCAGTTCGGGAAAGAACGCCGAAGGGGAAAGGCCGATCCTGTCGATCGTGCGCGAGCCGGCTTCGACCGCGATGGTCCGCGGGCCGGAGAGCCCCGGAAAGCGCTCGCCTTCGATGCTGCGCAGGGCGAGTTTCAAACCCAGCCGCCCCTGCGCGATCGGATCGTCGAACGGGACCATCTCGACCTGGCCGCGTTTCAACCCGCGCAGGACCGAGTGGCTGATATAGGTCGCCAGCAATCTGGGTGCGCGCGTGTCGTTGCCATGGCGGCGGAGCAGTGCCATCGCACCCTCCACGGCCGGCGCGCTGCCGATCAGATAGTCGGCGTCGGGGTATTCGGCGAGCGCCCGCTCGACTTGTCGCAATTGTTCGCGCAGGCCCGTATCGGCGCGGTAGGTTTCGACGATGTTGAGGGATGAGTTCTTCAGCCCTTCGGCAAGTCCGGAATCGAGAATCGGCCCCCAGCCGCTCTCCGTGGGACCGGTGACGAGAACGGCGCGCACCGGTTCGCTGCCTTTGGGATGACGGGAGCTGAGGAACGCGCCGACGGCCAAGCCCATCTTGCGCCAGTCGACGCCGACCCAGCCGGCGAGTCCCGGCGCATCGAGCGCGTTGACGAGGGCAAGTACCGGAACATGCTTTTCGGTTTCCACGACCGCCTGGATGAGGCGCGCGTCGTCGGCCGATACGGCTCCGAGAAGGATTGCCTGTGCGCCCTCGGCGCGGCAGATGTCGAGGAGTTCGATCTGGCGCTCGAGCGAATGATAACCGCCGGATTCATAGGTCAGCAGTTCAGCGCCGGTTTCTTCAGCGGCGGTGTGCAGCCCGAACCCGACGCTCAGCCAGTACTCGTCCTTGAAATGGGGGACGATGACACAGATCCGCGCCGCCGCCGGCGCGCCCGTGTCCTGAGCGGCAACCGGCGACATGGGCATGAGAAACGCGGCGACCGCGCAGATCGCGAGGATGCGGGCGTAGGCGAAAAAGCCGGACGCGCGGCGTGCGCGTTTCGGCAAGCAGTTGCGCAGGGTTTTCGCCTTGATCACGGTCCTCACCGTCCTGGTGGACGCGGTGGCCATCGGCTCGATCCGCTGTCCGACAGAGAACCACAGAGGGTCGGTCCGAGACAACCGTCCGGCAGATGTAAAACGGCTGCGTTCGATGTCGCAACAGGCATGAGGCGGTGAGTGCGTCCGGCGTTTGCCGCGGTGCGACCGTCGGCGCAGGGCTGTGGTGGTGCACGCGATAGCGCGACTGCGCTATGAAGGGCCGGTGAATTCCAAACGAATGCGGGCACATGGGTTTGAGCACAGGCGTTCTGGTGATCGGCGGCGGCTTCGCCGGCCTTTGCGCTGCAATCGAGGCGCGGCTGGCTGGGGCTTCGGTCGTCCTGCTCGACGCCGCGCCGTTTCATATGCGGGGCGGCAATGCGCGCCATTCCCGCAACATCCGGCTTGCCCATGATGGCGAAACGCCGTGGCAGCGCACGCAGTATCCGGTCACCGAGTTTGCCGCCGATCTCATACGCGTCGGCGCGCCCGATCCGGTGCTTTCGAAGCTTGTCGCGGATGAATCGACGGTGCTCGGAAGCTGGCTTGCCGCGCAGGGCGTGGCTTTCGAGCCATGGAGCGACGGCAATCTCCCGTGGTCGCCACGCACCGCGTTTTTCCGTGGCGGCGGGCAGGCGCTCGTCAACGTGCTCTATCGGCGGGCGGAACGGCTTGGGGTCGATATCCGCCATGGCTGGCGGGTTGAAGCGCTCGACCCCGCACTCCTTGTTGCCGAAAACGCCGGCCCCCTGCGGATTGCGGCAGTGACGGCGGAGGGAGCCGAGACCATCGACACGGCAGCGCTGGTGCTCGCCTGCGGCGGCTACGGCGCCGACCGGTCGGCGCTGGCCGGCCATCTGGGGCCCGGCGCGCGCGGTTTCGCCAATCGCGGGACACCGTTCCAGCGCGGCGAACCGCTGTTGTGGTTGCTCGCCAATGGGGCGGCGCCGGCTGGGCGGGCGGGCGACGGGCACCTCGTTGCGGTCGACGCGCGTGCACCGATGGATGATGCGGGGATCGTCAGCCGGATCGACGGCATGCATCTGGGGATCGTGGTCGATGTCCACGGGCGGCGGTTCTGCGACGAGGGCGCTGTCGTCGGGCAGACGCGTCATTCTCATCTTGGCCACATACTTGGCGAGCGGGAGGACCCGCGCGCCTGGCTGGTGCTCGGTGCCGAAGTGGCCAATACTTTGCCGGCAATGCTCTACCCGCCAATCACGGGGGAAAGCCCTGAAATACTGGCGGAACGCTGCGGTATCGATCCGGCAGGGCTCGCCGAAACCCTGGCGGAACTCGAGACTTACCTTGCCGGCGGTCCGGCGCCGGCAGTTCCGCGCAGCCGGTCCGCCGATGCGCCGCTGTCGCTGCAGGCGCCCTATGCCGCGATCCCGTTGCAGCCCGGCCTTGGCTTCACCCGTTTTGGGGTTGCCGTCGATGGCATGGCCCGCGTTCGTCTGACGGGAGGGGGTGTCGCGCCGGGTCTTTTCGCGTCGGGAGCGGCAATGTTCGGCGCTGTGTTGGGCGAGGGCTATCTTTCCGGCGGGGCGCTGACGATCGGCGGTGTCTTTGGCCGCATTGCCGGGCGTAATGCCGCCGCGCTGGCCGGGGACGCATTCGTTGGCTCCGGCGGGACTTTATGCCAACCGAGGCTGGCGTCCGGCGCCGTGCCGGACAACCCGCCCGCCGATCCGGTCGCCGAAGCGCGGCGCGCGCTGAACATCTGCAACACGTGCGGGTTCTGCACTGGCCTTTGCGACGTGTTCCCGGCCGCCGAGCTGCGCACCGCGCTGCGCGACGGAGACCTGCACCATCTGGCGCATCTGTGTCACGACTGCCGGTCCTGCCACGACGATTGCCAGTACGCACCGCCGCATGCCTTCGCGGTCAATCTCCCCGCTGCGTTGGCCGGGATGCGGCTCGAACAGTATCGCGGCGGGGTGCTGGCGCGCGGATCGGGGACCACCTGGCTTGCCGCGCTCTATGCGCTCTGCCTGTTTGGTGTTCCGCTCGCGGTCCTGCTGATGGTGCCATTGCAGACGGTGTTGTCCGCCCACACCGGACCGGGCGGTTTCTTTGCCGTCATTCCGCACAGGGTGATGGCGGTCGGCGCCGGGCTCGCCTTTGGTCTTGCGGCTCTCGTTCTCGCCGTCCGCATCGGGCGGTTCTGGCGGAGCGGAGCCGGGCCTGATGCCCGCTATTCGTTGCGAAGCTGGGCGAAAGCGCTGGCGGATGTCCTGACGCTGCGCAATCTCGGTGGCGGCGGACCCGGCTGCGAAACCCGCGACGGTCCGACGGGACCTCTCCGTCGCATCGCTCATCACCTCACCGCCTACGGCTTCGGCCTGACCTTTCTCGCAACCCTTGCCGGTTCCGTGCAGCACTATCTGTTCGGCCAGATCGCGCCCTATCCGTTGCTCAGCCCGCCCGTCGTATTGGGTAATCTTGGCGGCGTTGCAATGCTCATCGGTCTCGCGGGACTCGAATGGTACCGGCTGCGTGCCGACCGGCGTCCGGCGGCGCGGCGCATGGAAGCCGCCGACCGGATTACGCGGGCAAGTCTCGCGGTGGTCGCGCTTAGCGGGCTCGTTCTTCTGGCATTCCGGGAGACGTCCGCGATGGGGCTTCTGCTGGCGCTCCACCTCGGCAGCGTGCTCGGGCTGGTCGTGACCCTTCCCTTCTCCAAACTCTCGCATGGGGCCTATCGTGCCGCCGCGCTTCTGCGCAATGCGGGCGAACGGGGGGCGATCGCACGAAGGATGCCGCTTCGGCCGGGGCCGGGGGCGGCTGGAAAAGACACGCGGTGACAGCGCAGATTGCGCGCCGCCGCGCGTGCGCGTAAGAACCGGATATGCGACGCGCGGGTTTCGACAAGCAGTTACGCAGGGTTTTCGCCTTTATCACGGTTCTCACCGTCCTCGTCGCTGCGGTGGCGATCGGCTCCATCTGGTATCTGACGGAAAACCACAGGGCGCTGGTCCAGGAGAACCTTCCCGCGGCTGCCCTGGCGCGCGAGATCCAGGCCGACAGCGCCTATGTCGCCAGCCTTGGAACGTCCTTTACGGAGGTCGGCGATCCGGCGGATCTCGCTCTCCTCAAGAATGCCCTCTTGAACCGCGTCGAGGCGCTGGGACGTTCGGTCAACGACCTCGTCGCGCGGGCGCCGAAGCTGCAGCGCTCGACGCCGCTGGCGCTTTCAAAGGTCGAGGCGACCGTCATGAGCCAGTATGAGGCGGCGCTTGCCCGTCTCGAGACGCGTGAGGTGATCCGCCGGCGCCTGCGCGAAACCGTCACGCGGCTCGGCGAGCTGGAAGACATCCTCACCCAGCAAACCGATACGGCGCGGGTTCAGATCACCGCCGCCATTGCCGATCTCTACGACCAGAATGGCGACGACATCGCGCCGCGCCTCGATGATCTCGCCGATCTGAACTTCTTTACCTACGACCGGCTTTATGAACTGGGCCGGGCGATCGAAAGGCTGCGCGCGACGCTGCTCACGGCCGACACCCTGCAGACGCTGGATGCGCTGGCCGCCGCCCGGCGAACCGTCGTCGAGGAAATCGCCAATGCGCGCGGCCGTATCGAGTATCTGCCCTCGACCCGCGCCCGCAACCGGGTCACGATCCTGCTCGAAGGCATTTCCTCCGAGACCGATCCCGACGGTATCCTGACTGCACAGGCGGGGTATCTCGCGACATCGAAGACGCTCGGGCAAGCGCTCAAGCGCATGCAGGGGCAGACGCGGACGCTCGTGGCGTTTTCGGACAGCCTGTTCGACCGGATGCACGCCGAAGCCCTTGCCAGCCAGGCCTGGACCGAGCGGCTGGCGCGCTGGATCACGCTTGGTATGGCCGGCTTCCTGCTGGTCGCGATTGCCGCCGCCGGCCTTGCCTGGGCCAGTGTCAGCCGGCGCACGCTCGACCGTCTGGCCAACGTCAAGACCCATATCACCGCGCTGGCTCTCGGCGACTATGAACGGGCCATCCCGGAAACCGGCAGCGACGAGATCGGGCGGATGGAGCGTGCGCTGCATGTTCTGCGCTTGCGGGCGGCCGAGGCCAAGCGTCTGCGCGACGAGCTTGAGACCGCGGTCACCCAGCGAACCCGTGAAGTGGTGACGGAAATGCACGCGCATGACCGGGCGCGCGAGGAAGCCGAGGCCGCCAACCGCGCGAAGTCGGAATTCCTCGCCATGATGGGGCATGAAATCCGCACGCCGCTGAACGGTGTCGTCGGCATGCTGCGCCTGCTTGAGGCCGAAGCCTAAACGGACGAGCGGAAAAACCGCGCCACGATCGCCCGTCAGAGCGCGGAAAACCTGCTCGTCCTGTCGAATGACATCCTCGACTACGCGGCGACGCAGAGCCGTCGGCCGGTGCTGAGCCCGACCCATTTCGACGTGCGCGAACTGATGGCACAGCTGGCCGGCTATCTGCGTGCCAATGCCGCCGAAAAAGGCCTCGAGACGGCGATCGACATGGCGCCGGGCGTGCCGCCGGTGTTGCTCGGCGATGTCCAGAAGATCCGCCAGATCGTCGTCAATCTGTTGTCGAACGCCGTGAAATACACGCAGGCGGGCAGCGTTGCGATCATTCTCGACCATGCGCCCGATCCCGCGAGCGGCGACCCGGTGATCAGTTTCACGATTGCCGATACCGGCATCGGCATTCCGCTGAACGACCACGCCCGCATCTTCGATGCCTATGCGCGCGGTACGGGGCGGCCGGAAAACGCGATCGAGGGGCTCGGTCTCGGGCTCAGCATCAGCCGCCGACTGACCGAGGCGCTCGGCGGGTCGCTTTCGCTGGAAAGCGCGCCGGGCGAAGGCTCCCGGTTCACGCTCACCGTGCCGCTCAAGATCGGCGATCCCGAGCGGGTGTCCCATCAACGCGAGACCGCTGCGGTGGCATCCCTCGACAAGCGGGTTCTGGTGGTCGAGGACCAGGCGGTCAACCGCATGGTCGCGCGCGGTTATCTGGAGCGGCTCGGTTGTACGGCGGTCGAGGCGGAGACCGGAGCGGACGCGATCCGGCTTGCCCTCGACGGTGCGTTCGACCTCGTCCTGATGGATATCGATCTTCCCGACATGTCCGGCGGAGAGGCGGCGGGCCGGATCCGTGCCGAGCTCACTCATCCGCCGCGTATCGTCGCGCTGACGGCGCATCACATGGAGGATACTGCCGCGCGCCGGGCCGAACTCAACGTCGACCGCATCCTGCACAAGCCGCTATCGCCGCGCTCGCTTGCCGCGTTGCTCGGGACCGAGCCGGGTACTGCCTCTGAAAGCGAGCCGGGTGCCGATGCGATCCATGAGACGCTCGCAGCCGATGTCGCCGATATCGGCCGCGAAGAAACGGCGGCCATCGTCGACGCCTTTATCGAGGAGACGGAACGTGCGCTGGCGGCGATGCAGGCCGCATTCGCGTCGTCGGATCTGGACGGCATCGCGCGGCAGGCGCATCGGCTGAAGGGAGCTGCGTCGAATTTCGCCTTGTCGGACTTCTGCGCGGCGCTCGGCGAGATCGAAGCCGCGGCGCGCAATGGCAGCGATGTGTCCGGTGCTCTCGCCGGCATCGATGACAAGGCGGCCGCGGTCGTTGCCCGGCTGAGGGATGCTGCCCGTGGCCTGGATCTTCAGCTGTCGGAGAGTTCGGCGAGCATGTAGCCCTCGCCGTGGATCGTGATGATCCATTCCGGGCGCGAGGGATCGGGTTCGATCTTCTTGCGCAACCGGCCGACCAGAACGTCGATGGTCCGGTTGTCGGGCGCCCAGCGCTGGTTCTGGATCATGTCGAGCAGCCGGTCGCGGCTCAGGATCACGCCGGGGTGGCCGGCGAATGCGTCGAGCAGCTCGAATTCGGCGCGGGTCAGGGCTTCGATGTCGCCGTCATCGTTGACGAGGCGGCGGCGTGCCCGGTCGAGCTTCCAGCGTCCGAGCTGCACGGCCGGCGGTGCCGCGCTTTCGGTTTCCATCGCGCGCAAAGCCGCGACCCGCGCGGCCAGGTTCTTGATGCGGGCGAAAAGCTCGCGCTTGTCGAACGGCTTCGTCACGTAGTCGTCGGCGCCGAGCTCGAGCCCGACAATGCGGTCGATCTGATCGGTCCGGCTGGTAAGAAGGATGATGCCGACATCGGAGCGGGCGCGCTGCTCGCGGGTGATGGTGAGCCCGTCCTTGCCTTCCAGATTGATGTCGACCAGCAGCACGTCGGCCGGATCGCGGGCGATGATCTCTTCCATCACCGTGGCGTCGGCGGCCTCGCTGACGCGGTACATCTGCTGCTTGAGCTGGGCGGCCAGGCGGCGGCGCGTGACGGGATCGTCTTCGATGATCACGATGTGATGGCTCATCCCCCGACTTCTCCCGGCGCCGTTCCGTTTACATTCTTTTACATCTTCCTACAGCGCGTACACATCCCCCGCAAGACCGGTTCACACGCCGGGCGTAGCGTCATGGCAATCGAATTTTCCGAAGGGGCAAGGAGAACTGCCATGACATTCGCTCATACGACACGTCGCGGCTTTCTGATCGGTACCGGGGCGCTTGGCCTGTCGAGCCTGTGGAACACCACGGCGCTCGCGTCCATCGACCCGAACTCGTTCCAGGACCGCATCTTTCACGCCACCCATTTCGGCCCGTTCGAGGCCGTCGTGCGCGATGGCAAGATCGTCAACATCTCGCCGATGATCGAGCTCGATTCGCGCCCGACCGAGATGCTGTCATTGGGTATCCTCGACCGCACCAACGACAAGACGCGGGTCGACTATCCGATGGTGCGCAAGTCCTACCTCGAGGGCTGGCAGAGCGGCGACACCAAGCGCGAGCTGCGCGGCAAGGAAGAGTGGGTCCGTGTCGATTGGGACACCGCCCTCAGCCTGACGGCGAAAGCCATCCTCGATACGATCGAGAAGCACGGAAACGAGGGCATCTTCAGCTCGTCCTATGGCGGCTGGGCGAATGCCGGCGTGTTCCGTCCGAACGTGATGCAGGGCCGGTTCTTCAACCTGATTGGCGGCTGCTCGGTCACTGCCGGCGACTGGTCGGCCGGTGCAAGCCAGGTCGCGCTGCCGCACATCATCGGCGACATGGAGGTCTACTCGGCCCAGACTGCATGGGAGGTCATCCGCGACCACACCGAGGTGTTCGTTCTCGTCGGCGCCGATCCGATCAAGAACAACCGCGTCGAATATCGCGTCGCCGACCACGGCATGTATGCCCATTGGGAAGAGATCCGCGATGCCGGCGTGAAGTTTGTCTCGATCAATCCGCAGCGTACAGCGACCGACGAGTTCCTCGATGCCGAGTGGGTGAAGATCGTTCCCAATACCGACGTCGCCCTGTTCCTGGCGATGGCCTATCACGTGCTCGATGCCGGTCTCGACGACAAGGACTACATCGCCAAATACACGACGGGCGCCGACAAGTGGATCGCCTATGTGAAGGGCGAGACGGACGGCACGCCGAAGACCCCGGCCTGGGCGGCGGCGATGACCGGCATGGACGAGGCCAAGATCAAGGAACTGGCCGAACTGTTCGCCAAGTCGAAGACCCAAATCGCCGGTGCCTGGTCGCTGCAGCGTGCCCATCACGGCGAGATGACCCACTGGGCCATCGTCAATTTCGCCGCGCTTACCGGTAAGATCGGTGTTCCGGGCGCAGGCGTCGGTTTCTCGTGGCATTACGGCAATGGCGGCATGCCGCAGGGCGGCAACGCGACGCCGGTCGGCCTCAGCCAGGGCAAGAACTTCGTCGACAAGATCGCGCCGGCAAGCCGCATCACCGAGATGCTGGAAAATCCGGGCGGCGAGTTCCGCTATAACGGCATCGCACGGGAGTATCCGGACGTCTACATGATCGTCAACGCCGGCAACAACTTCATGTCGCATCAGCAGGACACCAACCGGTTGATCAAGGCGCTCGCCAAGGTCGACGCGATCGTCAGCGTCGATGTGTGGTGGACGGCGGCGACGCGCTGGGCCGACATCGTCCTGCCGGCGTCCTCGACGCTCGAACGCAACGACATCACTTCAGGCGGTACGTATTCGAATGACCGCGTCTACGCGATGAAGCGGGTCGTCGAGCCGATGGGCGAGGCCAAGAGCGATTACGAGATCTTCGAGGCGCTGGCGGAAAAGATGGGGTTCTGGGCGAAGTTCACCGACTCGCTCGAATTCATGGACCACGTCAAGGCGGCCTATTCGAAGTCCGGCGCGGCGAAGGAGACGCCGTTCGAGGAGTTCTGGGAGAAGGGTTATGCCCGCATGCCGATGCCGGCCGCGGCCCGCAAATGGGTGCGCCACGGGGCGTTCTACGAGGACCCCGAAGCGAACCCGCTGCACACCGTCACCGGCAAGATCGAGATGTTCTGCAGTACCATCGCGGACATGAATATCGAGGATTGCCCGGGCATGCCGGTGTGGCAGGAACCGGCCGAATTCCTCGGCAACGCCAAGGACGGCCAGCTCCACATGGTCAGCCCGCACCCGTGGTACCGGCTGCACAGCCAGATGGACCAGTCGGCGAATCTGCGCGCCCTCTACAAGGTGCAGGGTCGCGAGCCGGTGCGGATCAACGCCGAAGATGCCGCTGCCCGCGGTATCGCCGACGGCGATCTGGTCGAGCTCTACAACGAACGCGGCACGGTGATTGCCGGTGCGGTCGTGTCCGACGAGATCATGCCGGGCGTGGTGTCGCTCTACGAGGGCTGCTGGCCGTCGCTCGACAGCAAGGGGCGGGACAATTCCGGCCTCGCCAACTTCCTGACCTCGGCGCGGCCGGCCTCCGGGCTGTCGAATGCCACGACGGCGAACACCGTGCTGGTCTCGATGCGCAAATGCGAGGATGCGGAAGGGCCGAACCTGGCCTACGACAAGCCCGCCATCGTCGAGATGGAGCTGGCCGCGATCGATGAAGAGGTGCTCGGGCTCGGCCGGGTCGAGGGGATCTTCGAGCACATCATGGCCGACATGACGCCGGAGGAAAAGCTCTTCTACGAACGCTGCACGGTGTGTCATGCGCCGCGCGAGCCGAGCCACTACACCCAGCTGCAGTGGAAAGCCGTGCTGCCATCGATGTTCGAACGAGCCGGGCTGGACGATGCCGAACGGGCAACGGTCGAAACGTTCCTGATGGCCCGCGCCGCCGACGCGAAGAAGTAAGCATCAAGGAAGGTGGCCGGTCCACGCCGGCCACCTTTTTCACGAAACGAGCCGGGCCTTTGTGCCCGGCTTTTTGCTGCAAAATCCGGCTGATTGGATGCGGTGAAAGGGCGTGGCGACAATCACGAAGAATCTCTCAGTCGAATTGTGTCGCCGGTGGGCGCGGAGATGCGCGCTCCCGTATGCGTTGACTCAATTGCGCTTCGAGCCGTTCGACCCTTGATGGCTCTGTCGCGGAGCTCATGCAACCAGTGCCTTTTTCAGATACAACGCAGACATGATGGTATTTCGAATGGAAACTCCGCTCGTTGGGGTATTTCCCCCATAATTTCAATGTCTTTATTGGTCGATCGAAATACGCTTGTCAGAATATCCGAAATTTTCAGAAAACTTCCGGCCTCCTTGTTGATAGAAATTTACAACCCGAATAGGGTCGATGGACACGTTTAGAATGTATTTTCTCCGGGGGATTTTCAGATGGCGACCAATGGCACTTCAGGCGCAGACACGCTGAACGGCACTTCAGGCGCAGACACGATTTCAGGCTTGTCGGGGAACGACACGATCAAAGGGTACGCGGGCGCAGACTCTCTGGAGGGGAACCAGGGCGACGATATCATTGCGGGCGGCGACGGCAATGACACCATTCGGGGCGGGGATGACAATGATTCAATCGCCGGCGGCAACGGCAACGATACAATTTTCGGTGGCGACGGCAACGACACCGTGGCGGGAAACGTCGGGGATGACGAAATTTCCGGAGGCGCCGGGCAAGATACCCTTCGAGGCTGGGACGGCAACGATTGGGTCGACGGTGATGGTGGCGCCGATCAAGTCTATGGCGACGCCGGTGACGACACCCTTATCGGCGGGGCTGGCAACGACACCTTATATGGTGGAAACGGGATCGACTGGGCCTACTACACTGATGCCTCGGGCGGCGTAACAGTGAACCTTGAGGACGGCACCGCTACCGGACAAGGCTCGGACTCTCTTTTCGGTATTGAAAACGTCAAGGGTGGTGCCGGCGACGACGAGATCACCGGCACGTCCGCTGCCAATCATCTGTTGGGAAATGATGGCGACGACTCGCTGAACGGCGGGGGCGGCAACGATTCCATCCGTGGTGGAACCGGCAATGATCTTGTCGTTGGTGGTGGTGGAAACGACAGCATCTATGGTGACGCTGATAACGACACTCTTATCGGCGGAGCTGGCGACGACTTCATCTATGGTGGCAACGGTACGGACTGGGCGTACTACACTGACGCCTCGGGTGGCGTATTGGTTGACCTTGAGGAGGGCACCGCCGCCGGACAAGGCTCGGACTCTCTTTTCGGTATTGAAAACGTCAAGGGCGGCGCCGGCGATGACGAAATCATCGGCTCTTCAGACGCCAATCGTCTGGTGGGAGATAACGGCGACGATAAACTTAGCGGCGGCGATGGCAATGACACGCTGAGTGGTGGTGCCGGTAACGACACGCTGTACGGCAATGTTCACCACGACACGCTGTATGGTGGCGGCGGCGGCGATTTGCTGAACGGTGGCGTCGGCAACGATAGCGTCAATGGTGACGGTGGCGACGATACTCTCATTGGCGGCACCGGAGACGACACCCTGGATGGCGGTGACGGCGTCGACTGGGCGTATTACAGCGCTGCATCAAGTGGTGTGACAGTGAACCTCGTCGAGGGTACCGCGGCTGGTATCGGCTCGGACAGTCTTGTCAGTATCGAAAACATCAAGGGCGGTGCGAGCGATGATGAAATCACAGGCTCTGCCGCCGCCAATTATCTGGTGGGCGACGACGGCAACGATACGCTGTCTGGCAATGGCGGCAACGACACGCTGAGCGGCGGCGCTGGTTCCGACTCGCTGAAAGGCGGCGGTGACGACGATTTTCTGAGTGGCCAGGGAGACGACGACTGGCTCTTCGGCGGAGATGGCGACGATACCGTGTCCGGTGATGCCGGCAACGACACCCTTCATGGTGGCAACGGCAATGACACGCTGGGCGGTGGCGCGGACGATGATTTCGTCAACGGGGGTGACGGAAATGATGTCATCTCAGGCGATTCGGGCGTCGATACACTTATGGGTGGCGACGGAAACGACACCATGGATGGTGGCGACGGTGTCGACTGGGCATCTTACACCAATGCTACGAGCGGGGTGACGGTCAATCTTGAATTGGGGACTGCCACCGGACATGGCTCGGACGTCCTTTCCAATATCGAGAACGTCAAGGGTAGTGACAGCAACGATGCCATCACCGGTTCTTCCGATGCCAACTATCTGGAGGGCAGAGGTGGCAGCGATACGCTTATCGGCGGCGGCGGCAACGACACGCTGAGCGGTGGTGATGGTGTCGACACGGCAGTCTTTACCGGAGACTGGGCGGATTACGACGTCACGGTCAACGGCGACAGCTCCTACACGCTGGTCGACACTCGCGGCGGCTCGCCGGACGGAACGACGACAGTGCTCGCCGATGTCGAGAACTTCCAGTTCAGCGATGGCACGGTGGCGCGGGCGGATGTCCCGAATGATGCGCCGAGCGATATCACACTGTCGAACGACACTATTCTGGAGAATGCGCAGCCGGGCGACGTTGTCGGCACGGTTGCCGTCAGCGATGCCGACAGTGGCATCGCATCCGAGGGGCACAGCTATCAGATTACCGGGGGAACCGGTGCTGGCCTCTTTGACATCGATGGCTCGACCGGTGCGATTACGGTCGCCGGCGCGCTCGACTACGAGACGACCAATACCTATGACCTGAGCGTTGACGTGACCGACGCCCATGGTGCGACCTATACCGAGACGGTGACGATCTCGGTGGGCGATGTCAACGAAGCGCCGGACAGCCTTGGCATCGCGTTTAATGCCGATGTCGTTACGAATAACGGTCTCGACGAGAACACAGCTCTCGGCACGGTGGTCGGCACGGCGACGGGCAGCGACCCGGATGCGGGGGATGTTCTGAGCTACAGTCTGACCGACGATGCCGGTGGCGCGTTTGCCATCGACGGCACGACGGGCGTGATTACGGTGGCCGGCGCGCTCAATCATGAGGCGACGGAAACCCTCGACCTGACGGTTCGCGTGACGGACACGGGCGGGCTGACGCGCGACGAGACGGTCACGCTCGAAATCCGGGACATCGACGAGGTGCCGGACAGCTTGGCTGTCTCGGTCAATGCGATCGATGAAAACTCGGAAGTCGGCACGGTTGTCGGCACGGCGACGGGCAGCGACCCGGATGCGGGCGATGTGCTGAGCTACAGCCTGACCGACGATGCGAATGGCGCGTTTGCCATCGACAGCGTGACGGGCGTGATTACGGTCGCCGATCCGCTGCAGCTTGACTACGAGACGGCGCAAACCCTCGACATCACGGTTCGCGTGACGGACGCCGAAGGTCTCTATATCGAGGCCAATCAGGCCGTGACCCTCAACAATGTCATACCCGAAACGATCACGGGATCCTCTGGCGACGACAGCATTACAGGCGCTGACGGCAACGACACGCTCATCGGCGGAGGTGGCAACGACACGCTGAGCGGTGGTGACGGAGTCGACACGGCGGTCTTCACCGGGACCTGGGCGGATTACGACGTCACGGTCAATGGCGACAGCTCGTATT
The DNA here is from genome assembly GCA_002869065.1 of Hyphomicrobiales bacterium. Lineage (NCBI taxonomy): Bacteria > Pseudomonadati > Pseudomonadota > Alphaproteobacteria > Hyphomicrobiales > Hyphomicrobiales bacterium. The sequence goes on from PKTR01000002.1 coordinate 1,032,016, forward strand.
TGCTGGTCGACACGCGCGGTGGTTCGCCGGATGGAACGACGACGGTTCTCGCCAATGTCGAAAACTTCCAGTTCAGCGACGGCACGGTGGCGCGGGTGGACGTCCCGAATGATGTGCCGAGCGATATCACACTGTCGAACAACACCATTCTGGAGAATGCGCAGCCGGGCGACGTCGTCGGCACGGTTGCCGTCAGCGACGCCGACAGTGCCATTGCGTCCGAGACGCATAGCTTCCAGTTCACCGAGAATACGGACTCCGGTCCCTTTGCCATCGATGGTGCGACCGGTGTGATCACGGTCGCCGGCGCACTCGACTACGAGACGACCAATACCTACGACCTGAGCGTTGACGTAACCGACGCCCACGGTGCGACCTATACCGAGACGGTGACAATCTCGGTGGGGGATGTCAACGAAGCGGGAGCCTATCCAGCTGAACTCAGTCTCTCCAGCCTTGATGGCACCAACGGCTTTCAAATCAACGGCGAGGCTGCAGAAGACTATAGCGGGTATTCCGTCTCCAGTGCCGGTGATATCAACGGCGATGGCTTCGATGATGTGATCATCGGTGCTTTCCGTGCGGATCCGAACGGAAGCGAGTCAGGCGCGTCGTATGTGGTATTCGGTAAGGCGACCGGTTATTCCGCCAGTATTGAACTCTCAAACCTTGACGGCACCGATGGTTTCCAGATCAACGGAGAGGCCGTGGGTGACCGCAGTGGCTGGTCCGTTTCCAACGCCTGCGATGTCAATGGCGACGGTTATGATGATCTGATCATCGGCGCTTATTTCGCAGATCCGAATGGGAACACCTCCGGCGCGTCGTATGTGGTATTCGGTAAGGCGACCGGTTATTCCGCCAGTATTGAACTCTCAAACCTTGACGGCACCGATGGTTTCCAGATCAACGGTGAGGCCGCGAGTGACCTGAATGGCGATTCAGTTTCCAGCGCTGGCGATATCAATGGTGACGGTTTCGATGATCTGATCGTTGGTGCCTTCGGTGCCGATCCGAATGGGGATGCCTCTGGTGCATCCTATGTGGTTTTCGGCAAAGCATCGGGTTTCGCAGCCAATCTGGAACTGTCCAGTCTTGACGGGGCCAACGGATTCCAGATCAACGGTGAGACAGTAGACGATAACAGCGGGCATTCCGTCTCTAGTGCTGGCGATATCAACGGTGACGGCTTCGATGATCTGATTGTCGGCGCGCCCTATGCCGATCCGAACGGAGTTGCTTCTGGTGCATCCTATGTGGTTTTCGGCAAAGCATCGGGTTTCGCAGCCAATCTGGAACTGTCCAGTCTTGACGGTACCAACGGATTCCAGATCAACGGTGGGGCTGCGGACGATCGAAGCGGATGGTCGGTCTCCAGCGCCGGAGATATCAACGGGGACGGCTTCGATGATCTTATTCTTGGTGCCGACTTCGCCGATCCAAATGGGGATCTCTCCGGTGCGTCCTATGTGGTGTTCGGTCAGGCTTCGGGTTTCGCAGCCAGTCTCGAACTGTCCAGCCTTGATGGCACCAACGGCTTCCAGATCAACGGAGAGGCAACGGGCGACCAGAGCGGTCATTCCGTCTCCAGTGCCGGTGATGTTGATGGCGATGGCTACGATGATCTGATCATCGGTTCTTTCGGTGCCGATCCGAATGGGGATCTCTCCGGTGCATCCTATGTGGTTTTCGGCAAAGCATCGGGTTTCACTGCCAATCTGGAACTCTCCAGCCTCGGCGGTATCAACGGGTTCCAGATCAACGGGGAGGCAGCAGGTGACCAAAGCGGTGTTTCTGTCTCCGGTGCCGGCGATGTCAACGGCGATGGCTTTGATGACTTGATCATTGGCGCTTCCCACGCCGATCCAAATGGCGACGGCTCCGGCGCGTCCTATGTGGTGTTCGGCGGGCCCGGTGCGGTTGATCCCATAATTGGCGGTGACACAGATGACTCACTCATCGGCGGTGAGGGCGACGACTATATCGATGGCGGCGATGGCAGAGACGAAATACTCGGCAATGGCGGTGATGACACGTTAATTGGCGGCTCCGGGAAGGATACGATTTACGGCGGAACGGGTGCTGATAGCATTGATGGCGAGGAGCACGGCGATGAAGTTTATGGGGAAGAAGGCGACGACACCATCACTGGTGGTCATGGATACGACACGCTTGACGGTGGCGCCGGCAACGACTTCATCGACGGAGGAGAATTCGACGATAGTGTTCTAGGTGGTGACGGCAACGATACCCTTTGGGGCGGCGATGGCAATGACACCGTCAACGGCGGTACTGGAAATGACGTTCTCTATGGCAACGCTGGTGATGATTGGCTGAATGCCGCTGGCGGCAACGATACCATCTATCACTTCGTCGGCGATGGCGATGATCAAGTGGACGGTCGCAATGACGACGACTTGCTCATCGTTGCTAACCACACGCTTTACGCCGATGGAAGCACCGCCGCAAACGCTTCATCGCAGACCTTTGCGGTAGAGGGTTTCATCAACGGCGAGATTTACATCGACTATGACGGCTTGGATGCCCCCGATGTTTCCGTGCTCAAAAACACGGAAGTTATCGAAATCGTCTTGGGCGATGGTGGTGACGCGGTCGAACTCTCTGGTGATTTCTCACTGACGGACTTAACGGGAGGGATCACGGTCAACGGTGGCAACGGTGACGATCTTCTGATCGTCAATCTTGACGCTGCGGGTCATGTTTTTGCTGGGGGCGCAGGCGAAGATACGCTCGATTATTCAAAACAAACAGCTGCCGTCACCGCCGATCTTGCGGCCGGGACGGGAACCGGCATGGCCTTGATCATCAATGTCGAGAACCTGACGGGCGGCGCCGGCGACGATACGCTGTCCGGTGACAATGGCGACAATCGGCTTGCCGGCGGGCTCGGCGACGACAGCCTCACCGGCGTGCTCGGGTCGGACAGCTTCGTCTATGCCGATGGCGCATTCGGCCACGATACCCTGACCGATTTCCAGACGGGCGCCGCCTCGGACGACGTGATCGAGTTCAGCACCGATGTCTTTGCGGACTACGCTGCCGTGCTTGCGGCCGCGACGGACGATGGCACGGATACGACCATCACGTTCGACGCCGACAACACGATCGTTCTTGAAGACGTTCTGGTTGCCGATCTCGATAGCGACGACTTCGTCTTCGTGTAACGGCTACGGTCTCTGGTTCGTTTTGTCACGGGGCGGTTGCCGTTGATGGGAAATCATCGGCAGCCGTGGTCGGGAGCGTTGCCGCGCTGACACGACGACCGGCTGAACATTTCACACAACAGGGCGCCGGCGCCGGTTCCCGCGCAGTGACGCCCGGTCGCCGCGCGGGTGCGGCCGCGCGTGCTTTTCGCGGGGAAACGGGCACTGAAAATCTCAGTTTGTCGCGGCCGTGAGCTCCCGCACTACGGCGGAAACCCTAACGCACGCCCATATGTCAGACATGGATTGCATGTATGTCTGAATTATGCGATCATATGTTCAAATAAGAATACATATGGGAGGGGCGTGCCATGGGTTCTCAAACCCAGCCCGCCGGATTTACCTCAGCGACCCGCGATCTCGCGAACCGGGTGGCGGAGAAGCTTGCCGAGGAAATCTTTTCCGGCGGCTACAATCCCGGCGACATGCTGCCGAAGGAAACCGACCTTGTGGAAAGCCTCGGCATCAGCCGGGCCTCTATTCGGAGCGGACTGCAGGTTCTGACCTCGCTCGGCATCATCCGGCGTCTGGTCGGCCAGGGCACGGTCGTTGAAGAATTCCGCGAATGGAGCCTGCTCGATCCCACCGTCACCCGCTGGATGGTCGACTACGCCAATCCCAATCCGGATTTTCTGCGTGAGGTGTTCGATTTCCGCTACGCCATCGAGCCGTATATCTCGGCGATCGCGGCGACCCGGGCGACGGCGCAGGACCTTGCCGCCATGGAAGCGGCTTATCTCGACATGGAAAAGGCACTCGGCGGCGATCCGACCGATTTCAGCCTTGCCGACATCGCCTTCCACACGGCGATCTACCGGGCGACCCACAACCTTATCTGGTCGCAGCTCGCCCACATCCTCAACCCCGCCATCATGCTGGTGATCCGCAAGTCGAATGCGACGGCGGATGAACTGAGCGACAGTCTCGGGCGCCACCGCATGGTGATGGAATATATTCGCCTGCGCAAACCGGAAGAAGCCTACGACGCGTCGATCAGCGTCATGGACCGCACCGCCTTCGACCTTGGTGTGCAACTCACGGAAAAAGCGGACGAACTCCTCGCCTTGGTGAAGGCGCGGTCGCTGCCGGCTCGATCCTGAGCCCGGCCTTGCCTAACGAGAACCGGGCTTGGGAACGAACATGGGCTCGGAAAGATAGGGAGAACTTCGATGAAATCCTCACGTTTCGCACTGGCTCTTGCCGCTACGGTGGGCCTTGCCGTGCTCGGCCAGCCCGCGCTGGCGGCCGACTACGAGTTCAAGTTCCAGTCGAGCGATCCGGCTGGCAACCCGAACTTCATCCTGCAGACCGGCTGGACCAAGGCGCTGGCGGAGAAAACCGGCGGCAAGGTAATGGTTGAACTGCTGCCGGTCGGCTCAATCGTCGAGCACAACGAGACCCAGGACGCGATCGCGGCCGGTATTCTCGACGGCCACATCACCGACACGTCCTACTTCTCCGGCAAGGATGCCGCGTTCAGCCTGATCGCCAATCCGGTCGGCGCCTGGTCGGATCCGCAGCAGATGTTCGACTTCATGGAGAAGGGCGGCGGCAAGGAGTTGATGAATGAACTCGTCGAGCCCTATGGCCTGCACTTCATCGGCGCTACGACGCCGGGCCTCGAAGCCTTCGTCTCGGCCGTGCCGATCGACACCGTCGACGGTCTGAAGGGCGTCAAGATGCGTGCGCCGGAAGGCCTCGTGCAGCAGGTGTTCGCCGCCGCCGGCGCAGCGCCGGTCAACCTGCCGGGCTCGGAAGTCTTCACCGCGCTCGACAAGGGCGTTATCGAGGCGGCCGATTACACCGTCTTCTCGACCAATCAGGCGCAGGGTCTCAACGACATCGCCACGCACCCGATCTATCCGGGCTTCCACTCGATGCCGCTCGTCGAGGTTTCGATGAACAAGGAGAAGTGGGACGCCCTGCCGGCCGACATCAAGGCGGCGTTCGAGGAAACCGTGAAGGACTTCTCGCGCAGCCAGGTCGCGGCTCTTGCAGCCAAGGACAAGGAAGCTGTCGCGGCGGCTGAAGCCGGCGGCAAGATCACCGTCCACAACTGGTCGGACGAAGAGCGTGCCAAGTTCCGCGCCATTGCCATCGGCGAATGGAAGAAGGTCGCGGAGCGCAGCGAGAACGCCAAGAAGGTGTACGACGTGCTGACCACGTATCTGAAAGAAAACGGTCTGGTGAAGTAACACCGTTCGGAAAAAGCCGGTGGCGGGTTGGCCTGCCGCCGGCCTTCCGTGTGGAGGATGCGCGCATGTCGGGCGACGAAACGGACCTGGCGATCGAGCGCCCGGTCATCGAAGACAGAACAAAACTCGGGGCAATCAAGGAGGCCGGCCGCCTTGGCTGGCTGATCGACAAGGGCGGAATCATTTTCGCCGTCGGCATCTTCCTGTCGATGATCATTCTGATCCAGGAAGTGTTCCTGCGTTACGTGCTCAACGCGCCGACCATCTGGGCGCATGAGACGACGATCTTTCTGTGCGCCATCGCCTTCATCTATGGCGGCCTCTATTGCGCGTCGCGCAACACCCATATCCGCGTCGTCATCATCTACGACCGGATCGGTCCGCGCGCGCGCCGCGCGCTCGACGTGGTGATCTCGCTGGTATGCGCGGTCTCGGCGGGCTTTTTCGCCTACGCGGCGTGGCTGATGGTGCAGCGCGCGGCCTTTGCGCCCGGCGGCCGGTTCCGGCTCGAAACCTCGGGCAGTGCCTGGAACCCGCCGACGCCGGCGCTTTTGAAGATCTTCATGCTGGTGATCCTCGTCGTTCTGGCGCTGCAGTTCCTGATCCTGGCGTTCAATTACGCACGCGGCGCGCTTGCGAAAGACCCCGCCAAGGCGGCTGATGACGCCGACGCGCAAGAGGGAGACGCGTGATGGAATCCCTCGATTTCCTGTTCAATCTCAAAGCGCTCGGTATCGAAGGCGGCACGCTGTTGATGTTCGCCATGCTGCTCGGCCTTCTCTTGACCGGCATGCCGCTTGCCTTCGTCACCCTGCTAGTCGCGCTGATTTTCGCGCTCGGCTGGTTCGGACCGATGGCCGTGCCGCTGATCACCAGCCGCGTCTATTCCTTCGTCTCCTCCTTCGTGTTCGTCTCGGTGCCGATGTTCGTGCTGATGGCGGCGCTGCTCGACCGATCGGGCATCGCGCGCGACCTGTTCGACGCGATGAAGCTGTTCGGCGGCCGGCTGCGCGGCGCGGTTGCCGTACAGACGATCTTCGTTGCCGTGATCCTGGCGGCGATGAGCGGCATCATCGGCGGCGAGATCGTGCTTCTTGGCCTGCTCGCCCTGCCGCAGATGCTGCGGCTCGGTTACGACAAGCACCTCGCCATCGGCGTAATCTGCGCCGGCGGCTCGCTCGGCACCATGGTGCCGCCGTCGATCGTGCTGATCATCTACGGCCTGACGGCCAACGTCTCGATCGGCGAATTGTTCACCTCCGCCTTCGTCCCCGGCTTCATGCTGGCGTCGTTCTACGTCGTGTTCATTTTGATCCGCTGTTACGTCAACCCGGAGCTGGCGCCGGATCCGGTGCCCGACACGACCCCGCTGAAGGACAAGCTGAAGCTCCTCAAGGGCATCATCCTGCCGATCATGGTCGTTGCCTTCGTGCTCGGTTCGATCTATGGCGGCATCGCCTCGGTGACGGAAGCCTCGGCGGTCGGCGTGCTCGGGGTGCTGATCTCGACCATCGTTCGGCGGGAGTTCACACTCGATATGCTGCGCGGGGCGGCACTTCAGACGCTCGCCACCTGCGGGATGATCGTGTGGATCGGCATCGGCGCCAGCGCGCTGGTCGGCGTTTTCAACCTAATGGGCGGCATCAAGTTCGTCTCGGCGCTGATCACCGGCATTTCCGACAACCCGACGATCATCATCCTGTTCATGATGCTGATCCTGTTCATCCTCGGCATGTTCCTCGACTGGGTTGGCATCGCGCTTCTGACCATGCCGATCTTCGTGCCGATCGTGAACGACCTTGGCTACGATCCGGTGTGGTTCGGCGTCGTGTTCGCCATGAACATGCAGATCAGCTTCCTGTCGCCGCCGTTCGGGCCGGCCGCATTCTATCTCAAGAGCGTGGCTCCACCCGATATATCGCTCGGGACGATCTTCCGCTCGCTGCTGCCGTTCATCGCGATCCAGATATTCGCCGTCGGCCTGCTGATCGTCTTCCCGGGGATCACCGGCCGCTGATACAAAATATCTAGGGTCGGCGCGGTATCCGTGCCGGCTCCTTCACCACCCGCGGGAGAGGCTCTCGTGAAGATCACCAAGCTGACCACCTATCTCGTGCCGCCGCGCTGGCTGTTCCTCAAGATCGATACGGATGAGGGCGTTTGCGGCTGGGGCGAGCCGGTTCTCGAGGGCCGTGCGGCGACCGTTGCCGCGGCGGTCGACGAATTCGCCGACATGCTCATTGGCCGCGACCCGCGCCGCATCGAGGACATCTGGCAGACGCTCTATCGCGGCTCGTTCTATCGCGGCGGGCCGATCCTGATGTCGGCCATTGCCGGCATCGACCAGGCGCTGTGGGACATCAAAGGCAAGGCGCTCGGCGTGCCGGTGCACGAGCTGCTCGGTGGCGCCGTGCGCGACCGCATGCGGATGTATTGCTGGATCGGAGGCGACCGGCCGCACGATATCGGCCGGCAGGCCCGCGAGGTGGTCGAAAAGGGATTCACGGCCTTCAAGATGAACGGCACGCCGGAACTTGCCATCATCGACAGCCATGCGCGTATCGACGAGGCGGTGGCGCGGGTTGCCGAAGCCCGCACGGCGGTCGGCCCGGAGGTCGGTATCGCCATCGATTTCCATGGCCGGGTGCACCGGCCGATGGCGAAGGCGCTGCTGAAGGAGCTGGAGCCGTTCCACCCGCTGTTCGTCGAGGAGCCGGTTCTGCCCGAGCATCTGCATGCCTTGCCGCAGATCGCCGGGGGGCTCGGCTATCCGATCGCTACCGGCGAGCGGCTGCACACCCGCTTCCAGTTCCGCGATCTCCTCGAAGCGCGCATGGTCGATATCATCCAGCCCGATATCAGCCATTGCGGCGGTCTGACCGAGGCCCGCAAGATCGCCGTCATGGCCGAGGCCTATGACGTGGCGCTGGCGCCGCATTGCCCGCTTGGACCGCTGACGCTCGCCGCCTCGCTGCATCTCGACTTCCTGTCGCACAATGCGTTCATCCAGGAGCAGTCGATGGGCATCCACTACAATGTCGACAATGACGTGCTGGACTATCTCGTCGACCCGGCGCCGCTGCAGATCCGCGATGGCTACCTGCCGCTGCTTGAGCGGCCCGGCCTCGGCGTCGAGATCAACGAGGCCTTCGTTATCGAGCAGGCGAAAAAGGGCCATCGCTGGCGCAATCCGCTGTGGCGGCACGAAGACGGGAGCGTTGCCGAATGGTAGGAGCGCAGGACGCCTTTGCACGGGCAATGTCGACATTGCCGCTGGTCGCGATCCTGCGCGGCGTGCGGCCTGACGAGGTTGTCGGCATCGCGGACGCGCTGATGGCCGCCGGTTTCACGCTCATCGAGGTGCCGCTCAATTCGCCCGATCCCTTCGACAGCATCGCCCGTCTCGTGGACCATTGCCCGGACGATGTGGTGGTCGGCGCGGGAACGGTACTGTCTGTCGCCGATGCCGAGCGGCTTGGCACGATCGGTGCGCGGCTGATGGTGACGCCGATAATCGATCCCGAGGTTGTCCGCGCTGCGACCGATGCGGGTATTGCGACCGCGATCGGCTGCATGACGCCAGGCGAGGTGTTCACGGCCATCAATGCCGGGGCGACCGCGGTGAAGATCTTTCCCGCCAATGCCTTGCCGATCCGCTATGCGGCGGATCTGAAGGCGGTGATGCCGCGCCGCTGTCCGGTTCTTGCCGTCGGCGGTGTCGGGGCCGGGGATTTCGCAGCCTATACGGCAGGCGGTTATGACGGCTTCGGGCTCGGCAGCTCACTCTATGCGCCGGGTCTCGCGGCAGACGAAGTCGGCGCCCGCGCGGCGGCCGTCGTCGCGGCGTGGCGGCAGGTGGAGGGTTCCTGACGATGGGCGGGCCGGTCATCCTTGTCGATTGGGGAACGACCAATTTCCGGGCCTGGCTCGCGACCGGTCCCGGGGTGCCGCCCGAACAGATCGTCAGCGATGGTCCGGGGATGGCATCGTTGGCGCCCGGTGAATTTCCAGAGGCATTTTCGCGCGCCCTCGACCCCTGGCGGAGCGGATCATCGCCGGTGCCCGTCTACATGGCCGGCATGGTCGGTGCGGCGACCGGCTGGCAGGCGGCGCCGCAATTGCCGCTGCCGGTCACCCTTGCAGACCTCGCTGGCGCAGTGGTTCCGGTCGACGGGTTCGAGGAGGTCTGGATCGTTCCCGGCGTGCGTGTCCCCGGCGAAGCGCCCGACGTGATGCGTGGCGAGGAGGTGCAGATCTTCGGCGCGTTCGGCCTCACCGGGCGGCGCGACGCGATGCTCTGTCTGCCGGGCACCCACAGCAAATGGGCGCGCGTTGAAGACGACACGCTGATTACCTTCACCACGTCGATGACGGGGGAAGTGCACGCCGTCATGATGGCGCACTCGCTTCTTGGCCGCGAAGCCTCCGGCGATAGCGGCCCGCTCGGTGCGGCCTTCGATGAAGGCCTTGCAGCGGGAGCAGGCAGCGGCGGTTTGCTGCATCAGCTTTTCGCGGCCCGTTCGCGGCGGCTCTTTGGCGATCTCGGCCCGGACGACGTGCGGCCGTTCCTCTCCGGCGTGCTCATCGCGTCGGAGATCGCCGCGATGGCGACGGACTATCCGCCCGGCGACGGCGAGGTGCTGCTGGTCGGCTCGCAAACCCTGCGCGGTCCTTATGAACGGGCGCTCGAGCATTTCGGCTACGTGTATCGCTGGATCGATGCCAGCGACGCGACGCTGCGGGGGCTTTTCGACATTCTGCAATGCCGCAGCGGGGGGCGTTGAGATGGCCCGATCCAGCACGTCTTCGAGCCGCCTGATCGTCGTGATGGGCGTTGCCGGCTGCGGAAAATCGACCGTTGGCGCGGCGCTCGCCGGAAGGCTCCACAAGCCGTTTCTCGACGCCGACGATTTTCATCCTCCGGCCAACATCGAGAAGATGTCGCATGGCGTACCGCTCAGCGACGAGGATCGCTGGCCGTGGCTCGACAGGCTCGGCCAGGAGCTGCACGCCGCGGCCGACAGGGACGGCATGGCGGTCTGTGCCTGCTCGGCGCTGCGACGTGCCTATCGCGAACGCATGATCGCGGCGGCCGGCGAACCGATCCTGTTCGTCTACCTGAAGGGCACGCGCGAAATCATTGCTGGCCGGATGTCGGCGCGTACCGATCATTTCATGCCCACCGCGCTGCTCGACAGCCAGTTCGCGACCCTGGAACCGCCGGGCGACGACGAACTGTCGCTCAGCGTCGACATCGGTCCCTCGGTCACGACGGTGGCCGAAACCATCCATTCTCATTTGACGAGCCGGGGAGATACGCCGTGATCGACACGCAGCCAGCCATGGGCATCGTCGGGCTCGGGGTGATGGGCCACAATCTCGCGCTCAACATGGTCGACAAGGGCGTGCGCGCGGTCGTCTACGATCCGTGGCCGCAGGTGCGCGCCCGCTTTGCCGAAAACCCTGGCCCGCTCGAAGTTGCCGACAGTCTTGCCGCGCTGGTCGAGGCCCTGCCTTCGCCGCGCTCCCTTCTCATCATGGTCAAGGCGGGCGAGCCGGTTGACGATGTCGCTGCGCAACTGGCGCCGCTGCTCTCTCCCGGAGACACGCTGATCGACGGCGGCAACTCGCACTATCGCGACACCATGCGGCGGGAAGCTTCTCTGCGCGAAAAGGGCCTCAATTTCATCGGTCTTGGCGTATCGGGCGGCGAGGAAGGCGCTCGGCACGGGCCCTCGCTGATGGCCGGGGGAGACGAGACCGCCTATGCACGCGTCAGCCCGGTGCTTGAAGCGATCGCCGCGCGCCACGAGGGCGCGCCCTGCTGCGCGCTGGTCGGCAGCGATGGCGCCGGCCATTTCGTCAAGATGGTCCATAACGGCATCGAATATGCCGTCATGCAGTTGATCTCGGAGATCTACGTGCTGCTGCGCGACGTTGCCGGGCTCGATTACCCGGCGATGGCGCGGGTGTTCCGCGACTGGAACGAAACGACGGTCGCCTCCTATCTGGTCGAGATCACCGCCGGCATTCTCGACCGTGCCGACGATCTCGGCAGCGGTCCGTTGGTCGAGAAGATCCTCGACAAGGCGGGCCAGAAGGGCACCGGGCAATGGAGCTCGGAGGCAGCGCTTTCGCTCGGTGTGCCGACACCGACCATCACCGAGGCGGTGTTCGCGCGCAATCTCGCCGCTCGCAAGGACGAGCGCGTGGCGGCCAGTGCGGCGCTCGCAGGTCCAGACGCGGCAAAGCGGCCTGACGATGTCGATGGGTTCGTGGAGGATGCGCGCCGCGCGCTTCTGTGCGGGACGGTGATTGCCTATGCGCAAGGCCTTGCGACGATCGCTGCGGCTGCCAATGAGCGCGGCTGGGCGGTCGATCTCGCGGCGGTCGCCGGTGTCTGGCGGGCCGGCTGTATCATCCGCGCGCGTTTGCTCGACGATGTCATGCACGCCTTCGAAGGTCCCGAACCCCCGGCGAACCTGTTGCTGGCGCCGTATTTCGGCGCTCTGGTGGCGGAACAGCAGGGCGGATGGCGGCGCATCGTTGCGGATGCGGTCCGGGCCGGCGTTCCCGTCCCGGGACTTTCCTCCGCGCTTGCCTATTACGATGGCTATCGCAGTGCCCGACTCGGCGCCAATCTCATCCAGGCGCAGCGGGACTGTTTCGGTGCCCATAGCTATGAGCGCACCGACCGGCCCGGCAGCTTCCACACCGAGTGGTAGGGCCGGGGAAGGGACCCGTGGCGGTCATGCGGCGGTCCTTGTCTGCATGCGGGTGAGCGGCCTCACCCCTGTCGGCGATGGCGGACAGCCTTCTCGATCTCGACCAGGATGAACACCGAGGAGGCGACCAGAACGCACAGGCCCCAGTCGGCAAGCCCGATCGGCGTCGAGCCGAACAGGGTGTTGAGAACCGGCGTGTGCGTGTAGGCGATTTGCGCCGCCATGACGATGGCAACCGCGATCCAGGCGGGGCGGGACGCCGCGCCGAAGTGGTCGGTGTAGTGGGTCAGCCGGTTTCGCCGGACGTTGAACAGGTAGAACACCTCGAACAGCACCAGCGTATTGACCGCCATCGTCCGGGCCGTTGCCACCGGCATTCCAATATCGATCTGGTGGATGAACAGCAGGAACACGCCGGTCACGATGATCAGCGAGACGAAGGCGATCCGCCAGTACAGGGAGCCGGACAGGATCGGCGCATCGGGGTCGCGCGGCGGCCGGTCCATGACGTTGCTCTCCGGCGCCTCGAATGCGAGCGCCAGCGCCAGCGTCACCGCGGTGATCATGTTGACCCAGAGGATCTGCACCGGGGTGATCGGCAGGGTGATGCCGAACAGCACGGCGGCGACGATGATCATGGCCTCGCCGCCATTGGTCGGCAGGATGAACTGGATCGACTTGATGAGGTTGTCGTAGACCGTGCGGCCTTCCTCGACGGCGGCGGCGATGGAGGCGAAATTGTCGTCGGCAAGGACCATCTCGCCGGCTTCCTTGGCCGCTTCGGTGCCGCGCAGACCCATGGAAACGCCGACATCGGCCTGTTTGAGCGCCGGCGCGTCGTTGACGCCGTCGCCGGTCATGGCAACGACGCGGTTGTTGGCCTGCAGGGCGCGCACGATGCGCAGTTTCCCTTCGGGACTGGTGCGGGCGTAGATATCGACGTCTTCGACCGTTTCGCGCAGCACGTCGTCGGAGACGTGGTCGAGCTGGCTGCCGCTCAGCGCCGCTGCGGGACGGTCGAGCCCGAGCTGTGCGCCGATCGCCTTGGCGGTCTCGACATGGTCGCCGGTTATCATCTTGACGTCGATCGACGCCTTCTGACAGCGCGCGACCGCCTCGATCGCCTCGGGGCGGGGCGGGTCGATGAAACCGAACAGGCCGAGCAGGCTAAGGTCGGTCTCGACGTCATCGAAACTGAGGCTGCGGAGTCCCGGCGCGTTGTCGCGCACCGCAAGCGCCAGCACCCGCTCGCCGCGGGCGGCCATCGCCGCCATGCGGTCTTCCCAATAGGCGAGGTCGAGCGGCTCTTCGCCGAGATAGCTGATCTGGCGGGCCGACATTTCGAGCAGGCGCTCCGGCGCGCCCTTGACGTAGACGATCGATTTCTCGTCTTCGTCGAGATTCAGTGTCGCCATGAAGCGATGTTCGGAATCGAAGGGAATTTCATCGAGACGGCGATGTTCGCAGCGCTGCTCGACATGGTCGAGGCCGGCCTTTTCGGCGGCGACCAGCATGGCGCCTTCCATCGGGTCGCCCTCGATGAACCGGGCACCGTCGCGCAGGGAGATTTCGGCGTCGTTGCACAGAGTGCCGGCGACCGCGAGCTGGTGCAGCAGCGGACGGTGGTCGGGCTCGACGGGCGCGCCATCGAGGAGCAGCGCGCCTTCGGGCGCATAGCCGCTGCCGGTGACGGTGAACAGATGGGCGCTCGTCGCGATGCTCTGCACCATCATTTCGTTGCGGGTGAAGGTGCCGGTCTTGTCGGAACAGATGCAGCTCACCGCGCCAAGCGTCTCGACGGCGGGCAGCCGTCGGATGATCGCGTTGCGCTTGGCCATGCGTTCGACGCCGATCGCCAGCGTGATCGTGACGATGGCCGGCAGGCCTTCGGGGATCGCCGCGACTGCCAGGCCGACGGCGGCCAGGAACATGTCGACCAGCGACGAGCCGTGGAATACGACGCCGAACAGGAGCGTTGCCGCGGCAAGGGCGAGGATGACCAGGGTGAGAGTGCGGCCGAACTGGGCGAGTTGCCGGGTCAGCGGGGTCTCGAGGCTTTGCACGCTTTGCAGCAGGCCCTTGACCCGGCCGATCTCGGTCATGGTGCCGACGGCGGAGACGGCGCCCTTGCCCTGTCCGCGGGCGACGATGGTGCTCGAATAGGCCATGCAGGTGCGGTCGCCGAGGGCGGCGTCGGTGGCGACTGCGTTGACGGATTTATCCGCGGGTACGCTTTCGCCGGTCAGCGCGGCTTCCTGGATCTGCAGCCCGCGGCAGGAAAGCAGGCGCAGATCGGCGGGCACCTTGTCGCCGGGCTGGAGCACGACGATATCGCCGACGACGAGTTCGGTGGCGGGAATGCTCGCCCGCTTGCCGTCGCGGATGACAACGGCGTCCTCCGACATCAAATTGCGGATGGATTCGAGCGACTTTTCCGCCTTGCCTTCCTGCAGGAAGCCAATGATCGCATTGATCACCACCACCCCGGCAATGACACCGGCATCGACGAAATGTCCGAGCCAGGTCGTCAGCGCGGCGGCCGCGACGAGGACATAGATCAGGACGTTGTGGAACTGCGCGGCAAGGCGTTCGATCCACGAGCGGCCTCTGGCCTGCGGCAGCGTGTTTTCGCCGAACAGCTCGCGCCGCCGTTCCAGATCCTCCGAAGACAGGCCGGCCAGATCGACCTTCAGATAGTCGACGATTTCGGAGACGTCGCGGCTGTGAAACCAGCCGGGATCGTAGCTGTTCTTTTCAAGGATCGGAGACTGTTCCACGCTCACGCCCGCTTTCCCGGAGCGCTTTCGCTCCGAAGAGGACCAATTTGGAAATCAGAGATGCTGGACCTGGGATGATAGGGTCCTGCCGCCGTTCACACGCGGCAATTGAACGCTGTATAGCAACCGATCCCTAATGTAGGTTTAATTCTTTTTAAAACAAGGTCTTAGCAAAAATGCGTAGGTCCCGCTCGCGGCGTGCGCCGTATGTCGTTGCGACGATGGGCGTGGTCAGTTAGCCGACCATGTTTCCGGCTTTATGAGGATCGAGCGCAGGATGCTGTCGACGGCGCGGCGGCGCAGGCTTGCCTGGCCTTCAGCTGAGAACAGGGCGTCACCGAAATTGAGCGCGAAGGTGGTGCGGTTGGCAACGTTGAAGAAGCTCATGGCGCTGATCTGCCAGTGAAGTTCGAGCGGTGAGACATCGTCGCGGAAGAGGCCCGCCTCGCGGCCGCGGGCGCAGATGTCCTCGAGCTGTTCGATGGCCGAGGTGTTGGTGTCACCGAGCGAGACGGCTTCCTTCAGGTGGCGGCCGTGGTGGATGTTCTCGATCATCACCAGACGGATGAACTCGGGATTGTTGGAGTGGTGGTCGAAAGTGAACTCGACCAGCCGGGCGAGCGCCCGGTCGGGTGGCAGCTCGGCCAGATCGAGCGCCTTTTCGCCTTCGCGCACCTGCCGGTAGGCGGCTTCAAGCACGGCCCGGTAGAGCGTCTCCTTGTCGGTGAAATAGTAGAAGATCATCCGCTTGGAGGTCTCGATGCGGTCGGCAATGTCCTGCACGCGAGCGCCGGAAAGCCCGTGTTCGGCGAACTCCGCGCGGGCGGCACGCAGGATATCGGCTTTCACCGCTTCGGGATCCTGCCGCCAGGTGCGGGTGTTTTCGCGAGTGTTTTTAAGCAGTTTTGCCATCACACCTTCCTTGTCGCCTATTCGGCGCATAGTAGCAAATTAACCGGGTGGTTCAATTTGATTGACAAATTAACCGCACGGTTCATTATGGAGCGCAACGGACGTATGAAGCCGGTTGGAGGAAAGCGTGGGCATGCCGCTTCGAGCGACATCTGAAGGCCGCGAAACGGTGCTTCTCGGCCTTGTCGGCTGCGGGATCGCGAAATCGCGCACGCCCGAGATGCACATGGCGGAGGCCGAGGCGCATGGCCTGCGCGCGGTCTATCGGCTGATCGATGTCGATGTCCGCCAGCCCAATGCCCCGTCGCTGGAAGCCATCCTGCAGGCCGCCGAGCTGACCGGTTTCGATGGCCTCAACATCACCTATCCCTTCAAGGTCGACATCCTGCCGCTGCTCGACGATGTGTCGCCGAATGCCGCGGCTGTTGGTGCCGTCAACACGGTGGTTCTCCGCAATGGCCGCCGGATCGGGCACAACACGGATCTGTGGGGGTTCTCGGAAAGCTTCCGGCGCGGTATGGCCGATACGGCGCGCGACCACGTTCTGCTTATCGGGGCGGGCGGTGCCGGTGGCGCGGTGGCGCATGCGCTTGCCGATTGCGGGGTGAAGCGCCTGTCGATCTTCGATGCCGACGAGCGCCGGTCTGCCGCGCTTGCCGAACAGCTCGGCCGCAACCGTCCCGATGTCATTGCCGAGGCCAGCCCGTCGATCGAGGAGACTTTCGCCGAAGGTCTCGACGGCATCGTCAATGCGACGCCCATCGGCATGGTGGCGACGCCCGGCTCGGTGGTGCCCGCCGCCTTGTTCGACCCGGCCGTCTGGTTCGCCGATATCGTCTATTTCCCGCTCGAAACCGAACTTCTGGCGACGGCCCGCGCGCGCGGCTGTCGTGTGCTGCCCGGCTCCGGCATGGCCGTGTTCCAGGCGGTGCGGGCGTTCGAGCTTTTCACCGGTCGGCGCGCCGATCCAAATCGCATGACGGCGACGTTCGATGCCTTCGAACAACAAACCCGCCAGCAACAAACCCGCCAGGTGGCGGAAACCTGATAAATCACTGTGGGAGGAAGACCATGAAATTCAAACTCGCAACCTTTGCCGCTGCCGCGGCGCTGACCTTCGGGCTTGCCACGGCGGCCTCGGCCCAGACGATCCGCGTCGCCCATGTCGACCCGGACGAGTGGACCGCCTCGAAGAAGGGCGCCGCGGCGCACGTCTTCAAGAACATCGTCGAAGGCGAAACCGATCTGACGGTGGAAATCTTCCCGGCCGGCGCGCTCGGCAACGAGACCGAGCTGGTCGGTCAGGCGCAGGAAGGCATCACCCAGGTGGTGCTGGTGTCGGGCGCCATGTCGAAGGTCTGCCCGGCGGCGTCCGTGCTCGACATTCCCTACACCTTCTCTTCGGCGACGGTTGCCTGGGACGTGCTCGACGGTGAGTTCGGCTCGGCGCTTGCCGCCCATTGCCTTGAAAAGACCGGGCTTCGGACGCTTGCTTTCGGCGAAACCGGGTTCCGCAACTTCACCAACAACACCCGCGAGATCCGTTCGCCGGCCGATATGGCGGGCCTGAAGTTCCGCGTGCAGCCGATCCCGCTCTATGTCGAGATGGTCAAGGGCCTCGGCGGCGAGCCGACCCCGATCGCCTGGACCGAACTGCCGAACGCGCTGTCGACCGGCGTGGTCGACGGCCAGGAAAATCCGGTCGGCGTGATCTACAATAACGGTCTGCACAAGCTGCAGAAGTTCATGACGCTCGACGGTCACGTCTATGCCGCCGACTTCATCCTGATCAGCGACGAGTTCTTCCAGTCGCTGAGCCCGGCCGAGCAGCAGGTGGTGCAGAAGGCCGCCCGCGTTGCCGGCACCATGGGCCGCGCGATCCAGCAGTGGGGCACGGCCGAGGGCGTCAACAAGGTGCAGGCGGAAGGCATGCAGGTCTATTCGCCGACCGCGGACGAGATCAAGGCGTTCGCCGACAAGGCGCAGCCGGCGGTGGTCGAATATCTGCGTGGCGAACTCGGTGACGACGCCGTGTGGATCGACCGTCTCGGCGAGGCGGTTGCCGCGGCGACGAAGTAACAACGACTGCCGGGCCGGAATCCCTTCCGGCCCGGTCTTTACGGGGAGCATCGCGAGATGCGCGCAATCACCCTTGCCGCCCGTCGTGTCTTTGCCTTTGGCGCGGGGCTGTCGATGGCGCTCGTCTTCGCCATCATCTTCGTCAATTCGGTGCGCCGCTACACGGTCGGCCAGTCGGTCGCCTGGGGCGAGGAGCTGCCGATCTATCTGACGATCTACGGCGTGATGTTCGGCGTCGCGCTCGCCTATCTGCAGGACCGGCATATCCGCTTCACCCTGTTCATCGATTTCCTCACGCCGCGGACCCGCAACCGGCTGTTTGCGCTGGTCGATCTGGTGACGCTCGCCGCCGGTGTGACGCTTGCCTATGCCGGCCACGCCTTTGCCATGCGGCGCGGCAATCTCGACGCGTCTGGGCTCAAATCCGCCGCCTCCTGGCTGGTCGATACGACGGGTATTCCGATGCTGTCGTGGATCGGCAAGGTCGGCACCTGGCAATACGCGGTCGCGATCGGCGGTGTGATGCTTGCCATTGCCGCGCTGCTGAAACTTCTCGAACGGCTGCAATCCGGCGGGGCCGAGTGACATGGTCTACGCCGTCCTCCTCGTTGCTCTTGCCATCGGCGTGCCGATCGCCTTTGCGATCATCGCCGCCCTGTTCGCCTTCATGGCCGCCAACGACGCGCCCTATGCGCTGCGCATCGTTGCGACGGAAATGTTCAAGGGGCTGAACTCCTTTCCGCTGCTCGCCATCCCGCTATTCGTGCTCGCCGGCGAGGTGATGAACGAGAGCGGCATCACCGGGCGCATCATCGCCTTCGCCAATGTGCTGGTCGGGCGGATGCGCGCCGGGTTGGCGCTCGTCAACATCTGGGCCTCGGTGATCTTTGCCGGGCTGTCCGGCTCGGCGGTGGCCGATACCTCGGCAATCGGCCGGGTGTTCATCCCCGAAATGCAGAAGCACGGCTACGACCGCGCCTTCGCTGCCGCCATCACCGCGGCGTCCTCGGTGATCGGGCCGATCATCCCGCCGTCCATCCCCGTCATCATCTACGCGCTGATCGTCACCGGCGTGTCGGTTCCGGCGCTGTTCATCGCCGGGGTTATTCCGGGTCTCTTGCTGGCGCTGTTCCTGTCGGCCTATGTCATGCTGGTGGTGCGCACCGATCACGGCGATCAGGCGAGCGAGCTTACCTCGCAGCCGGCGGCAAAGGCGCTGCTCGACGGTATCCTGCCGCTCTTGATGCCGGTGTTTGTCGTCGGCTCGATCCTCGCCGGTGTCGTCACGCCGACGGAAGCGGCGAGCTTCGCGGTTGCCTACGCGCTTTTCCTCGGCCTGTTCGTCTACCGCAAGATCCGGCTCTCGGCGTTGCCCCGGCTGTTTTCAGAGGCGATGCGCGACAGTGCGGTCATTCTCGTCATCATCGCTGCGGTGTCGGCGGCGAACTGGCTGTTGACCTACAACCGGGTGCCCAATCTCCTGACCGACTGGGTGCTGTCCAATGTCAGCGGCCAGACCACCTTCCTGCTGGCGACCATCGTGCTGTTTCTCTTCGTCGGGCTGTTCCTTGAAGGGATCGCGGCGATGCTGGTGCTGGTGCCGATCCTGCACCCGATTGCCGTCTCGCTCGGCGTCGACCCGGTGCATTTCGGCATTCTGGTGATCTTCAACCTGATGATCGGGCTCATTACGCCGCCGCTCGGGCTGTGCCTGTTCGTGGCCGAATCGATCGCCAATGTGGGGATGGCGAAGCTGGTGCGTGCGATCCTGCCGCTGTTCCTCGTCGAAGTTCTCGTCCTCGTCATCCTGACCTTCGTGCCCGAGACGGTCGTCTGGCTGCCGCGGGTACTCGGATACTGACATGAAGACATCTATCGCCACGGTTTCGATCTCCGGCAATTTGCGCGAAAAACTCGCCGCCATCGCCGCCGCCGGCTTCGACGGCATCGAGATCTTCGAGCAGGATTTCATCGCCTTCGACGGCGGACCGCGCGAGGTCGGCGCGATGGTGCGCGACCACGGGCTGGAGATCACGCTGTTCCAGCCGTTTCGCGATTTCGAGGGGTTGCCGGAGCCGCTGCGCGCCAAGGCGTTCGACCGCGCGGAGCGCAAGTTCGACCTGATGGAGGAACTCGGTACCGATCTCGTTCTGGTCTGTTCGAGCGTCCATGCGGCGGGGCTTGGCGGAATCGACCGGGCGGCGGCCGATTTCCACGAACTGGGCGAACGGGCGGCGAAGCGGGGCCTGCGGGTCGGTTTCGAGGCGCTCGCCTGGGGCCGCTATGTCAACGATCACCGTGACGCCTGGGAGATCGTGCGGCGCGCCGAGCACGATCATGTCGGCGTAATCCTCGACAGTTTCCATACGCTGGCGCGTAAGATCGATCCCGACAGCATCCGGCGCATTCCCGGCGACAAGATCTTCTTCATCCAGCTCGCCGACGCGCCGGCAATCGACATGGACCTGCTCTACTGGTCGCGCCATTTCCGCAACATGCCGGGCGAGGGCGATCTCCCGGTCACCGACTTCATGCGGGCGGTGATGGCGACCGGCTATGCCGGGCCGATCAGCCTTGAGATTTTCAACGACCAGTTCCGCGGCGGCTCGAACCAGCAGGTCGCCCGCGACGGTCATCGCTCGCTTGTCGCGCTGATGGACGATGTGCGCCGGGCCGAACCGGCGGTCAGCGTCGACCTGCCGGCGTTTCCGGCCCGCCAGCGGCCCGAGGGTGTGGCGTTTCTCGAATTCGCCAGCCGTGGCGCGGAGGCGCGTTCGCTGGAAGCGCTTCTCGGAACGCTCGGCTTCGAGCGCGCCGGTAGTCATCGCAACAAGCAGGTGACGCTGTTCCAGCAGGGTGACATCCGCATCGTGCTCAACGAGGAGACGGAAGGGCATGCGGCGCACGCGTGGAACGCGCGCGGCACCATCGTCTGCGATATCGGCATTGCGGTGGCGTCGGCTGCCGACACACTGCAGCGCGCCACCGAACTCGGCGCCGAACCCTTTTCGCAGCCGATCGGGCCCGGCGAACTCGACATTCCGGCGATCCGCGGGCTGTCGGGGTCGGTGCTGCATTTCCTCGATGAAACGAGCGGGCTTTCGCGCGTGTGGCAGCAGGAGTTCGATGCCGCCGCACCGGTCGGCGGGGCGGGGCTGACGCGGGTCGATCACATCGCGCAGACCATGAGCTACGACGAGATGCTGTCGTGGACGCTGTTCTACAACTCGCTGTTCGAGACCGAGAAGTCGGCGATGGTCGACGTCTTCGATCCCGACGGCCTGGTGCGCAGCCAGGTGGTCGCGACGGCGGACGGTTCGCTTCGGATCACGCTCAATGGCGCCGACAGTCACCGTACGCTCGCCGGCAGTTTTCTCGCCGAGACCTTCGGTGCCTCGGTTCAGCATCTGGCGCTGGCGAGCGACGATATCTTCGCCACCCTCGAAACCCTCGGCGAACGTGGCTTCGAGCCGCTCGCCATGCCGCAGAATTACTACGACGACCTGGCGGCACGGTTCGATTTCCCGCCCGGCCTGATCGAACGTATGCGGGCGGCGAATGTGCTCTACGACCGGGATGCCGGTGGCGAGTTCTTCCAGTGTTACAGCCGCGCCTTCGCCGGCGGTCTGTTCTTCGAGATCGTCCAGCGCGGCCCCGGCTATCGGGGCTTCGGGGCTCCCAACGCGCCGTTCCGTATCGCCGCGCAAAAGCGGCTGGTACGCTCCAAGGGCATGCCGCGCGTCTGAGCGCGGGCGGTGAGCCGGCTGGCGCCGGGCCTGACCGGCACGCCCCTGTGGACGGTTCCTGCCATTGTCATCGAAGTGTCATTGCGGGTCCTTAAGGGATGGCTCCTGCCGTTTCACAGAGCTCGCCGATGCCATGATTCTCGACAAGACGATTTCGCCCGCAGCAGATAGCGGGGCCCGCGCCGAGGCGCTGCGCTCGCTGGGTCTGGCATCCGCCGAAGACCTGGCCGAGGCCTGGCAGGCGTGGTCGGACAAGCCCGAGGTTGCCGATATCCGCCGCCCCGAAATCGGTCTTGTGATGCTTCAGGGCCGTATCGGCGGCGACGGTTCGCCGTTCAATTTCGGCGAGACGACGGTCACCCGCGCGGCGGTGCGCATCGGCGAGGCGGTCGGTCATGGTCACGTGCTCGGTCGCGACCGCGAAAAGGCCCGGCTGGTCGCCATTTTCGATGCGCTCTGGCAGGGTCCGCAGCGCGGCCGCGTTGAGGCCGACGTTCTCGCGGTGATGCGGGCCCGTCAGGCCGAGGCCGACAGCAAGCGCGCGGCGGAGACGGCGGCGACCAAGGTCGATTTCTTCACAATGGTGCGGGGTGACGACTGATGACCCTTGCCGCCGGTTTTGCCGATCCTGTTTTCCAGTCTCAGGCCGTGTTCCGGGCGGTCGCCGCGGCGATGGCCGAACCGGGCCGGCCGGTCGCTCTTGCCAGCGATCTGGCACCGCCAGCGCCGCTGTTGCCGACAACGGCGGCGGTGCTGCTCACCCTGATCGATTTCGAAACGCCGGTCTGGCTCGACGATGCTCTCGGCGGCGAACCGGTTAGCGACTGGCTGCGCTTCAACACCGCCTGCCCGCTGGTCGCGACGCCGGAAGGGGCGGCCTTTGCCGTGCTCGCCGATCCGGCGGCCTGCCCGGCGTTCGATGTCTTTGCACAAGGGACGGCGGAATATCCCGACCGTTCGACGACGCTGATCCTGCAGGTTCAGGCGATGACCGCGTCCACCGGACAGAGGCTTTCGGGGCCCGGCATCGACGGGGAAATCCGCTTCGACGCGATGCCGCTGCCGGACGGGTTCTGGACGTCGGTGGCGGACAACCGTTCGCTGTTTCCGCTCGGTGTCGACGTCATCCTGTGTGCGGCTGACGCGATTGCGGCGCTGCCGCGCTCGGTGCGCCCGCTCGGGGAGGTTCGCTAACATGTATGTTGCGGTCAAAGGCGGCGAAAAAGCCATCGCCAACGCTCACCGTCTGCTCGCCGACCGGCGCCGCGGCGACCGGTCTCTGCCCGGAATGACGCTGGAGCAGATCGTCGAACAGCTCGCGCTTGCCGTTGACCGGGTGATGTCCGAGGGCTCGCTCTATGACCGCGAGCTTGCAGCGCTGGCGATCAAGCAGGCGCGCGGCGATCTCATCGAGGCGATCTTCCTGGTCCGCGCCTACCGCACGACGCTGCCGCGCTTCGGCACGTCGGTGCCGGTCGAGACCTCCGAGATGTCTGTCGAACGGCGCATTTCCGCGACCTTCAAGGATCTGCCGGGCGGTCAGCTGCTTGGTCCCACCTTCGACTACACCCACCGGCTGCTCGATTTCGCGCTTGCCGCCGATGGCGAGACGGAGTTGCCGGAAATGGGTCCGGTCGATGACGGACCGATGCCGCCAGTGTCGTCGCTGCTCGCCGGTGAAGGTCTGCTCGAAGAGGCGCTTGTTGTCGACGATGCCGCACCGGTCGGCGATCTGACGCGCACGCCGCTCGAATTTCCCGCCGACCGCGATCTCCGCCTGCAGAACCTGGCGCGCGGCGACGAAGGGTTCCTTTTGGCGCTCGGCTATTCGACGCAGCGCGGCTATGCCCGCTCGCATCCCTTTGCCGGCGAGATCCGCTGCGGCGAGGTCGAGGTCGAGTTCTTCGTCGAGGAACTCGGCTTTGCCGTGCCGCTCGGCCGCATCCAGGTGACCGAGTGCCAGATGATCAACCAGTTCAAGGGATCGGCGAAGGCGCCGCCGCAATTCACCCGCGGCTACGGGCTGGTGTTCGGCCAGTCTGAGCGCAAGGCGATGGCGATGGCGCTGGTCGACCGCGCGCTGCGCGCCGGGGAACTCGGCGAGGAACGCACCGCGCCGGCACAGGACGAGGAATTCGTGCTGTCGCATTCCGACAACGTGCAGGCGACCGGCTTCGTCGAGCATTTGAAGCTGCCGCACTATGTCGACTTCCAGTCGGAGCTCGAACTGGTGCGACGGATGCGGCGCGAATTCGCCGAGCGCGAGGCCGACGAGGGTAGCGAGCGGGAGGCGGCGGAATGACCGAGAGCTTCGAACAGGCCTACAATTTCGCCTATCTCGACGAACAGACGAAGCGGATGATCCGTCGCGCGATCCTGAAAGCGATCGCGATCCCCGGCTATCAGGTGCCGTTCGCCAGCCGCGAGATGCCGATGCCCTATGGCTGGGGCACTGGCGGCGTGCAGGTGACGGCGGCGGTGATCGGGCCGGACGATGTGTTGAAGGTCATCGATCAGGGTTCCGACGACACCACCAACGCGGTTGCCATTCGCGGCTTCTTCGTCAAGACGACCGGGGTCGCGACGACGACGGACACCGACGAGGCGACCGTCATCCAGACCCGTCACCGGATCCCCGAAACGGCGCTGAAAGCCGGTCAGATCCTCGTCTATCAGGTGCCGATCCCGGAGCCGCTGCGGTTCCTCGAGCCGCGCGAGACCGAGACGCGGACCATGCATGCGCTCGAGGAATACGGGCTGATGCATGTGAAGCTCTATGAGGACATCGCCAAACACGGTCATATCGCGACGACCTACGCCTATCCGGTCAAGGTCGACGGGCGCTACGTGATGGATCCCTCGCCGACGCCGAAATTCGACAATCCGAAAATGCATCGTTCGGCGGCGCTGCAATTGTTCGGCGCCGGACGCGAGAAGCGCATCTACGCGATCCCGCCGCATACCGATGTGGTCAGTCTCGACTTCGAGGATCATCCCTTCGAGGTGCAGAAATTCGACGAGCCCTGCGCGCTGTGCGGCGCCGAGGGCGTGTTCCTCGACGAGGTGATCACCGACGATCACGGCGGACGGATGTTCGTGTGTTCGGACTCCGATTATTGCGAGGACCGCCGCGCCGTCGGCCATGCCGGGGCGATGCTGGCGCCGCCCGAATGGGCGGAAAAGACGGAGGCCGCATCGTGAGCAAGGTCGAGATCGCATCCGACGCGCCGCTGCTGGTTGCCTCAGGCGTGTCGAAGAATTACGGCGCGCGCGTCGGCTGTCGCGATGTCAGCTTTTCGCTGTGGCCGGGCGAAGTGCTCGCTATCGTCGGCGAGTCCGGCTCGGGCAAGACGACGCTGCTCAATTGTCTGGCGACACGTCTCGCGCCGAGCGGCGGCAGCGTCGAATACCGCATGCGCGACGGAAGGCTGCGCAATCTCTACAGCCTGTCCGAAGCCGAGCGGCGTTTGCTGATGCGCACCGACTGGGGCTTCGTGCACCAGAACCCGAGCGACGGGCTGCGCATGACCGTGTCGGCCGGCGGCAATGTCGGCGAACGGCTGATGGCGGTCGGTGATCGTCACTACGGCAAGATCCGCGACAAGGCGACCGACTGGCTCGGCCGGGTCGAGATCGCGGCGGAGCGCATCGACGACGATCCGCGCGCCTTTTCCGGCGGCATGCGCCAGCGGCTGCAGATTGCCCGTAATCTGGTGACCGGTCCGCGGCTCGTCTTCATGGACGAACCGACCGGCGGTCTCGATGTTTCGGTGCAGGCGCGCCTGCTCGATCTCCTGCGCGGGCTGGTCGCCGATCTCGGTCTGGCGGCGGTCGTCGTCACTCATGATCTCGCCGTCGCGCGCCTCCTGTCGCATCGCATGATGGTGATGAAGGCGGGCGAGGTGATCGAAGAGGGGCTGACCGATCAGGTGCTCGACGATCCGCAGGCGCCCTACACCCAGCTTCTCGTTTCCTCGATCCTTCAGGTTTGAATAGGCCGGCCATGCTTGCGCGACTCGATCTCACAGGGGTTGGAAAATCCTTCACGCTGCACCTACAGGGCGGCGCGCGTCTGCCGGTCATTTCCGGTGTCTCGCTCAGCGTCGCGACTGGGGAATGTGTCGTGCTCGGCGGTCCGTCCGGCGCCGGCAAGAGCTCGATCCTGAAGATGATCTACGGCAATTACCGCTGCGAAGAGGGCGAGATCCTGGTGCACAGCGATGGCGGCACGGTCGATATCGCGACCGCCGAGCCGCGCGACGTTCTCGAATTGCGGCGCACGACGCTCGGCTATGTCAGCCAGTTCCTGCGCGTCATTCCGCGCGTTTCGGCGCTCGATCTCGTTGCCGAGCCGCTGCTCGAAGCGGGCAACAGCGAGACGGCCGCGCTGGAGCGTGCCAAGGTCCTGCTCGCCGGCCTCAACGTGCCGGAGCGGCTGTGGACGCTTGCGCCGGCGACCTTTTCCGGCGGCGAGCAGCAACGCGTCAACATCGCCCGCGGTTTTGCCGCCGAACGCCCGGTGCTTTTGCTCGACGAACCGACCGCCTCGCTCGACGCCGTCAACCGCGAGGCCGTGGTGCGGTTGATCGACGAGAAGAAGGCAGCGGGCACAGCGATCCTCGGAATCTTCCACGACGAGGATGTTCGCGATCGGGTCGCCGACCGCGTCGTCGACGTCACCCGCTTCGCGGCGGCCGCCTGATGGATACGAAGGCGGACACGCGGCTCGGGATCGAGCCTGTTGTCGCCGACGGTGCCGTTCTGACGGAGGCTGAGCTCGGCCGTTACACCGAAGTGGGCGAGCGCACCCAAATCAGCCATTCGCGGCTTGGCGACTACAGCTACATCATGCGCGATGGCGATGTTCTCTTCGCCGATATCGGCAAGTTCTGCTCGATTGCGTCCGCGGTGCGCATCAACGCGTCGAATCATCCGACCTGGCGGGCGACGCAGCATCATTTCACCTATCGCTCCGCCGACTATTGGGGTGAGCACGAATTCGACGACACGATCTTTTCCTGGCGTCAGGAGAATGCGGTCGCAATCGGCAACGATGTGTGGATCGGGCATGGCGCCACGGTGATGCCCGGGGTCACCGTCGGCGATGGCGCGGTGATCGGATCGGGCGCCGTCGTTACCCGCTCGGTCGCGCCCTATACGATCGTTGCCGGGGTGCCAGCAAAGCCGATCCGCCAACGGTTCGAGCAAGGCATTGGCGACCGGCTGCAGGCGCTTGCCTGGTGGGACTGGGAGCATGAGCGGCTTGGTGCGGCGCTAACCGATTTCCGACAGCTTTCGGTCGAACAATTTCTCGAAAAGTACGCGTAACCAACACTGTTTCTGACGGACTCTGAGCGCACAGAATGCAGCTCATGGGTGGAATCCGGGGACTGTCACCAAACAGTCATCCGCGTTTTGCAGAAGTGTCACCGAAGATCGCTATCGGCTAGTTCCAGCAAATTTAGCGGGGACGCGGCATGACCGATATCGTCGTAAACGACTTGTCGAAGGCTTTCGGGCGCAAGCAGGCGCTGAAGAACGTCTCTCTGTCGGTCGAGTCCGGCGAAATGGTTGCGCTGATCGGCGCGTCGGGCTCGGGCAAATCGACGCTCATCCGCCACATGATCGGCCTTGAAAAGGGCGATACCGTGAGCGAAAGCACCGTTTCCGTCGGCGGAACGGTTGTCCAGAAGCGCGGTCAGATCCAGAGCGACGCCCGCATGGTGCGCCGCCGGGTCGGCGTCGTCTTCCAGCAGTTCAACCTGGTTTCGCGACTCAGCGTTCTCACCAATGTGCTGATCGGCCTGCTCGGTCATATCCCGGCCTGGCGCGGTACGCTCGGCTGGTTCAGCGGCGATCAGAAGCGCTCCGGCATGGCGGCGCTGCACCGGGTCGGCATCGCAGACACGGCTCTGCAGCGTGCCTCGACGCTGTCGGGCGGTCAGCAGCAGCGCGCCGCGATCGCCCGCGCGCTGGTCCAGAAGGCGGAAATCGTGCTCGCCGATGAGCCGATCGCCTCGCTCGATCCGGCCTCGGCCAAGCGGGTCATGGAGACCCTGACCGAAATCAACCAGAACGACGGCATCACCGTCGTCGTCTCGCTCCACCAGGTCGAATATGCCCGTCGCTTCTGCCCGCGCACGATCGCCATGCGCGATGGCGAGATCGCCTATGACGGCCCGTCGACCGCGTTGAGCGATGACTTCCTGCGCGAACTTTACGGCGAGGCCAGCGAGGAGCTGGTGCTGCCTGAAGGACCGATCGCCGACGCGTATCCGGTGGTCGCCAACCCGGTTCCGGCCTTTGCCGGAGCGTAGTCAATTCCGCATGACAACTCTTTCCTTCAACGGGAGCCAACTCTGATGAACTTCTTTGCCAAGGGCGCGATGGCCGTCGCCCTCTCCGCCGCGCTCGTCGCTCCGGCGATCGCCGAAACCACCGAACTGAACTTCGGC
Source organism: Hyphomicrobiales bacterium (assembly GCA_002869065.1). NCBI lineage: Bacteria > Pseudomonadati > Pseudomonadota > Alphaproteobacteria > Hyphomicrobiales > Hyphomicrobiales bacterium. The sequence goes on from PKTR01000002.1 coordinate 1,060,129, forward strand.
ATCATCTCGACCGAATCGACCCAGAACCTGCGTACCCAGTGGGATCCGTTCCTCGCCGAAATGGAAAAGCAGACCGGCCTCAAGGTGAAGCCGTTCTTCGCCAGCGACTATGCCGGCGTCATCGAAGGCATGCGCTTCGGCAAGGTCGACGTTGCGTGGTTCGGTAACAAGTCGGCGATGGAAGCCGTCGACCGCTCGGGCGGTGAAGTATTCGCCCAGACCGTCGACGTCGAGGGTAACCCGGGTTACTGGTCGCTGCTCTTGACCCAGGCCGACAGCAAGCTGAACTCGCTCGAAGACGTCCTGAAGTGCGATGGCACGCTGAACTTCGGCATCGGCGACCCGAACTCGACCTCGGGCTTCCTCGTCCCGACCACCTTCGTGTTCGCCAAGAACAATGTCGACCCGAAGAAGTGCTTCAAGACCGTGCGTAACGCCAACCACGAGACCAATGCGCTCGCGGTTGCCAACAACCAGGTCGATGTTGCCACCAACAACACCGAGAACCTCGCCCGCATCGAGAAGAACCAGCCGGAAGCCTTCAAGAACATCAAGGTGATCTGGAAGTCGCCGCTGATCCCGTCCGACCCGCTGGTCTGGAAGAAGGATCTCGACTCCGCGAAGAAGGACAAGGTCTACACCTTCATCATGGGCTATGGCCGTCTCGGCGCGCCGGAAGAAGTCGCCAATGCCCGCAAGGTGCTGGCTGGTCTCGCCTGGGCGCCGTTCAAGCCGTCATCGGACGCGCAGCTCTATCCGATCCGCGTTCTCTCGATCTCCAAGAACATCTTCAAGATCCAGGGCGACGAGAAGATGTCCGACGCGGAGAAGAAGGAAGAGATCGCCAAGCTCGAGGCCGAAAAGGCCAAGTATGAAGAGCTGATGGCTTCCGTTCCGCAGATGTAAGTCTGACGCGAATAACGGGCGGTGCCGGCCAATATGCCGGCGCCGCTTTTTGTATCCGGCAGGCACTGCCGCACGAGAACCGGACCGGCCCATGACCCCGACGACGCTCAACACATCCGAAATCGCAAAGATCGCGATCCCGAAAGAAGACCTCGGGCGGCGTGCCTATCGCTGGCTGATGTGGGCGGCGCTGCTGGGACTTCTGGTGTGGGGCTACTATCCCGCGGAAGTGAACCGCTGGCCGTACCTGTTCACCGATGCGGGCAACATGGCGTCCTATGCCGAGGGATTCCTGTCGCCGAACTTCCGTGATCTCGACGTCTATATCGACGAAATGATCCTGACGGTTCAGATCGCCATCTGGGGCACCGTCCTGTCGGTCTTCGTTGGCATTCCCTTCGCGCTGCTGGCCTCCAACAATATCGCCCCGGTGTGGGTGGTGCAGCCGGTGCGCCGGCTGATGGACGCGGCGCGCGCCATCAACGAACTGGTCTTCGCCGTGCTGTTCGTCGTCGCTGTCGGCCTCGGGCCGTTCGCCGGCGTGATGGCGCTGTTCGTGCACAATCTCGGCATCGTCGCGAAGCTCTTCTCCGAGGCCGTCGAGGCAATCGATCCTCGCCCGGTCGAGGGCATCCGCGCGACCGGCGCGAGCAAGCTGCAGGAGATCATCTTCGGCGTGGTGCCGCAGGTGCTGCCCTTGTGGATCTCGTTCTCGCTCTATCGCTTCGAGACCAATGTGCGTTCAGCAACTGTACTCGGTCTGGTCGGCGCCGGCGGCATCGGCCAGATCCTGTTCGAATCGATCCGTGGCTTCTACTACGCCGAAACCGCTGCCATCCTGCTCGTCGTCGTCGTCACCGTGTCGATCGTCGACATCCTGTCACAGCAGCTGCGCAAACTCGTCATCTAGGTCGCCGGGTCCGGTGCGCTGTCCGCAAGGCGGTCCTCTCGGCCGCCTTGGCTTGAAGGAATGAACTGAATGAAAAAACCGCCCGCAGAACTGGTTCTGACCAATGCGCGCATCGTACTGCATGACGAGGTCGTCGAGGGCACGCTGGTCGCCCGCGATGGGGTGATCGTCGAGGTGTCGTCAGGCACTGTCGAGAACGGTCTCGACTGCGAGGGCGACCTGGTCGTACCGGGCCTCGTCGAGCTGCATACCGATCATCTCGAAAATCACTATGCACCGCGCCCGGGCGTGCGCTGGAACCCGATTGCCGCCTTGCAGGCGCATGACGCGCAGATCGTTTCCTCCGGCATCACCACGGTGTTCGATGCGTTGCGCGTCGGCTCGGATGCGGATTCCAAGAAGCTCGGCCAGGAAATGCGCACGCTCGCGACCGCAATCGAAGGCGCGCGCGGCGCCGGCCGGCTTCGCGCCGACCACCTCATCCACCTGCGCTGCGAGCTGTCGTCAAGCGATGTCGCGGAAGAAGCCGAGCCGTTCTTCGCCGATCCCAATGTGCGCCTCGTCTCGCTGATGGACCACACGCCGGGCCAGCGCCAGTTCGTGCGGCTCGACAAGTTCAAGGAATATTACCAGGGCAAGACCGGCATGTCGGATGCCGACCTGGAAGCCTTCATCGCCGAGCGGCTCGAGCAGCACGCGAAATATTCGGCGGTGAACCGGGCGGCGGTCATCGCCGGCTGCCATGAGACGGGAATCGTGCTGGCGAGCCATGACGACGCGACGGCGGCGCATGTCGAGGAAGCGATCAATGACGGCGTCGCGATCGCCGAGTTCCCGACGACGGTGGAAGCTGCCCGCGCCTCGCACGAGGCCGGCATGAAGGTGCTGATGGGCGCGCCGAACGTGGTCCGTGGCGGCTCGCATTCGGGCAATGTTTCCGCGCTCGACCTCGCACACCACGGCCTGCTCGACATCCTGTCGTCGGATTATGTGCCGTTCAGCCTGCTTCAGGCCTCGCTGTCGCTGCCGCGGCTGGCGCCGGAAATCTCGCTGCCCGAGGCGGTGCGCACCGTGACGTCGACACCGGCCGAAGCCGTTGGCCTCACCGACCGCGGCCGGATCGCGGCCGGCCTGCGTGCTGATCTGGTCCGGGTCAGCGACGACGAGTCGGGTGTGCCGATCGTGCGCGAAGTCTGGCGCGAAGGCCGGAGGGTGCAATGAGCGCGATCGAACGGATCATCGCGACGCTGTCGTCGGACGGGCACGAGATGTATGGCGGTGAGGCCGTGACGCAGCTTCAGCACGCGCTGCAATGTGCGGTGTTCGCCGAACAGGCGGGCGCGCCCGAGGCGCTGGTGATAGCCGCCCTTTTGCACGATTACGGGCATCTGGTTGCCGGCGACGAGGGCGCCGCCGAAAAGGGCATCGACCTGTGCCATGAAAAACTCGGTGCCGAATTCCTCGCCAACTGGTTCCCGCCGGCGGTGACCGAGCCGATCCGCCTGCATGTCGCCGCCAAACGCTATCTGTGCGCGGTCGATCCGGACTATTTCGAGACGCTGTCGCCGGCCTCGGTCACCTCGCTCAAGGTGCAGGGCGGGCCGTACAATGAGGACGGGGTCGAGCGCTTTCGCCGCAATCCGTTCTGGCAGGACGCGGTTAAACTGCGCGCCTGGGACGATCTCGGCAAGGATCCGGAGATGAAAACACCGCCGCTCGATGCCTATCGGGACATGCTGAACCGGGTTGCGGGGTCACAGGGGCCGGCATGACGGCTGATACGGCACTGATGGATGCGATGACGCAGGGCAGGCGCCCGGACGACGGCAAGGTCGGTCCCGGCCGGCTGGTGCTTGTCGTCGGTCCGTCGGGTGCCGGCAAGGACACCCTGATCGCCGGTGCGCGTGAGGCGTTGGCCGTCGATGCGGGCTTCGTCTTCGCGCGGCGGTTGGTGACGCGGCCCGCCGATCCGGCGCTCGAAGATCACGACAGTATCGACGAAACGAATTTCGATGCCATGCGCGATGCAGGTGCCTTCGCGCTTTCCTGGCGGGCCCACGGGCTGTGCTACGCGGTGCCCGGCACGGTCGATCAGGCCATCGGCAAGGGCGCGACGGCGATCGCCAACACATCGCGCACGGTGATCGGCGAAGCGCGCGCGAAGTATCGCGACCTGCTCGTTGTTCAGGTGACCGCGCGGTCCGAAGTGCTGCGTGATCGGCTGAGCCGGCGCGGGCGGGAGACAGCCGCCGATATTGAAGAACGGGTGGCGCGCGCCGCGGCCATGGCGGTTTCCGGCCCGGATGTCGTGACTATCGACAATTCTGGCGATATCGACGAGGCGGTCGCCGTCTTCCTTGCCGCGATCCGGGCCTAGCTGGTCCGGCAGGCGTGTCCGTTCAGGACTGTTCGCCGCTATTGGTCGGAAACAGAAGCGTTACCCGCAATCCCGGCTTGTTGTCCTCGAGCAGCAATTTCGCGCCGTGCCAGCGCGCGACGGCGGCGACGAAGCTGAGGCCAAGACCGAAGCCCTGTTTCTCGCGGTTGGCCACATAACGCACGAAGCGTTCGAGGATCGCGGCGCGCTTGTCGAGCGGGATGCCGGGGCCTTGATCGCTGACGGCAAGGCCGACACCCTCGGCGCGGTGGGCGGCGGTGATCGTGACCGTGCCGCCCTTCGGCGAGTATTTGATCGCGTTGTCCAGGAGATTCGCGGCGGCCTGTGAAATCAGGTGGGCGTCGCCGAAGACCACAAACTTGCCGGTGCCACTTTCCGGCGTGTCGCCAAGCCGGGCCTCCACGGTCACCTCGGCGTCTTCCGCGAGGGCATCGAACAGGTCGACCAGCTCCTCGACGATTTCGCTGAGGTCGACCGGCGTCTGCGCGACTTTCAGCGTGCCGCTTTCGATGCGCGCGATCTTGAGGATGCCGTTGAAGGTTTCGACGATGCCGTCGGTCTGGGCGATGGCGTCGTTCAGAACCGCGCGGTATTCCTCGCCGCTGCGGTCGGCCATCAGCGCCACTTCGAGGCGGCCGCGCAGGCGGTTGAGCGGGGTTCTGAGGTCGTGGGCGATGTTTTCGGTGACGCCGCGCACGGTGTCGACGAGCTGCTCGATGCGCGCGAGCATGGCGTTGATGTTGCGGGCGAGGTGGTCGTATTCGTCGCCGCCCTCGCCGATGACCTTGGTGCGGCCGGAGAGCTTGCCGCTCAAGACTTCCTCGGCGCGGACATTGATCGGCGACAGGCGGTTCTGGCCATAGCGGGCGAGAAAGACACCGACAGCGATGCCGAGCAACAGGTCGGCAATGACGATGCCGGCCGCTGAGCCGTTGAAGATGCGTATGAAGTTGTCCCGCTCGCTTAGCGAGCGGCCGACCATCAGCCGGCTGCCGTCATTGAAGGAAAGCACGCGAACCCGGGCGTTGGTCGCGGCGTGGTCGATGGCGATGTCGGCGACTTTTCCGGAAACCGGCGCGTCCGCAGGCCATTTGGTCAGATTGCCGGTGAGGGTCCCGTCAGGGCCCTGCAGCAGATAGAGGCGCAGGGCGTCGTCGTGTGGCGAGGCGCGGTCGGCAACGGTGCGGCTGAGCGCCTCGTAGCCCCCCTCGCCGAAGGCGACATTCATGTCGACGAACTCGCGGTCGAGCGCGCCGCTGATTTCGGTGTCGAACACGCGATGCATGCTCCAATAGAGCACGCGCAGTCCGCCGACACTGAGCAGCACGAAGACGAGGCTCGCCAGCACGGTCAGCCGGAAGGTTGTCGTATGGAACGGGTTAATCCGCACGGATGCAGTATCCTTCGCCGCGAATGGTGTGAATGAGCGGGGTGTCGAAGTCCTTGTCGATCTTGCGTCGGAGCCGGCTCATCTGAACGTCGAGAACCTTCGTTTCGGGATCGAAACGGTATTTCCAGACCCCTTCGAGGAGCATCGAGCGGGTCACCACCTGGTCGGCGCGGCGCATCAGGAATTCGAGCAGGCGGAACTCGCTTGGCTGCAACAGGATATCTTCGCCGGCACGGGTGACGGTGCGCGCCATGGCGTCGATTTCGAGATCGCCGACGCGCAGCACCGTCTCGGGCGCGGCTTCCTGGCGGCGGGTGATCGCTTCAAGGCGGGCGAGCAGCTCAAGGAAGGAAAACGGCTTGGCGAGATAGTCGTCGCCGCCGGCGCGCAGGCCCGCGATGCGGTTGTCGATGTCGTTGAGAGCGGTGAGAAAGATCGCCGGCGTCATGATGTTTTCCGCCCTCAGTCCGGCGACGATGTCGAGGCCGTCACCGTCGGGCAGCATGCGGTCGACGACGAGCGCGTCGAAGCCGCCATTCTGCGCCGCTTCGAGGCCGGCGGCGAAATCGGCGGCGCACACCGCCTCGTGGCCGCTTTGCTCCAGGCCGTCCGAAATGATGGTCCGACCCTCGGGATCGTCTTCGATGACCAGTATCCTCATAGTCTCGTTCCCAATCGTCCGCGCTTTCCAAGGTATCCGATAAGTAACTATTTTTACAGCGGAACCCGGCGTAGAGTTCGGCTCATCGATCAACTCAGTATCGGCCGACCGTCAAGGCCGCCGACCTTTGCCCGGAGCGGAGAGGCATCCGGGCGAAGCGGGAAGAGTGTGCCTCAATACCTGACGCCTCTCACCTTGGAGAAGACCCGTGAAAATGGCTTCCACGCCCCTTCGCGCCAGCGTGCCCCTCGATCAGTTGGCTGGCGATCTGAACCTGCAGGACGAAAACGGCGGATCGAACGGATGGCGTCTCGCCTTCGGGTCGCTCGCCGCGCTCGTCATTGCAGTGGCGTTGACCGATGAACTCCTTTCGCTGACGCCGCATGGCGATCGTCTCGCCATCGCCGTCGCATCGCTTGCAGCGCTCGTTGCCTTTGCCTGCAGCCGGCTCAACCGGCAACCGACCTTCACAGCCCAGGGCACTTCGTCGCGTCGTCCGCTCGGCTGGTCCGACTCCGTTTAGCCGGTCAGTCGGTCTCAGTCGGGTTGGGCGGCGTGTCCATCCACCCGCGAGTGCTCTGAACTCCCCGCCGGACGCTGGTGCGCCCGGCGGGTTTTTTTCGCCGAAAAACGGGGAAAAGACCGGATGGGGTGACTGCCTGGCCCAGGGGAACCGGTACGTACTCAGGCAGCCTGGTCGTCTTCCCGCATATCGGCGAAACCGGGTTCCAGTTTTCCCTTGCGCGCGCATTCGACGAACACGTTCAGCGGGCAGCTCTGACAGATGCCGTGGTTGAGCTTGTTGTAGACGGTGCGAAAGGCTGTGGTCTTGGAATCGAAGACATTGGCGTGGCCGATCGTGTCGAGATAGCCACCCTGTTCAAGCACGTTGAGTACGAAGCGGTTGGGGCCGATGAGATAGAGCGCGGCGCCGCGTTCGCGGTAGCGTTTCGCCATCTGCGCCAGCATTTCGGCGCCGGCGACATCGATGAAATTCACCCCCGCCATGACAATCGCCAGGTGGCGGCAGTCGGTGGCGCGCTTCTCGCACCTGACCAGTTCATCGCGGAAGGCGTTGACGGCGCCGAAGAACAGCGAGCCGTTGAAGCGGATCATGTGGAACTGCGGGCACTCGGGAAGATCGGAGCGGGTCTCCGTCATCTTGCGGCTGGTGCTCGCCGGATCCGGCACCAGATGGACGATGCGCGGGTTCGAGGTGCGATAGAGATAGACCACCAGCGACAGGCCGACGCCGGCGAGAATGGCGAACTGGACCTGAACGAACACCGCGACCAGCAGGGTCCACAGCAGGATGCCCGCTTCCGGCCGGCTGGTCTTGAGGATCTGGGCGATGTTCTTGCGGTCGATCAGGTCCCAGCCGATGAGGAACAGCGAGGCGGCCATTGCCGGATAGGGCAGGTAGTGGGCGAGCGGCGCGGCGACCATGATGATACCGGCGAGCGAAAGGCCGGCGATCATCGCCGACATCGGCGTGCGCGCGCCGGCGGAATAGTTCAGGGCGCTGCGGTTGAAGGACGAGGACACGACGTAGCCGGAGAAGAAGCTGCCGATGGTGTTGGCGAGCCCCTGGCCGATGAACTCCTGGTTCGGATCGACATGCTGGCCGCTGCGCACGGCGAGCGCGCGCGAGATCGAGACCGACTCGTTGAGCGCGGAAATGGCGAGCGCCAATGCGGTCGGCAGCAGCAGGGTCCAGGTTTCGAGGCTGAAGGTCGGCATCGACAGCGGCGGCAAATGCGACGGCAGGTGGCCGACTGTGGCGATGTCGGCGCCGGCGTAGGTGTTGAGCGCAAGACCGGCGAGGCTGCCAACCAGCAGAGCGACGATCATGAAGGGAACGCGCGGCACGAAGCGCTTGACGGCGACGCCGGTGGCAAGCGTGGCGAGACCCACGATCAGCGATGCGCTGTCGACCTCGGAGAAATGAGCGAGAACGTAGGGCACGATATCGTAGGTCGGCAGGCCCTTCGGCAGGGTCATGCCGGTGAAATTGCGGATCTGGGTCAGGATGATGACGATGCCGACGCCGGCGGTGAAGCCGACGATGACCGAATGGGAAATGAAATTGACGATGGCACCGAGGCGGAACACGCCGAGCATCAGTTCCATCAGCCCGACCATGAAGGCGAGCGTGATGGCGAGCTGGACATAGTCGTGGGTGCCGGCACCGGCAAAGGCGGTGAGAGAGGTCGCGAGCACCAGAGAGGCCGTGGTGCTCGGCCCGGCGACGAGGTGCCAGGACGATCCGAACAGGGCGGCGATGATGGTCGGCACGATCGCCGCGTAGAGACCGTATTCCGGCGGCATGCCGGCGATGGTGGCGAAGGCGACGCCCTGCGGCAGTACGATGATGGCACCCGTCAGGCCGGCGATGAGGTCGGCGGGCAGGGTCTTGCGATTGACCATGCCGAACCAGCCGATATGCGGCACGGGTATGTGGAAGCGCAGGGGAAGGCGGTGCGACTTTCCGGGAAGGTGGATGAACGACATGGCAGCGCCCCTTGCGGTCCCCGGCCTGCTGTCGCCCACTGACTGGTCACGACGACCGGTTCGACTTCACTTCAGACGAAAATCCGTCTCGGGCATCGCGCGCGCGATATCGGGCTCGGCAAAAACGACCGGAGGCCACGGCGGGGAGACCCGCAGCGGTTCAAAGGTGTTCAGCTGTCGATGATCGAGCCGCTTCGTCGCATTCCGATCCGCTGAGAGGGTCGGACCGGGGCGCTCAGCCATTGCGGGCAATGGCATTTGCCGAAGAATTTTCGATACTTGACGCGAAAAATAGCGGATCAGCGCGGGCTAAAATAGTAAATTATTGGATACCTTGGCAGCGACCGGGATCACCGGGTGGTGCGGGCGGGTTGTGGGATGCGCGCACGGCACTTGTCAAAAGGCAAGGCAGCCATTGTGACGCAGTTCTTTTATGGCGCCGTCGTCGGCAATATGGCGACAAAATGGGAAACGGGATTTCTTGGGGGAGCCCCGCTGCACAGAAAGGGCGGTGAGGGGCTGCAGGAATGGGGCGCGTGATACATAGGGAAACCTTTATCCGCCGAATTCGGCGCAGCGGGTTTGCGAGCTATGTGGCGGTGTTCGCCATGTTGCTGCAGGCTGTGTTCGCGGCCGAACACATTTCCGCAATGTCGGTTGCGTCCGCCCGCGGCGCGGCCGATGGGTTGCCTCTCGGTTTCCTCGAGCTGTGCACGGCGCGCGGGTTCACGCCGCTCACCCGGACCGGTCAGCCCGGTAGCGACCTGCCGGCACCGACATCGCCCGGCGGGTCCGGCAAGACCTGCGTCCTGTGCGGGTCCGCCAGTGTCGCTGGCGCGGTCGCCGCGCCTGAAGCCGGCATTGTTCCTCTTCCTCCGTCGACCTTCGCCTGTTCGCTCAGCCGTCCAGCCCACGAAGCGCCCTTCAGCCAGCCGCGCTTCGCGCTCGTACCGATACGTGCGCCGCCCGCGTTTTCTTCGATCTGACCAATCCTTTTCCGCCGGACTTGGGAAAGCCGACGCGCTCGCCGTGTTGTGCTGCTCTGATAGCCGGTTGGAAATGCGCCAAACTCATTCGAAGGAAACGAAAAAATGGAACGACGCGTTGTTCGCGCCGGCGCTGCCGCCAAGGGCGTAGCCACCAAAACCGCACTTGCCGCTTCCGTCAGCCTGGCGGCCCTGCTCTGTCTGCCGACTGTCGGCGCGCTTGCCGCCGATCTTGACATGGACTCCGGTCCGATGATGGAGGGCATGGTCAAGAAGCCGATGCCTGCGCCGCCGCCGATCGGGGTGCTCGGCACCCGCGTGATGAAGCAAGGTAAGGTGACGGCCGCCATCCGCTACAAGCGAATTGAGAAGGAAGGTCTGCTGCAGGGTAGCGACTCGATTTCGCCGGAAGCCGTTGCGCTCACCGTGCCGAATGCCTTCCTGCTTCCGCCGACCATCCGCGTCGTGCCGCTGAAGTCCTCGGTGGATGTGGCGGCGGCCAGCATCGCCTATGGCCTGACAGATGATCTGACCATTTCGGCGATGGTGCCGTATTTCAACAAGAAGGTCGACATGCTGACCTTTGCCGGCATCGCCGGCAGCACGCGGCTCGGCGTCAACACGCTGAATTCGGACGGCTTCGGCGACGCCAGGATCGGCAGTGCCTATCGCCTGTTCGACACCCCGGTGCACCATTTCGTGCTCAACATGGGCGTCAGCCTGCCGACCGGCAGCATCACCAAGGAAGACATGGTTCTGCAGCCGGATGGTACGACGCCGGTGCGTCGTCTCGGTTACGGCCTGCAGCTCGGTTCGGGCACGGTCGACGCGCTGCCGGGCCTCTCCTACTGGGGCAGCACGGGAGCCTGGCAGTGGGGCCTGATGTATCGCGGCAATCTGCGGCTTGAGTCGTCCAACAGGAATGGCTGGCGCCGTGGCCACATGCACATGGTGTCCGGCTGGGTCGGATACAGCCCGACCCCGTGGCTGGATACGTCCGCCCGCCTCACCGGCACCACCGAAGGCGCGGTCAAGGGGCACGATCCGCTGATTGACGGCGCCGGCGTTGGCCGTCAGCCCGGCAACTATGGTGGAGAGACCGCCGATCTGTTCCTCGGCCTCAACGTGCATGGCGAGAAGGGGGTCTGGAAAGGCCGCCGCCTCGGCGTGGAAGTCGGCATTCCGGTCTACCAGAACGTCAACGGCGTCCAGCTGGAAAAGGACTATTCCGTGTCCGCCGGCCTGACCTGGACGTTCTAGATCGCAGGATCAGCGAAAGCCGTGAATGGAGGCGTCGGCATCAGCCGGCGCCTTTTTCCTTTCGGGTGAGATGAGTTCCTGTCGGGGGCGGTCGGTCACGCCTAGCCGTTCGCGAGATCGCTCAACTGCGCGGCGTCGCATCTGAATGCGTTCGGCTTGTCTTCCGCGATCAGCCCCTGGCGCTTGAACTCGGCGATGGTGCGGCTGGCGGTTTCCGTCGTCACACCGAGCACGGCGCCGACATCCTCGCGGCTGAAGAGCTGAATGTGCTCGGGGCCGTTGTCCTTCGCCAATTGCAGGAACAGGCGGGCGACGCGCTGGCGCGCCGAACCGGTCGAGAACTCCGCGACCCACATGTCGGCGGTGGTGAGCGCCGATTGCCAGCGGCGCATGAGGTCGTCATAGAGCCGGCGGTTTTCCATCGAGAGCTGCTTCACCAGCCTGGCCGGGAAACGGCAGACTTCGGTCTCGACAAGCGCGATGGCGTCATGATGGTAGGGCTCGCCGAGCAGGGTCTCGAGGCCACAGACATCGGTTGCCTTCAGCAGCCGAACGATCCGCATGGTGCCGTCGGGCAGGTAGGTGACGAGCTTCACCAGGCCCTTGCGGATGGTGAACATATGCGCCTGCGTGCCGCCGGCCTGGAAAATCATCGCGCCGGGTTTGAAGCTGTTCTGCGTGATCGGCGTGTGGATGGTGCGGAAGTCAGGCTCGGTGAGCCCGGCAAAGAGCGCGCCGGCGCGCAGCGTGCAGCTTTGGCAATCGGCGGTGCCGGACCAGGCTTGCGAAACGGTGATCTTGTTCACGACGCGATTTCCGGCTGCAGAACGACATTCAGGGCGCGCCGCCTTCAGCCCAAGCGCCGCTGCCGTCGTCCATAGATAAGCCTTTAATCGCCGGGATCAAACTCGCCGAGTTGTTGGCGAAGCCGGTGATAGGCGCCGCGGGCTTGTGCAAGGGCTTGCGGCGTGCCGCGTTCGACGATGCGGCCGGCGTCGAGAACGACGATTTCGTCCATCGCATCAAGGGCGGTGAGCGAATGGGTGATGAGGAGGATGCCCCGCGCGGCCGCCTGCGACATCACGGCCTCAAGTAGGGCGGCTTCGCGCTCGGGGTCGAGGCCCTCGCCGGGTTCGTCGAGGACGAGGAACGGCGCGTCTCTCAGGAGTGCGCGGGCCACATTGAGACGGCGCCGCTCGCCGCCGGAGATCTTCAGCCCGCTCGCCCCGACCATGGTGTCGAGGCCGTCGGGCAGGGCGGCCAGCCAGTCGCCGAGCTGCGCGGTTTTACAAGCGGCGAGAAGGGCTGCGTCGTCGGCGTTCGGGTCGGCGCTCTGGAGGTTTTCGCGGATGGAGGCGTCGAACAGATGGGCGCGCTGGTCGGCAACGGCGAAAAGCGCGCGGATCGTCTCGCCGTCGAAGGCGGCGTAGGGGGTGCCGGAGATCGCGAGAGTGCCGGCGTTCGGGCGCCAGAAGCGGAGCAGCAGGTTGACGAGGCTCGACTTGCCCGACCCGGTCGGGCCGAGGAGCGCGAGTTTGCGGCCGGGGGCGAGGGTGAGGTCGATCCCGTCCAGCACGGCGGGCCGGGGCGCGCCGTACGTGAAGCTGACATCGCTCAGGGTCACGACCGGCTGGTCCGGGAGTGCTGCGGAGGCGGCGGGGTCCGGTGTTGGATTGTCGGCGTCGACCAGTTCGAACAGCCGGCGGGCGGCGGCCTTCACCGTTGGCAGCACCTGCACGGCGAGCGGCAGGGCGGTGACGGCCTCGAAGCTCGCGATGACGAAGAGGGCAAGCATCGCGAGGTTGGCGGGCGCGATGGCGTCTTGCCGGACCAGCGGTGTCGCGATGACGAGCGTCAGCCACAGGGCGGCGTTGGCGGCAAGGCCGGTGAAACCCTGCGTCAGCCCCTGCAGCAGGCTGAGGCGCTTCTGGTCTTCGATCAGGGCACGGCTCAGTTGGTTGGCGCGGGCCGCATGGCTGTCCGCCGCGCCGTAGACCAGCAGTTCGGCGAGGCCGTCGCGGGTCTCGATCAGATGGGTGCGCAGTTCTGCCGCCGTTTCGACCTGCCGTCGCGCCGCATCCCTGCCGAAGCGGTCGGCCAGAAGCGGTGCGCCGATGCCGGCCGCCGCCAGGAGGAGCACTTCGGCAATGCCGAGCGGGATGCTGGTGAGGCTGAGAAAGAGCGCAAAGGCGAGGCCGGCAAAGGCACCGACGGCGGCCGGTACGAGGACGCGCAGATAGAAATTCTCCAGCGTGTCGATATCGGCGCGGATGCGGCTGAACAGATCACCGGCGCGATGGGCCTGCAGGCCGGCGGGGGCGAGCGGTTCGAGGCGTTCGTAGAACCAGACGCGCAGGCGGGCGATAAGACGGAAGGTCACCTCATGTGTCACCAGCCGCTCGCCGTAACGCCCGACCGTGCGTAGGATCGCCATGGCGCGGATGATCGCCGCCGGCGTGAAATAGTTCATCGAGACGCCGGCGACGCCGGCCAATGCCATTGCGGCGATGAACCAGCCGGAGACCGCCATCAGAACCACGTTGGCGAGCAGCGTGACCAGCGACAGCGCGGCTCCGGCGAGCATCCAACCGCGATAGGGGCGCATCAGGACGAGAAGCCGGGTGAGGTCGCTCATGGTCGCGCCTCTTCGTCCGCTTTGGTTTCGCCGTGCCGGGCATAGGCGCTGGCGAGGCGGGAATAGAGTCCACCCTTCGCGACGAGATCGTCATGCCGGCCCTGTTCGATCAGCTGGCCACGGTCGACGACCAGAATGCGATCGGCGGCACGCACGCTCGAAAGGCGGTGGGCGATGGTCAGCGTGGTGCGGTCGCGCGGCAGGGCGGCAAGCGCATCCGCGATCAGTCTTTCGCTCGCCAGATCGAGATGGGCGGTCGGCTCGTCGAACAGCATCAGGGTTGCGGGCTTCAGCAGCGCGCGGGCGAGCGCGATGCGCTGCACCTGACCGCCGGACAGGTCCGCGCCCCGGTCGCCGACATCTGTGTCGAGACCGGCGGGAAGGCGGCCGGTGAATTCATCGACATTGGCTGCCCGCATGGCTTCCTGCAGTGCCGCTGTATCGGCATCGGGCATACCGAGGCGGATGTTGCCGGCGATGGTGCCGAAGAAGAGCGTCGGCGCCTGCGGCACGTAGGAGAGGTGCCTGCGCCAGTGGTCGGGGTCGATGGCGGCAAGCGGCGTGTCGTCGACGAAGATCATGCCGCTGTCGGGTTCGATGAAGCGCAGGACGAGTTGCAGAATGGTGCTCTTGCCGGCGCCCGAAGGTCCGACAAGCGCGATCCGCTCGCCGGGCGCCATCGTAAAGGAGAGGCCCGAGACACCGCTGTCGCGGCCGGCATGGGCGAAGGAGACGTTGTCGAAACGCAAGGTGAACCGGTCCGGCACCACGACGGTCGCGGCCGGGCGCTCGGGCATCTCCAGCGTGGCGATCTCGACGATACGGTCGGCGGCGGCGAGCGCGTCCATGCGGGCGTGATACTGGGTGCCGAGCTGGCGCAGCGGCAGATAGAATTCCGGCGCGAGCAGCAGCGCGAAGAAGCCGCTCAAGAAGGTCATCTCGCCGAACAGCAGGCGAAAGCCGATGAAGACGGCGACGATGGCGATGCTGATGGTGGCGAAGAATTCGAGCGCGAAGGCCGACAGAAACGCGACCCGGAGCACGCCCATCGTGGTCTGGCGGTAGTCCTCGGCGATGCGGCCGATGGTGGCGGCCTCGCGCCGGCTGGCGCCAAAGGCCTTCAGCGTGGCAAGCCCGGCAATGCGGTCGAGGAAGTGGTTGCCCATGCGGGTGAGGCGGTGCCACTGGCGCTGGTTGAGCCGTTCCGCGCCCTTGCCGATGAGGATCATGAACAGCGGGATGAGCGGCGCGGTGACGACGAGCACCAGGCCCGACAGCCAGTCGTTCGGGGCGACCACGACGACGATGACGAGCGGCGCGATCATCGCCGCCGAAACGGCCGGCAGGTAGCCGGAGAAATAGGCCTCGAGCTTTTCGATGCCGTCGGCGAGCGTGGTGACGAGATCGCCGGTGCCCTCGCCGGCGAGCCGTACCGGACCGAGCGCGGTGATGCGGGAAAGAAGGTGTTGGCGTAGCGCCTGCTTGACGGTGGCGGCGGCTGAAAAGGCGGTGCGGGTGGCGGTCGCCGTGACCGCGAAGCGCAGCAGGAACACGATAGGCAGTGCGGCAAGCGGTGCGGTGAGATCGGCAAGGCCCGCGTCCTTGAACACCACGGCGGTGACGATGGTGGCGAGCAGGAAGGCCTGCGCGATGATGAGCAGCGCGGCGGCAAAGGACAGCAGGGCGGCAAGGCGCAGGGGCGCCTTGACCGTTTTCGCGTCGTCCTTGAGAAACCGCGTGCTGTCCATCGATATCACTGTTGGTGAAAAGCGACCGGCCCCACAGGCGGGGCCGGTTTAATTTTCGCGTGCGGGGCGGCGGTCAGGCTGGCTTGTCGCCGCCGTCGCCGTTTTCGCCGAAGCTGTCGTAAGCCTCGTACCACATGACGTTGATGACGCCGATTGCGAGCGCTGCCGTCACGCCGAGGACCCAGGAAAAATACCACATGATTTCAGTGTCCTTTTGCGAGCATCATCCGACCGGAGTGGAACGAGGATCGATAAGATGATGCGGTAAAACAACAAGATTGAGCGCCGATCCGATTCACTCGGATCGGCTAGCGCATCAGTAGGCCGAGTGGCTGCGGTTCTGGATTTCGGCAACCGTGACCTTGCCCCACATGCGGGCGTAGCACCACACGGTGTAGGCCAGCACGATGGGCAGGAAGATCACCACCGCCCAGAACATCACCGTCAGGGTGAGGTGGCTCGACGGCGCGTCCCAGATCGTCAGGCTCGAGGAGGGATTGCTGCTCGAGGGCATGACGAAGGGGAACATCGACAGGCCGGCGGTGGAGATGATGCCGGTCATGCCGAGGGCGCTGAAGGTGTAGGCGAAGCCGGGCCGCGATGCGCGTGACAGGAGCACGGCGAGCGCGGTGGCGGCGAGGCCCGTGACGGGCGCCAGGATGGCGATCGGGAACTGGCTGTAGATCGCCAGAAGAGCGCCGCTGTCACGGACCACCTCCTTGGCCAACGGGTTCGGCAGGGCATCGAGCGGCGGTTGGCTGACGATGCGGTAGCCTTCGATGCCGCCAAAGAGGATCCACACCCCGCCGAGCGCGAACAGGACGACGGTCGCGAAGCCGGCATAGGTCGCGGCCTTTCTCGCCCGCTCGGCGAGCACGCCTTCGGTTCTGAGCTGCAGCCACAGCGCGCCGTGCAGGGTCAGCATGGCGACGCTGACGAGGCCGGCGAGAATGGCGAACGGGTTGAGCAGCGGCAACAGGGCGAAGATGAAGCTGCCCTCGTAGTGGGCCTTGAGGAACTGGTCGAGGTGGAACGGCACGCCCTGAAGGAGGTTGCCGAAGGCGACGCCGAAGATCAGCGAGGGGATCGCGCCGCCGACGAACAGGCCCCAGTCCCAGCGGTTGCGCCATTTCGGATTGTCGATCTTGGAGCGGTAGTCGAAGCCGACCGGGCGGAAGAAGAGCGCGAACAGCACCAAGAGCATGGCCATGTAGAAGCCGCTGAAGGCGGCCGCATAGACCGCTGGCCAGGCGGCGAAGATGGCGCCGCCGGCGGTGATCAGCCAGACCTGGTTGCCGTCCCAGTGCGGGCCGACCGTGTTGATGATGACGCGGCGTTCCTCGTCGGTCTTGCCGAGGAAGGGCAGCAGGTTTCCGACGCCCATATCCATGCCGTCGGTGATGGCGAATCCGATCAGCAGCGCACCGACCAGCATCCACCAGATGAGTTTCAGGGTCTCGTAATCGAGCAACATGATCCGTGTTCCTTTGCGGTCGGCGGCTATTCGGCCGGCTGAGCGGTCTGTTCGTGGTGGTAGCGGCCGGTGTGGAGCGAACTCGGACCGAGGCGCGCGAACTTGAACATCAGCCAGACTTCGATCACCAGGAGGAAGGTGTAGAAGCCGATGAAGCCTGCCAGCGAGAAGATGAGGTCGGTGGTGGTCAGCGCCGATGTGGCGAGGAAGGTCGGCAGGATTTCACCGATCGCCCAGGGCTGACGGCCATATTCGGCGACGAACCAGCCGGTCTCGATGGCGATCCAGGGCAGCGGGATCGCCCAAACCAGCGCCCACAGCAGCCAGCGCTTTTCCTCGATGACGCGGCGGGCGTTGTAGTAGAAGGCAGCCGCGAACAGGGCGAGCATGGTGAAGCCGGCGGCGACCATGATGCGGAAGGTCCAGAACAGCGGCGCGACCGCGGGGATCGCGTCTTCCGCCGCCTGGCGGATCTGGGCGTCCGTTGCCTCTGCCGGGTTCTCGGCATAGCGCTTCACGAGCAGGCCGTAGCCGAGATCGGCGCGGTGCTGTTCGAACAGCGCCTTGACCGGGTCCGATTTGTCGCCGGCGCGCAGTTTCTGCAATTCGCCATAGGCGATGATGCCCGAGCGGACCCGCTGTTCGGCATGGTCGACCAGATCGTTCAGCCCGGTGACCTGCTTGTCGAGGGAGCGGGTGGCGATGAGGCCGAGCGCGTAGGGGATCTTGATGGCAAAGTCGGTGGTCTTCGTCTCGTCGTTCGGCAGGCCGATGACGGTGAAGGCGGCCGGGGCTTCGACGGTGTGGTACTCGGCCTCGATGGCGGCGAGCTTGACCTTTTGCACATCGCCGAGCTCGTAGCCGGATTCGTCGCCGAGCACGATCACCGAAAGGGCGGCGGCCAGGCCGAAGCCGGCGGCGACCGAAAACGAGCGCTTGGCAAAGGCGAGATCACGGCCCTTCAGCAGGTACCAGCTCGAAATGCCGATGACGAACATGGAGGCGGCGACATAGCCGGCAGCCACGGTGTGGATGAACTTCACCTGGGCGACCGGATTTAACACGACCTCCCAGAAATTCGTCATCTCCATACGCATGGTCTCGTAGGAGAATTCCGAGCCGACCGGGTTCTGCATCCAGCCATTGGCGATCAGGATCCACAGTGCCGACAGGTTGGTGCCGACGGCGGTCAGGAACGTGACGGTGAGATGCTGGCGCTTGGTCAGCTTGTCCCAGCCGAGGAAGAACAGGCCGACGAAGGTCGATTCCAGGAAGAACGCCATCAGGCCCTCGATCGCCAGCGGCGCGCCGAACACGTCGCCGACATAATGCGAGTAGTAGGAACAGTTGGTGCCGAACTGGAACTCCATGGTCAGGCCGGTGGTGACGCCGAGGGCGAAGTTGATGCCGAACAGCTTGCCCCAGAACTTGGTCATGTCCTTGTAGATCTCTTTGCCGGTCATGACGTAGACCGACTCCATGATCACCAGGATCCAGGTCATGCCGAGGGTCAGCGGCACGAACAGGAAGTGGTAGAGCGCGGTCGCGGCGAACTGCCAGCGCGACAGGCTCACGAACAATTCGTCATAGATGGGTTCCACGGAACGCCTCCAATCTTTGTGGCGAAGAACGTCGATGATCGAGGCTCGGCGTTCGTCGAAACCAACTGCTTCCGGGTCCGGAGCCGAAATGGTCCGGGCGGGGTCGAGGAATGAGGTGGAAGGGCGAGACGGCGCCGGGGGGACGCGCCGCTCGCCGCTCCGGAAAGGCGGCTAGGCCCGATGGCTGCAGCCGCAGCCGCCTTCGTCGTGATGGTGGTCGTGGTCGTGATCGTCGGCCTCGGCGCCCGGCGGCGGCAGGGCCTCGCCGCGCACGAAGTAGGCGACTGCCTCGAGCGGGTCGGTCATGCCGGTGCGCACGACCTGAACGCCGCGGCGGGCCATCTTGCCGACGAAGCCGTCGCCGCAGCCGCCGGTGATCAGCACGTCGAGCGCGTCGAGCGGATGCGGCGCATAGGGGTTGGCCTCATGCATGGACTCGGTCTTCGGCAGATCGATGCGGTCGATCTCGGCGAAGTTGTTGTCGCCCTCGACCGCATAGACGAAAAACCGCCGGGCCTTGCCGGCATGGCCGGTGATGGTGCGAAAATTCTGGCTGCTGACGCCAATTTTCATTTCTCTTCTCCAGATTGCGTTGCCGCCGGGCTGCGTATTCCTGACCCGTTGTTGGAACGCGGGAACGAAGCCCCGTGTTCCCGCTCATGTGCGCCTTTGCAGGCGGAACAGGAGCGGTGTCAGGAAAGGCAGGCATCCGCACCCAAAGGTGCCGGGGCCGCTATTCGAACCCGTTTTTGCGCCTCGCGGGAAAAAACGCATTGAAAATTGTCAATGGTCCCGATCGGGACCGTTTCCGGCTTTCGTTTGCAAGTTGCGCTCGCCGCGTCCTTGCCCCTACGCTGGGCAAAATGGCGAACCGGGTTCGGCTTGCGGGGGAAACGATGTTCAGGTTCTTGGGTGTTCTGGTTGCGTTGGCGCTGGCGGCTTGCTCGGAGGAGCCGGCGCCGGTCGAAAAGCCCGTTCGGGCGCTCAAGACCTACACGGTTTCCGAGGCCGAACGGGCGACCGTGCGGCGCTTTCCCGCCGTGCTCGAACCGGCCGAGCTCAACATCCTTTCCTTCGAGGCGGCCGGCAAGCTCCAGCAACTCGGTCTGAGCGTCGGGCAGCGGCTTTCCGCCGGCGAGGAAATCGCCCGGCTCGATCCGGCCTCGCTGATCCTGCAGGTGGAGACGGCGCAAGCCGGCGTCGAGGAAGCGACGGCGGCGGCGGAAAACGCGGCCGACACGCTTGGCCGGCAGGAAGAGCTGATGCGGCGCGGCGCCACCACCCAGGCCAATGTGGACGACGCCAAGACCAAGGCGCGGACCTCGGCGGCGTCACTCGCGCAGGCGCGGAAATCGCTCGAAAGTGCCGAACAGAACCTCGACAAGTCGGTGCTGAAGATGCCGTTTGACGGCGTCATCAATTCCGTCGACGTGGTGTCGTTCTCGACGGTCAGCGCGGGGACGCCGATCGCCTCGGTCTATCCGGCCGACAGGTTCGAGGTCTCGTTCTCGGTCAATTTCGACACGGTGAACCGGCTGGTCGTCGGCAAGCCGGCGAAGATACGCCTCGCCGACCGGCCCGATATCACGCTGGACGCCGTGGTCAGCGAAATCGGTTCGCGGGCCGACTCGGTGTCGAGCTTTCCCGTCGTCATGGAGCTACGTGAGACCCATCCGCTGCTGAAGGCCGGCATGGCGGTCGAGGCGGCGCTGGAGTTCGAACTGCCGGCGGAACAGGGCTATCGCATCCCGCTCTCGGCCTTCATCAAGGATGGCCACAGCGGTGAGCGGGCGACGCCGGATTCGCCGGCCAGGATGGGCATCTTCGTCTATGACGCGGCGAGCGGCACGGTGAAACGGCGCGACGTCGCCGTCGGCGGCGTCATCGACAATTCGCTGATCGTGATTGACGGCCTCGCGCCGGGCGACAAGGTCGCCTCGGCCGGCGTTTCCTTCCTCGTCGAGGGCCAGAAGGTGAAGCTTCTCCAGGACGGGGAGTAGCGTCGATGGATCAGCTGACACGTTTCGGGATCGAGAAATCCCGCTTCACCCTTCTTGTCATGATCGGTCTCCTGCTGTTCGGGCTGATCAGCTATGTCGCCCTGCCGAAGCGGGAAAACCCGGCGATCACCATCCGCAGCGCGATTGTGACGGCGCAGTTTCCTGGTATGGCGCCGGAACGGATGGAAGATCTGATCGCCGTCCCGCTGGAACGGGCCGCGCGCGAGATCGGCGAGGTCGAGGATATCTCGACCCGGGTGATGAACGGATCGGCGACACTGACCATCGCGTTGTACAATGCGACGCCGGCGAACAAGCTCGACACCGTGTTCCAGGACATCCGCAACAAGATGGAGGAGGCGAAAGCCGACTTGCCGGACGGCACACGCGGGCCCTTCGTCAACACCAATTACGGCGATGTGGCGATCGCGACGATCGCGGTGACCGGCGAAGGGTTCTCGTATCGCGAGTTGTTCGACGCGGCCGACGATTTGCGCCAGGGCCTGTTCAAAATCCGCGGCATCACCAAGGTCTCGATCAGCGGCGAGCAGGAGGAGCGCGTCTGGCTGGAAATCGACAGCCGGCGGCTGGCGGCCATCGGCGTGCAGCTCGAAAAGGTGATCAACGATCTGCGCGACCAGAACGTCATTCTGCCGGCCGGCGAATTCGACGCCGACGGTGAGACCATCGTGCTCGAGGCGAACGGCAATCTGGAATCGCTCGACGAACTGGGCGGCGTGCTGACCCGGCTCGAGGGCTCGGGCGATATCGTGCGGCTGCGCGATCTGATGACGGTGCGGCGCGGCTATGTCGATCCGCCGGTCAAGCCGATCTATTTCAACTGTCAACCGGCCGTGCTCGTCAGCGTGGAGATGGCCAACGACCGTGATATCCAGAAGATCGGACGGTCCCTGTCCAAGGTGATCCCGGAGCTCGAACAGGCCCAGCCGATCGGCATCGGCTATCAGGTCTCGACCTTCCAGGCGACCAATGTGACGATCGCGATCAACGGCGCGCTGTCGAATGTGGCGCAGACCTTCCTCGTCGTCCTTGTGGTCATTCTCGTCTTCGTCGGCTTGCGGCCGGCGCTGATCATCGCCAGCATCGTGCCGTTCACCGTCACCTTCGCGCTGATCGGCATGTCCTACTACGGCATCGATCTGGAGCAGATCTCGATCGCGGCGGTGATCATTTCGCTTGGACTTCTCGTCGACAACGGGCTCGTGGTGGTCGAGGATATCGACACGGCGATCCGCAATGGCGTGCCGCCAAGAGAAGCGGCGATCCAGGCAGGCGGTCAGTTCTTCATACCGCTGGCGGTTGCCTCGGTCACCACGGTCGCGGCCTTCGTGCCGATGTTCCTGCTCGAAGGCACCAATGGCGAATTCGCCTTCTCGCTCGGCGCGGTGGTTGCCATCATGCTGGTCGGCTCGTGGCTGACGGCGCATTACGTGCTGCCGTACCTGGCGGCGAATTTCCTCAGCGGCGGGCCGGCCGGCGAGGAAAAGGAAAGCCGTGCGATCGCGCTCTATGGCGGGCTGGTGCGACGCAGCCTTCCCTGGGGGATCCCGGTGCTGATTGCCAGTTTCGCGCTGGTGTTCTTCGGCGTGTCGATGTTCGGCAAGCTGAAGTCGGAGATGTTTCCGCTCAGCGAGCGCTCGGAATACCTGATCTATCTCGACCTGCCGAAGGGCGCCTCGATCAAGAAGACGCGCGACGAGGCGCTCGCTGTCGATGCCTGGCTGCGCGACAGTGAGGCCAATCCGGATGTGCTCAACACGACGATCTTCGTCGGCGATGGCGGGCCGCGCTTTTATCTGGCGCTGCCGCCGGCTGACACGGATCCGGCGAGCGCGTTCATTCTGGTCAACACGAAATCGGTCGAAGGCGCGGTTTCGGGGGCTGAGCGCGCGCGCGGCTATCTGTTCGAAAACCAGCCGGCGGTACGTGCCCGCGTCACCCGCCTGTCGATGGGCGGAGGCGAGTCCGGCATCGTCGAGGTCGCCATCACCGGGCCCGACGCCAATGTGATGCTCGATGCGGCGCGGGCGGTGGAAGCCGGATTCGCCGAGCTCCCCGGCATCGTCCTCAACGAGAACGACTGGGGCAACAAGACGCTCACGCTCGGTATCGATATCCTGCAGGAAAAGGCGCGGGAACTCGGAACCACGTCCCGGAAGATTTCCGACGCCCTCAATACCTTCTTCTCCGGCACGGCCTATTCGTCGTTCCTTGAGGGATCGGATTCGATCCCGATCGTGGTGCGCGCGGAAGAATCCTTCCGTGACAGTCTCGGAGATCTGGCCAATCTCTCGGTTTCGACGAGCAAGGGCCTGGTTTCGCTCAACCAGGTGGCGGTCATCGTACCGAAGCTCGAATTCTCGCAGATCCGACGGGAAAACCAGGTCCGGCAGATCACCATTTCGGGCAAGAGCGAAACCCTCTCGGCCGCCGAGGTCGAGGACCGGATCCAGCCGGTTCTCGATGGTCTCGGGCTCGGCCCTGCCTATACGGTCAGCATCGGCGGCGAGAGCGAGAACGCGGCCGAGGCCAATGCCGACCTTCTGGCCGGGATGCCGATCGCGATCATGATCATGATCGCGGCGCTCAGCTTCCAGTTCAATTCGTTCCGCCGGGTGCTGCTGACCTTCCTGACGATCCCGCTGATCATCGTCGGCGCGCCGCTGGCGCTGCTGGCGACCGGCCAGCCGCTCTCCTTCTTCGCCATTCTCGGGCTCATCTCGCTGATGGGCATCATCATCAACAACGCCATCGTGCTGATCGACCAGATCGACATCGAGCGTCAGGAGATGAGCGTCGACGACGCCATCGTTGCGGCGGCGGGCAAGCGGGTCCGGCCGGTGTTGCTGACCTCGCTGACGACGGTGCTCGGGCTGATGCCGATGGCGCTGATGGGTGGCGCGCTGTTCGAGCCGATGGCGACCTTGATGATCGGCGGCTTGCTGCTTGCTTCGCCGCTGACGCTGATCTTCGTGCCGGTCGTCTATCGGCTGCTGCTGTCGGGCAAAGGTGGGGCTGCGCGGGGCGCGGTTGCGGAAGGTGAGGCGGCGGAAGGTGAAGTCGTCAGGACTGGGGCCTGACGGGTCCATTTGCCGGAGATCAAGGACGGCTCGCGTGTGCGGGCGTCCAATAGTTGCCATCTCGACGGGTACGGGACGTGTCATGGCGAGATTTTGCGGACAATGCGGCGAAGCGCTCGGACCAGGCGACAGGTTCTGCGGGACCTGTGGCGCACCGGTCGAGGCGACCGCCGATCCGCCGGTTCCGGAACCTGCGCCGCGCGCGGAGCCATTTGCCGAGTCGGCCTCGCAAGCGGCCATGCCTGCTTCGCCCGCCGCGCCTCCTCGTCCTGTCACGCCCGAACTTGCCGGCCCGGCGCCGATCCTGCTCGCGCTCATTCTCGGCGCAAGCTGGGGCATCGGCTGGGCGGCGGGCGTCGTCGCCAGCAATGTGATTTTCCACTTGCTCGGGGCCTACTATCTCTACTCGCCGTTGACGGTGGATCCGTTCTTCGTGCGCGGTCTTTTCGGTTTTGCCGGCGGGTTCGGGGCGGCGATCGGTTCGGCGATGCTTGCCGGGCGCGCCGACATCTTGCCGCGCGTCCTCGCCGCGGTGCTGCTTGCTTTCGCCTGGGTCGGGGCCTTCGTCGTGGCCGCCGTGGTCTCGGTGGTGTTCGCCGAACCGCTCGGCCCGTCCGGGCTCGACCTTCTCACCATCGTTTTCCTCGCCGGATCGGCAGCGATTTTCGCGGCTCTGTTCACGCGCCCGCGTGCCGATGGTGGACGTAGCGCTCCGGCCAGCAAGATCTCGCTTGTCTGGGCCGCGAGCGCGCTCATCGTCGCATTGGTCGAGAGCCTCGTTCAGTAGCTTGGTATCTGTTCACGCTTCGGGGGCGAGCGGCGCGCCGCATTGGGTGCAGAATTTCGCGCCCGGCCTGACGGTGGCGCCACAGGCGCCGCAGACCGGTGCCGGCGGTTTTTCCGCAACGGGCGGCAGCGGGTGGCCGCATGAGGTGCAGAATTTCTGTGTCGGCGAACGAGCCGCGCCGCAGTTCGGGCAGGTCGGTTCGTTGGTTGGGGGAGCCTCGGCTTCGACAATCATCCTCGGTTCCGGGATCAACTCTGGTTCCGGGATCAGGCTCGCGCCGCACAACAGGCAGTGGCTCTGGTAGCCGACATTTGGCTTGCCGCAGCGGGTGCAGCGGCTGCGGGTCCATTTCGGGTCGTCGCCGTTTTCATGGCCGCGCGGCATCGCTCAGTTCCCCCTCGTCCACGGGTTCCGGCGGTAGGAATCGGCAAGATAGCGTCGCTGTTCGCGCTCGCCTTCGGTTTTGGCTTCATCGATGAACTGATCAAGGGTGCCGGCTTCGCCGTTCATGCGCGCCTCGTTTTCGAGATAGGTCCGCGTCACCGGGCCACCGACCTTGTCGCGCCAGTCCTTGATCCATTTGTCCTCGGGCACGATCACGTTGCGCTTTTCCTGCATGCCCTGCCAGAAGTCGATCACGTAGCGCTCGCCGTTCGGCAGGATCACCTTGTTGGCGACATGGTTGGAGAGGCCATTCTCGTTCATGGTGATCTTTTCGATGAAGACCTGGTCGCCGAAGCGCTTCTTGATCAGGTCGGCGCTCCACTTCTCGCCCCAGTCGACGAACTCGCCGCACTGGCCGCCCTTGTAGTCGGACCACGCGCCGACGAAGGGCCATTTGAGGACGTCGAGTGTGCGGCGCTGGAACCAGCCGGCCCAGTTCTTGATCTTGCTGGGCAGCGAGCCGTTCATGACGAAATAGCCCTCGCGGATCTTGTCGGCGATGAGTTTGTCGATGTCCTTTCGCAGATCGAAGAGGTTCTGCCGGATTTCGGTGTCGCGTTCTTCCTCAGGCGTGATCGGCGGCTCGCGCGGTGGCGGCTGTTGCGCAGGCGGCTGCTGGGTCGGGGGTTGCTGCGTAGGGGGCTGCTGGTCAGGCGGTTGCTGATCCGGTGGCGGCTGTTGATCCGGGGGTCGGATGGGCGGCTGTCGGTCGGGCGGTTTGCTGTCGGGAGGCTTGCTGTCTGGCACCTTGCTGTCTGGCGGCGTGCGGTCGTCGGGTTTCTCAGGCGGTTTCTCAGGCTTGTCGGGCGGCCGGGTCGTGTCGTCGGTGCGCTGCGGCACGGTGTCGGACGGCACGGCGATCGCGTAGTGGCCGGTCGGCTTGGTGCCGTCGAGGTCGCCGGCATAGCCCTGCAGGCCGGGGCCGCTCGAACTGTGCATGGCGGCGAGGAAGTCCTCGAATTTCTTCGTGCCCTCGTGCGTCTTGTCCTTGATGTATTCGTGTTTGATCAGCCAGCGTTCGGCATCGGGACCGCTCAGGATGGTGAGGTCGCCCGTGCCGGAATCCGGGGGCGGCGCTGTCGATGAGGTTGATGAGGCTGCGCTGGTCGCGGAGGCGGCAGTGGAACCTGCGGCTTGCGTCGCGGCTGTCGACGGTGTTCCGGCGGCAGAACTTGCGGCGGCAGAACTTGCGGCGGACGTGGCGGCTGCTGCGGCGGCGGACTGGGTCGCGGCGGCGGCAGCGGCCATGCCGAAACCGGCGAGAAGCTGCATCAGCGCGTTGGCGATCGCGGCCGCCGTTGCCGGATCGTCGGTCAGGGCTGATGGGACACTGCCCTGATAGTCAAGCTGGGCGAGCCGTCCATCGACAAGGGCAAGGATGCGGCGGCCGGACTCGGGTACGCCATAGCGCCGGCAGGTGTTGATGTCAGGGTCCTCGTCGCTGGCGCCAAAGGCCTGCGAGCGACGCGTCAGGGTGTGGCCGACGATATAGGTCCAGTTGCCGCGGGTCTTCATGACCAGATAGCCGCATTCATAGACCACGCCGAAACAGGCTTCGCCGCACTCGACGCTGCTCATGGTGAACTCGCCGCCCGGCAAGCGGGTGCCGCTGCCGGGTTGCCCAAGCGAGATGCCGGCCTGGCTCAGCAAGTTGAAGAAGGTGAATTTGACGGTACGCAGCACGCCGCCCATCACCAGCGAGCTTGCCGGCGAATAGGACAGCGCGACGAAGGTTTCCGAGCGCAGGGTGCTGCTCATTTGCGCGGTGTAGCGGTTGGCGCCGACATCGACACCGCTGCCGAAGCTGAGCGCGCCGAGATCGATGTTGCCGGGCAAGCGCATGTCAGGCCGGATGCCGCGCCGCCAGTCGAGATGGTCGACGCGAACATTGACCGGGCGGAAATCGTTTGCCTGAAGCACAACGTCCGCGGCCTGCTGGGCGCTGGTGACGACGAAAGCGGCAAGCGCGGTGGTCAACGCCAGCGATGTGGCGAGCAGCGCGCCCGCGACCGGCATCAGCCAACTCGAGGCAATGCGGCTTGCGCGCGCCGGGCGAGGCGCGCCACGGCGAAGCAGCAACACCATATGCAGTGCGACGACGACGGCGGTGGTGAAGCCGCCGGAGATCAGCCCGAAATCGGCGATCTGGCGCAGCCCGATCATGCCCGAGAGGTGGGTGACGCCGTTGGTCAGTACCCAGAACAGCAGATAGGGCCAGGTCTGTCTGGCGAAGGTCAGCCCGTTCTCGGCAAAGACCCTGTGGGTTCGCCCGAGCAGCAGGCCGATGACGGCACCGGCTGCGGCGGCACCGAGCGGGAGTTCCGGCGTGGCGGGCGGGAAGATGGCGAGCTGCATGGCGTAGCAAATCGCTGCCATCAGCGCCGGCAGCAGGCAGGTCAGCAGCGTCAGCGGGAAGGCACGGCGATAGGCGCGGACCACATTGCGGCCGGCATAGAGCAGCATCAACGCCGTGCCGATCACCGCATTGAAAAGGGTAATCAGCATCAGCACGGCCATGATGATGACCGCGATGATGATCTGGCGGACGATGCTGCCGAAACCGGTTGCCGTGGTCGATCGGGCCATGGGCCTCGTCCCTCCGCAGCGGTTCAACCGAATGCTCCATAGGACGCCGTTTTCACGCGTTTCGCATTGTTGCAAATCAAAGCCGGCCGGGGCCTCGTAGGCGGCGCTTCCGCTGAACTCGGTGACAATCGGACATATTGAACGACGGGGTGCGCCCGTGGCACCATTCGCTCAGGCGTTTCGGCAGGGTTTGCCGCATGTGCGGGGCCTGATAAGCCGGCGGTTCGAGTTTGCTCCCGCCGCGTGCGCCGCAACGGTCGGAGTTCCGACGATGAAAAGATTTCTTTCCCTGTTTCCGATTGTCCTCGCCGTCGTGTTCGGCTTCGCCGCGCCGGCCGCCGCTGTGGCGAAGAGCGACGGGGCGTTGCTGGCCGAGCTCCGCGCCGCGACCAGCGATGAGGTCGCCGCAGATATCCTTGAAGCGCTAGCCGAACGCCATTCGGAGCCGGTGCGTGTGGCGCTCGAAGCGTTGATCACCGATGAGATGCGCACGGATACGGTGCGCATGCAGGCGATCTGTGCGCTGGGCGGTTCGGCGACAAGCGAAAGTGTGCCGCTGCTGCTCGCGGTGCTGGAAGAGGATCTCGAAAAACGGCGCGGCTTCTGGGCCTGCGCCATCCCCGTTCTCGGCCAGATTGGCGACCGCCGCGCGGTGCCACTATTGAAGACAATCGGCGATCTGAACGAAGAGCATCTTGCCGGGATGGATCACATGGCGATCGCGGCGCTGGCATCCTTTGCCGGTGCCGAAGACGTCGACTACCTCGAGCGAAAGGCGCAGGTCTGGGGCGTGCGGCGGGCGGTGTTCTCCGCGTTGGCGCGGATCGCGTCGCCGTCGTCCGCCGATATCCTCGTTGCCGGGCTTTCTTCGCAGGAAGAGGCGGAAATCATCGACGCGGCGATGGCCGGTCTGCTCGCCATCGGCCCGGCGGCCCGGCCGGCGCTCAAGGCCGCTCTCAACTCCGAAGGCGGCGATGATGCCTTTCGCGCGCGGGTCGAGGAGCTTCTGAAGCTGATCAACTGACAGGCCGGGGCAATCTCATGCGCATTGTCCGGTTCATTCTGCTCATGATTGCGGTGTTGATGCTTGCCGGCGGCGCCTATGCGCTGTGGCCGGAACCGGCATTGCCCGAAGGGGTTCGCGCCGACCGCATCGTGGTGGAGAAATCCGCGCGGCGGCTGACCTTGATGCATGGCGGCACGTCGCTGAAAAACTACCGTGTTTCACTTGGGGGCGCGCCGGCCGGTCCCAAGGAGCGACAGGGCGACGAACGCACGCCCGAAGGAAGCTACCGGATCGACTGGCGCAATGCGGCGAGCAAGTTCCACCGCGCCCTGCACGTCTCCTATCCCGATGCAAAAGACCGGCAAAACGCCCGCCGGCTCGGTGCGTCGCCGGGCGGCCATATCATGATCCACGGCATCGCCAACGGGTACGGCTGGATCGGCCGCTTTCACCGCTTCTACGACTGGACGAATGGCTGCATCGCCGTCACCGACGCCGAAATCGAGGAGATATGGCGGGCGGTGCCGGACGGCACGCCGATCGAAATTGTTCCCTAGAGCGCTTTCCCAAAAAGTTGATAGACTTTTTGGATAAGAAAACGCGAGAAAACAGAGAGCTAGAGCGCTTCAGTAGCCCGCCGCCAGCGAACTGTCGCGGCGCGGGTCCGAGGCGCCGGCAAGGCCCTCCGGCGTCACCATGATCGACTGGGTCGAGCCCATGGTGCGCTTCTCGGCGACCGTGTGGCCCTTCCCTTCAAGCAGGCGGATCGTGTCGGGGCTGAACCCTTCTTCGAGGCGGATCTCGTCGGGCAGCCACTGGTGGTGCATGCGCGGGGCGAGCGTCGCCTCGGCGATGTTCATGCCGTGGTCGACGACGTTGACGACGATCTGCAGCACGGTGGTGATGATGCGGCTGCCGCCTGGCGACCCGGTGACGAGCAGCGGCTTGCCGTCCTTGAAGACGATGGTCGGGCTCATCGAGGACAGCGGCCGCTTGCGGGCCTCGACCGCGTTCGCCGCGCCGCCGATCAGGCCGTAGGCGTTCGGCACGCCGGGCTTGGCGGAGAAATCGTCGAGCTCGTTGTTGAGCAGCACGCCGGTACCCGGCGCCATGATGCCGACGCCATAGGAAAAGTTCAGCGTGTAGGTGTTGGAGACGGCGTTGCCGGCGGCATCGACCACCGAGAAATGGGTGGTCTGGTCGCTTTCGTAGGCGAGCGGATCGCCGGGGCCGAGGCTTGAGGCCGGCGTCGCCTTTTCCGCGTCGATGGCGTTGCGCAGCGTCGCGGCATAGGCCTTCGAGGTCAGGCCGGCGACCGGCACGGCGACGAAATCCGGATCGCCGAGATAGCGGCTGCGGTCGGCATAGGCGCGCTTCATCGCCTCGGCCATCAGATGGAGCGTGTCGGCGGCGCCGAAGCCGCTTTTGGCGAGATCGAAGCCTTCGAGGATGTTGAGGATCTGGACTATGTGCACACCGCCGGAGCCCGGCGGCGGCATCGAGGCGATGGCGTAGCCGCGATAGCTGCCTGTGACCGGTTGGCGGGTTTTGACCTCGTAGCCTGCGAGGTCATCGGGCGTCATGGTACCGCCGGCGGCGGTGACGGCGGCGGCGATCGCGTTTGCCGTTGCGCCCGTGTAGAAGCCGTCAGCGCCGTCGTCGGCGATGCGCTGCAATGTGTCGGCGAGGTCCGGCTGGCGCAGGATCGTGCCGGGCGCGGGGGCGTTACCGTCCGCATCGTAGAACACCGCGCGGGTCGCGGGGTCCTTCTGCAGGCGCTTAGCGGCCGAGGCGAGCGAGCGGGCGAGGTCGTTGGAGACGGGAAAGCCGTCGCGGGCGAGCGCAATCGCCGGCGCGACCAGCTCGGCAAGCGTGAGTGTCCCGCTGCCATGGTCGCGATGGGCGGCAACGAGGCCGGCGACCGTGCCCGGCACGCCGACAGCGAGCCCGGAGAAGCGGGACTTCTGCGGGTCGGCCTCGCCGTTGTCGTCGAGAAACATATCGCGGGTCGCGGCGGCGGGCGCCGTTTCGCGATAGTCGAGTGCGAGGGTCTTTCCGTCTGTGCCGTCCTTTGCGGCCAGATGGATCAGCATGAAACCGCCGCCGCCGAGATTGCCGGCGCGCGGCAGGGTGACAGCAAGCGCGAAGCCGACGGCGACCGCGGCGTCGACCGCATTGCCGCCCTTTTTTAGGATCTCGACGCCGACGCGGGTGGCGAGGGCCTCCTGGCTGGCGACCATGCCGTTTTGCGCGCTCACCGGGTGGATGCGGTCCATGCCGGAGATGATCGGCAGGGTCTCGGCGCGGGCGGCGGCGGGCAGGGCCGCGAGCAGGGCGATGGTGCTTGCAAGGGCCAGACGGGCGAAATTTCTCGCAAATGCCATGTTGATCCTCCCCAATGGCTGCGCCCATAGTAGCAGCGGTGTCATCACCCGCCCAACGTGGCGATTCGGTGGTGTCGATCATATGGGCCGAAGCGGAGAACAACGAACATGACAGCACGAATGAGCGGTCGGTCCAAAGTTGCGGGTTTGCTTGCGGCGGGTTTCTTTGTCCTTGGCGCGGGTCCCGTGCTTGCCGGCGGGAGCGTCGAATCCGGTGCGGCCATCGCGCAGACCTGGTGCATCAACTGCCACGTCGTCGCCGACGACCAGAGCGTCGCGCGCTCCGAGGCGCCGTCCTTTCAGTCGCTCGGCAGCGATCCGGACCGCACGGCGGAAGGGCTGAAGGCGTTCCTGTTCGACCCGCATCCGCCGATGCCGGACATGAACCTGTCGCGCGACGAGGTCGATGACGTGGTCGCCTATATCCTCAGCTTTTCGAAGAACTGACGTCCGACGTTCTCGTTGTTTCAATCGCGGAATATTGCCATCAGCGGCGCGTGGTAGGACGCGGTCGGCCCGTTGGCGCGCAGCGGCGCGATCGCCTCGTCGAGCAGGGTCTCGTTGTGCACCTCGACGCGGTCGAGATGGGCAAGGAGTGAGCGGCTGACCAGAACGTGGTCGAGCATCAGCGGGCGGCCGAGATGCAGCACGGTGTGGCGCCGGTCGGCGGCGAGCATGCGCTCGACCGGTACCAGCGTGCGGTTGGCAAGTGCCCCGTTGCCGGTGTCGTCGCTTTCCGCAATGGCGATGCGCAGCGCGCTTTCAAACGCATCGGCGTTGAAGTCGCCGACGGCGGCGAGCCGTGTTTCCGGGTCCGCGTCGAACAGGGCGTCGATGGCGCGGCGTAGTTCGGCGGCCTGACCGATGCGCTTCATTGCTGCGATCGCATAGCCTTCGGCCCAGGCGTCGCAGCGTTTCCAGACGGTTGCCGCCTCCTTGCCGCCGGGAATGGGGGCCGCGAGCGGGGCGCGCAGATGGACGTTGAAGACGTGCAGCGGCTTGCCACCCGGCATATCGATCTCGGCGGTCAGGATCGGCCGGTCCCACTCGATCGGCACCGGAACTTCGTCGGGCGGGTCTGCGGTCGAGCGTTGCCACAGCGGCGGGGCGATCAGGTCGTGGCGCAAGAGGCGCGCGTCGCGGATCGGATAGCGGCTCAGGATCGCCAGTGTGTGGATGTCAGGGGCGGGCGACAGGTCACCGCTCCAGGCGCGATGATACAGCTCGACGGGCAGATCGGCGAGCAGCCGGTCGAGCGCAATGGGGCGCCGTCCGCCGCCGCCGGGGATTTTTTGTGCATTGATTTCCTGCAGGCAGAGAATATCGGCATCGAGCCGCTCGATCTGGGGCCGGAGAACGGCAAGCCGCGCATCGAGGGCGGGATCGTCGGCCTTGTCGGTGCCGAAGGATTCCAGATTGAAGGTCGCAAGACGCATGACTGACTCCGCGGTGCCAGTTTGCGCCCGCGGTCGGTCGACGTCCAGCGCATAATCCCGAAAAGTGGGGGCGGTTTTCGGATTGGAATATGCGCTAAAACAAGGGGCTTCGATCGCGTATTGACCGGCGATGGTGCACAGTGCGGCGAAGATTCATTCATCTGAGGTTTGAGGGAGATTGCGATGTCGCGACCCTGTCCCTGCGGGTCCGGAATGCCACTGGAATCCTGTT
Source organism: Hyphomicrobiales bacterium (assembly GCA_002869065.1). Lineage (NCBI taxonomy): Bacteria > Pseudomonadati > Pseudomonadota > Alphaproteobacteria > Hyphomicrobiales > Hyphomicrobiales bacterium. Next base: position 1,092,585 of record PKTR01000002.1, read on the forward strand.
GCGGCCGCTTCTTGAGCGGCGCGACGGGTGCGGCCACCGCTGAAGAGCTGATGCGTTCGCGCTATACAGCGCATGTGCTCGGCAATGTCGGCTATCTGAAGAACACGCTGTGGCCGGCCTATCAGAAGGCGTTCGATGCCATCGCCGTCGGCGCCTTTGCCTCTGGAAATCGCTGGATCGGGCTCAGCGTGCTTGAGACCGAAGACGGTGGCGCGGATGACGCGACCGGAACGGTGCTGTTCGAGGCGCGGTTTCTTGCCGGCACCGATATGGGCGTGCATCGGGAGTTGAGCCTGTTTCGCAAGAAGGGCGGGCGCTGGTACTATGTCGAAGGGCTGCCGGAGGGCGGAAAGATGCGCCGGATTTAATGTTCGGTATTTGTTCCCAACACATCGAAACCAGATGATCTGAGTCAAGAGTTGGGAACAAAAGTGGAAAATCTGGGATCGGAACGGCGCGTGGCGCGCTGTTTTCGGTTTCGTGGACGGTGTCAGAGCATTTCGCACTCAGGTTGACTCGGCGAGCTGCTCTATCAGCCTGTTTTGCCGCATCTTCGTCGTCGCCCGTTGTTCCAATTGGCTGCACGATACTCTGGAGGAGGGGAAAGCATGACATTTGCAGGCTACAACGTCCTTGCCATCGCGCTGGCCGCATTGGCGGGTTTTATCACCGGTGCCGTCTGGTACGGGTTGCTCGCCAAGCCGTGGATCCGGGCCGCGGGCATCAAGGATGTCAGCAACAAGCCGCCGCTCGGCGCGATGGTGCTTGCCGCGGTGGCCAATCTGGTGATGGCGGTGATGCTGGCCGGTGTGATCGGACATCTCGGCCCCGGCGCGGAACAGGTGACGCTGCGCAACGGCATCGTCTCGGCGCTGTTCATTTGGGTCGGCTTCATCGTCACGACGCAGACGGTCAATTACACCTTCCAGCGGCGGCGGCGAATGCTGTCCGTGATCGATGGGGGGCACTGGCTTTTGGTGCTCGTTGTGCAGGGTGCGCTGATCGGCGTGATGGGTGTCTGATGGGCTTCAGCCGATGTATCGGCGTTTTTCCGCGACGTTTCGCGGCACCTGCCATGCAGTTGAAAACCTGTTTTTTCTGAACGACTTGACGTATAATTCCCACAGCCATGGAGGATGCCATCATGTTGAAGAAGACGGCAATCGCTACCCTTGGACTTGCGGCCGGACTGGTGATGCTGGGCGCGACCGCCGTTCAGGCAGAGAGCTGCTACGATCTCTGGTATGAGCGCAACGCGATCTACGATTCCTACGGTTATTGCTTCAAGACGCGGCTTGGCCGGCAGACCTTCGACAATTCCGATTGCTGGACCAGCAACCCGAGGCTCAGCACGGGTGATCAGCGGCGCGTCGACAGCATCCGCCGCGAGGAGCGCCGGCGCGGCTGCAAGGTCAACTGAGCGTACAGCCCCGAAGGGATGGGGCGCTGCCCGCCGCGCCGTGTCGCTCGGCAGGATGCGGCGATGTGAGATTGTGAACGGACAACGGAGCGGCCGGCGCGATGCGTCGGCCGTTCGTTTTTCAGGCAGCTATTTGCGGATGAAATGCAGGTCGCGATAGCCGGCACGCAGGCGGGCGACTTCCTCGGCGATCGATTCCGGGTTCGAACTGGAAAGCGCGCGGGCGACCAGCATGGCGATCAGCCCGACATCATCGGTGCCGACGCCGAAGCGGACGAGTTCCGGCGTGCCGATGCGGATGCCGTTGAGATCGCCTTCGATGGCGTCCATCGGCAGGCCGATGCCGGAGGTCAGGAATCCGGCCTTGCGCAGGATCTTGGAGGCCGCCTGGCCACCGCCGAACGGGGCGGCTTCGAGCGCGAACTGGTGCGAGCGGGTGAAGCCCTGCTGTTTGGCAAAGACCGCCAGACCGGCGGCGTCGAGCGCTTCGGCGAAGGCCCGCGCAACCTTGATCATGGTCTCGGCATAGGCTTTGCCGTGCTCGCGCCAGTCAAGCAGGGTGAGGGCAAGGGCGGCGGATTTGGCCGCGTCGAAATTCGCCGTCATGCCGGGGAAGGCGATGAAGTCGAGCCTTTCGGCGATTTCAGCGTCATTGGTGACAATCAACCCGCCGGCGGGTCCGCCGAGGCTCTTGTAGGTGCTCATCGTCATGAAATGGGCGCCTTCGTCGAGCGGGTTCGGCCATGCACCACCGGCGATGATGCCGCATTGATGGGCCGCGTCGAACATGACCTTGGCGCCGACCTCATCGGCGATTTCGCGGATCGCGGCGACCGGGTGAGGGAACAGATTGAGACTGCCGCCGATGGTGATCAGCTTCGGGCGGACGGCGCGGGCCTGTTCGCGCAGCGCGCCGAGATCGACCGAATAGCCGTCGGCATCGACCGGCGCCTGGACGATGTTGAGCCCGTAGAGACCGGCGCAGCCGGCCTTCAGGTGGGTGACATGGCCGCCGATTGCGGGCGGCGGCGCGATGATCGTGTTGCCTGGCTCGCAGGTCGCCATGAAGCCGTAGAGATTGGCGATCGAGCCGGAGGGAACGCGGATCTCGGCGAAACGGGCGTTGAATATCTCGGCGGAAAGCTCCGCGGCGATGACCTCGATTTGCTCGATGGCCTCGAGCCCGGTCTCGTATTTGTCGCCGGGATAGCCGAGCGAGGGTCGTGAGCCGAGGCCGGAGGCGAGCAGGGCTTCCGCGCGCGGGTTCATTACGTTGGCCGCGGGATTGAGGTTGAAGCAGTCGCGCTCGTGGATCTCGCGGTTGCGCTTTGCGAGCGCGCCAATGCGGCTGTCGAGTTCATTGGAGCTCACTTCTGACGCGGCGGCGGCGATCGATTGAATCCGTTCTTCGCAATGGTCGGGAACCCAGTCCCGTTTCTGCAATCTGGTCATGCGGCGACTTCCCGTTTTTCCCGGCCCATAGATGAATTGCAGCAGAGAGGCTTGCGGGTTTCAAATCAGAAATATTATTTATCGACGTAGAAAAACTAGGCCTAAGCGATGAGCATCTCTCCGAAACGGCCGAAAGGCCCACCGCTGAACGCCCTGCGCGCCTTCGAGGCGGCGGCGCGACTGAACGGTTTTGCTGCGGCAGCCGAGGAATTGAGCGTGACGCCGGGTGCCGTCGCTCAACACATCAAGGCGCTGGAGGCCTGGGTCGGCGCGCCGCTGTTCGAACGCCGTTCGCAAGGCGTGGCGCTGACGCCGCTCGGTGCGCGCTCGGCGGAACGTTTCAGCGCCGCGTTCGACGCGCTTGGCGATGCGGTCGACGCGCTGCGCGGTCATGCCAGCGGCCAGGAAATCCGTATCGCGGCCATGCCGAGCGTCGCGCAGCTCTGGCTGATGCCGCGGCTGCCGGCGCTTCGTCGAGCGTTGCCGCAGGTCGCCGTCTCGGTGACGGCGAGCGAGGTGCCGCCCAATTTGCGCCGCGAACCCTTCGACCTGTGTCTGTTTTTTCAGGATGGCAGCCGGGTGACGGCTGAGGCGATCCTCGGGCAGGACGTGATCGTGCCGGTCTGCGCGCCGCATATCGCGGCGGCCTTGCGCAACCCGGACGATCTTTCCGGCGCGACGTTCCTGCACGATGCCAACTGGGCAGGCGACTGGCCGTTGTGGCTCGATACCGTTCTTCCCGGTCATCGGATCGACACCACCGGTCCGCTCTACTCGCTCTATGCGATGGCGGTCGAAGAGGCGGTTGCTGGCGCCGGCGTGTTGATGGGGCATACGCTGTTGCTGCAGCGTCAGATCGAAGCCGGGCAACTGGTTCCGCTGTTCGACCGGCCGATGGCGCTCGACCGCTATCTGACGATCACCACCGCGCGGCCGGTCCGCGACGGCTCGCTTCTTGCCGATGTGATTGCCATGCTGGCGGCGTGAGGAATAGCGCCGGCTCGGGTGCGAACCGGCTCGGGCGTCAATGACGCGAGACGGAGCGGTCCCGACTGGCGAAGGGGCAATGGCGGGCGAGCCCGCGATTGCTGTCCTTTGCGGCGGCAGGCCGTTGCGCGAAAATGGTCTCCAGGATGATTTCGTCGTGGCGCACATTCTGCGGCCGCGGCGGGACCGTAATGTCGCCGTGGTGCCGGATGCCCAGTCTGGCCAGCAGATCGAGAACCTCCATCCCGAGACCTCCCGTCGCGAAAGGAATGCCGGACTTTACCGTGTATGAGGAAACTTTCCTTGATCTCACGCAACGTCGTGGAGGCCGCGTTAACCATTCGGTAACCATACGCCCGGCAAATTCTGCCTAGTGCCCAAAGCGGTGTCTGCAGCGCCGCGAATCCGACCAGGGATGGATCCTCAGCATGAGCGACGCGACGGCAGGCGGTGTGCCTACGACGCAATCGAACGGCCCGGTCGCGGGCGGTTCGGCTGGCGGCGGTGCGCCCGCGGGTGGCGGCGGGCCCGCATTGCCGAGCTTCGGGTCGCTGGTCGATCTCCTAAAGCGCGGCGATATCGCGCTCGCGCTCGGCGTCATCATGATCCTGGTCGTGCTGATCCTGCCGATGCCGGCGATGATGCTCGACCTCTTCCTCGCCATCTCGATCATCTTTTCGGTGCTGATCCTGATGACGTCGCTGTTCATCCAGGGACCGCTCGAGTTTTCCGCCTTTCCGACGGTGCTTCTTATCGCGACGATGCTGCGGCTGGCCCTCAACCTCGCCTCGACCCGCCTCATTCTCGCCTATGGCCATGAGGGCACGGATGCGGCCGGCAGCGTCATCCAGGCCTTCGGCCATTTCGTGATGCGCGGCAATTTCGTCATCGGCATCATCGTCTTCGCCATCCTGGTGATCGTCAATTTCGTGGTCATCACAAAGGGTTCGGGCCGCATCGCCGAAGTCGCCGCCCGCTTCACCCTCGACGCCATGCCGGGCAAGCAGATGGCGATCGATGCCGATCTTTCCGCCGGGCTGATCGATGAGGGCGAAGCGCGCAAGCGGCGCAGCAATCTGGAAAACGAATCGTCCTTCTTCGGCGCCATGGACGGTGCCTCGAAATTCGTGCGCGGCGACGCGATCGCCGGCCTGCTGATTACCTTCATCAACATCATCGGCGGCATCGTCATCGGCGTCGCGCAAATGGACCTGTCGTTCGCCGAGGCCGGCCATGCGTATACGCTGCTGACCGTCGGTGACGGTCTGGTCAGTCAGATCCCGGCGCTGATCGTGTCGACCGCGGCCGGTCTTCTCGTCTCCAAGGCCGGCGTGCAGGGTGCTGCCGACAAGGCGCTGTTCCAGCAGCTCTCGGGCTATCCGAAGGCGCTCGGCATGTCGTCTTTCGTGATGGTGGTGATGTCGGTACTGCCGGGCATGCCGATGCTGCCGTTCCTGGCGCTCGCGGGCGGCGCGGGCGCACTCGCCTATTACGCCGACAAGAGGCACAAGCGCGAAGCGGTTGCCGAAAAGATCGCCGAGGCGAAGGCCGAGCTGCCGGCGGAACCGGTCGAGCCGCCGATCACCGATTCGCTGAAGATGGACAATCTGCGGCTCGAACTCGGCTACGGGCTGCTGCCGCTGATCAATGGCGGTCACGGTGCCGACCGCCTTACCGACCAGATCAAGGCGCTGCGCCGCCAGCTCGCCAGCGATCTCGGTGTGATCATGCCGCCGGTGCGCATCCTCGACAACGTCCAACTCGAGCCGAACAACTATCTGATCAAGGTGAAGGAGATCGAGGCGGGCAAGGGTCTGGTCTATCCCAACCAGTATATGGTGATGGATCCGATGGGAGCGCAGATCGACCTGCCGGGCGTGCACACGACCGAGCCGACCTTCGGTCTGCCGGCAACGTGGGTCGACGCCAATCTGCGCGAGGAAGCCTCGATCAAGGGCTACACGGTGGTCGATCCGGCCACCGTCATCTCGACGCATCTGACCGAGCTGTTGAAGGCGAATATCGCCGAACTCTTGTCCTATGCCGATGTGCAGAAGCTGCTCAACGACCTGCCGAACGAACAGTCGAAGCTGGTGGAGGACATCGTGCCGACGCAGATCACGGTTTCGGGGATCCAGCGGGTGCTGCAGACGCTTCTGACCGAGCGGGTGTCGATCCGCGATCTGCCGACCATTCTCGAAGGCATCGCGGAAGCAGTCAGCTATACGCGCTCGTCGCAGCAGATCACCGAGCATGTGCGCGGCCGGCTGGCGCGGCAGATCTGCGCCCAGCATATGGCGCCGGGCGGCTACCTGCCGTTGATCAGCCTCAGCCCGCAATGGGAACAGGCGTTCGGCGAAGCGCTTATCGGCGACGGCGAGGACCGCCATCTGGCGATGGCGCCGTCGAAGCTGCAGGAATTCGTCGCCAAGGTGCGGGATTCGTTCGAGGCGGCGGCGCGCGCCGGCGAGGTGCCGGTGCTTTTGACCTCACCGATGGCGCGGCCCTTCGTGCGCTCCATCGTCGAGCGCTTCCGCTCGCACACCACCGTGCTCAGCCAGAACGAGATCCACGCGCGGGCGCGGCTGAAGACGATCGGTAGCGTGTAGGCGCTACGCACTTCGCGCAGGCGCTACGCTTTCCGGCCCGCTGAATTAGCCGGCGATTTCCGAAAATTCGATATCGACCATGATGTCGTGGGCGATGTGTTCGAGCGCATCGCGCACGGTGTCGAGTTCGAGGCCATCGGGAACGATGATTTCGGCCTCGGCCGAGAACAGCGCTTCGCCCGACATTGAGCCGGCGAAGACCCTGGTGCGCAGTTCCTCGACGCTGACGCCGTGCTGGGCGAGCGCGGCGGCGACGTCGCGGACGATGCCGGCCTGGTCCTGGCCGGTTACCTCGAGATGCACCTTGCTGCCGGTCAACACCTGGGACGGTGCGTTGTGGCGGATGCTGACGGAGATACCGTGTTCGGAAAGCGCCTCGAGTGCGGTTTCGAGCCCGGTTGCCTTGTCATCGGGCACGGCGACGCGGACGATGCCGGCGAACTCGCCGCCGAGACGCGCCATGGCGCTGTCGATCCAGTTGCCGCCATTGTTGGCAACCGTATCGGCGACGGAGCGGACCAGACCCGGCCGGTCGGGGGCAATCACGGTCAGGATGATTTCGATGGTCATGGCGGCGCTTCTCCCGGTTTCCGTCGTTCGTTGCGCGCCTTTTAACGGGCCGGCTGCACCGGCGCGAGCGCGTTCGCGACGTTTGCCGCGATTGTTGCGTCATCACACGGCGGAAACAAGACGCAATCGGCCGCGCGTCCGGTGCAGGGCATCATTGCTTTGCCGAAGGCTTCTTCATGCCGTGGATACGGGTTAGAACGCGACCTGACGAAACCCGACAAGCGAGGCCGCAGACGTGAGCGACGGCGAAGAACTGACCGATGTCCCCGCCGGCAAGATGGCGACGGTGATCACCCATCTGGAGATGACGGCGCTGCCGGATCTGCCCGACGCGCCGCTGCCCGATGGCATCACGCTGCAGCATTTCGTCAAGCCGGATCTCACCTGGTACCGCGATCTGCAGCGCCGGGTCGGCGAACCGTGGCTGTGGTATCTGCGTCCGGCGATGGACGATGCCGCGCTGTCGGCGATCATTCATGACGACCGGGTCGAGGTGCATGCGCTGATGGCCGATGGTCGGGCCGAAGGTATCGTCGAACTCGACAAGCGCGTTCCCGGCGAAGTGGAGCTTGCCTATTTCGGCGTCACGCCGGCGATGATCGGCCGCGGCACGGGACGGGCGATGATGACGGCGACGCTCAGGCTGGCATTTGCAGACGACCCGAAGCGGGTGTGGGTGCATACGTGCACGGCCGACCATCCGGCGGCGCTCGGCTTCTATCTCCGCTCGGGCTTTCGGGCCACCAAGCGGCAATTCGGGCTCGACGACGACCCGCGCGCCATCGGCGTGCTGCCGGTCGATGCCGCGCCGCATATCCCCTTCATCTGAGGCAGATACCCGCCCCCGCGGGGGCGGGGCTCCATGTCACTGCCCGAGGTTCGGCAATCAGTGCTATAATGGCGCTCTTCGCGGGAGGGGAAACCCTTCCTCGCGAAAGGCGGCGCGGGCCCGCGAAGCTGTTGCACCTGCCGCCGAAGGGAGCCACATGAGATGCGTTCCCGCCTGTTTCTTTCCCATCTGTTCGCTGCCGGCGGTCTTTCGCTGTTGATCGTCGGAGCCTTTCTCGCCGGGCCGGTGTTCGCCGAGCCCGTCGGCGTCACCCGCGAGGCGGTGGTGGAGGTTCTCAATGTCCTCAAACTGCCGGTGACCCTGCGCACGAGCGAGGCCGGTACGCCGGCCATCGACACGACGATCGGCGATGTCGCGACGACGCTGCAGCTCGGCGACTGCTCCGGCGAGCCCGCGGTCTGCAAGGACGTTGCCTTCATCGCCACTTTCGACGAGACCGAGGTGCCCGACATTGCCGGCGCGGTGGCGCGCAACGGCACATGGTCGTTCGCCAAGACCTTCATCGATCCCGATGCCGGGGTGCCCGGCGCGGAGATGGCGTTGACGCTTGTCTCCGGCGATCTGCAACTTCGCCTGTCGGCGGCGGTTGATCTGTGGCGCTCACTGACCACAGGTCTGGTTGAGGGCTTCCCGGCCGAGCCGCAGGAGAGCGTTCTTTCCGATACGGTGCTGACCAGCGCCATGATGACATCGCCGGCGATGGTCGGCGCCCTGTTTGCGCCGAAGGAGGATGTGCCGGAGCGGCAGAAACTGTGGTCGGTGCGGTCCGAGACGCTGGTCGAGATGCTAAAAAAACTCGGCTATGAGGTCAGCCCGGCCAATGATGACGGCAGCATGCTGTGGGTCGAGGTCGCCGGGTTGCGAGGTTTGCTCAGCCCGCGTTTCTGCAACGAAAAATTCAAGCATTGCGGGCTGCTGTCGATCGTCCATGTGCGCGAGGCACGCGGCGACGAAACCAACGAGGCGCTGAACGAGTTCAACGTCACGGAATGGTTCGTGCGGGCGTTCTTCGCCGAGGACGGACGGCTGATCTTTTCCTTCGACGCGCCGGTCTTTGAAGGTATGAGCCTCGCCGACCTCGACCGCTATCTGTCGGTCTGGCAGGGCACGGTGGTCGGCTTCGAGGACTTCATGGACGAGCGGGAATAGAGCGTATTCCCGAAAAGTGGGCACCGGTTTTCGGACAAGAATACGCGGAGAAAAAGCAGCGTATTCCCGGACCGAAGGTCGGTGTCGGCGAACGTGGGTATCCGCTCAGACGACGCGTTCCGGGAACAGCGCGGCAATCGCCTCGCGGTTTGCCGCGCACACGCCGCGCTCGGTGATGAGCCCGGTGACGAGGCGCGCCGGCGTGACGTCGAAGGCCGGGTTCGCCGCACCCGACCCTTCGGCCAGAATGGCGATGGTCTCGACGTCGCCCTGTTCCGTCAGACCGGTCAGGTGGGTGACCTCGGTCGCGTCGCGTTCCTCGATGGGGATTTCGGCAAGGCCATCCGACAGCCGGAAATCGATCGTCGGCGAGGGCAGGGCGACATAGAACGGGATGCCGTTGTCGTGGGCCGCAAGCGCTTTCAGATAGGTGCCGATCTTGTTGCAGACGTCGCCCGACGCGGTGGTGCGGTCGGTGCCGGTGATCACCAGATCGACCTTGCCGTGCTGCATCAGATGGCCGCCGGCATTATCGACGATGAGGGTGTGCGGCACGCCGTGATGGGCGAGTTCCCAGGCGGTCAGCGAGGCGCCCTGATTGCGCGGGCGGGTCTCGTCGACCCAGACATGGACGGGGATGCCCTCGTCATGCGCCATGTAGACGGGTGCCGTCGCCGTGCCCCAGTCGACCGTGGCAAGCCAGCCGGCATTGCAGTGGGTGAGGATATTGACCGGTTCGCCGGCCGGCTTCTTCGCGGCGATCTCGCGGATGATTGCGAGCCCGTTGCGGCCGATGCCGGCGTTGATCTCGACGTCCTCGTCGCAGATCTCTGCAGCGCGCTTGTAGGCGGCGGCCGCGCGGTCATCCGGCGCGAGGGGGGCGAGCACCTGGCGCATCTCGCCGAGCGCCCACAAAAGGTTGATCGCGGTCGGCCGGGTCGCGGCGAGCACCTTTTCGGCCGTATCCAGGCCGGCATCGCTCGGATCGGCGCGCATGGCGAGCGCGACGCCATAGGCTGCCGTTGCTCCGATCAGCGGCGCGCCGCGCACTTGCATCACCTTGATGGCGTGCGCCGCGTCTTCCAGCGTCTTCAGCGGCACGGTGGTGAAGACATGCGGGAAGCGGGTCTGGTCGATGATCGTGACCGTCCAGCCGTCGTCGTCGAGCCAGATCGTGCGATAGGGCGTTCCGTCGATCTTCATGGAAAAGTCCTTTTTCTCAATCGAAGTGGCCGAAGACCAGATAGGTGCGCTCGTGCCAGACAAGCTTGGCGAAACCGGCGGTGCTTGCGGGCGCGCAGGCCGAGGGCGTGAAGCCCTGCGGGATCATCGCCTGAACCTCGGCCCGCAATTCATGCGACGCCATGATATCGAGCCCGCTGGTACGCCGGAAGGAGGCGTATTTCACGCCCGCCTTGCTGGCCAGCACGATCGTCCACTCCATCTCGTCGCCGCGATAGCCGGCGTCGGCGAGCGCGGTGTTGATGCGCGTGCTGTCGGGTTCATTCGGCTCAACGGTGGTGTGATAGGGGTAGAGCACGCAGGCGGTATCGGGCTTTTCGTCGGTCAGTGCGGCGAGGCGCGCGGTCGCGCCGACAGCGATTGCTTCCAGCGCGTCTTTCTTGACGACGGGCTCCTCGCTGCCGCAGCCGGCAAGCGCTATGGCAACGCCTGCTGCCCATAAGGCAGTGCGAAGGGTGCGCGGGATGGCGGCGGGGCGATGTTTCATCTGACTATCCTGCGTCACGCCGGTTTCTTCACGCCGAGTACATGGGCGCCGGTCGCCTGTTCGAGCGCTTTCGGATCGACCGAGAAAACGCAGCGCGGGGTGCCGGCTGCCGCCCACACCACGTCGAAGGCAATCAAATCCTCGTCCATGTAGGTGGCGAGCGGCGCGTCGTGGCCGATCGGCGGGATGCCGCCGATGGCGTAGCCGGTCAGCGCGCGCACATCGTTGGCGTCGGGGCGCTTCAGCTTTTCGCCGAGGTGGGCGGCGACGCCCTTTTCATCGACCCGGTTCGCCCCGGAAACGAGGAACAGATACGGCGTGTCGGTGTCGCGGCCGCGAAAGATCAGTGATTTGACGATCTGTCCGACGGTGCACTGGCAGGCGGCGGCGGCTTCATCCGCCGTGCGGGTCGAATCCGGCATCTCGAGCACGGTCACGGCAAGGCCTGCGGCACCGGCGGCATCGGCTACCTTTTGCGCGCTTTTCGGCAATTCGGACATTGGTGGAACCTCGGGTCGCTTGCGGGCGGTAACCTTAAAGGCATGGCCGGCAGGGCCGGGAGTGTCAAGCGCGGTAACGATCTGTTAAGAAAAGGAGCGAGGGGCGTGGGTCATGGGTGCGTGACCTGGAGGTCGAGAGGACCGGAATGAGCGAGATGGACGATAATGTCGTGCCGCACGCGCGCGTGCGCAGTTTGCGCGATGCGGTTCGCAAGGCACGTCTGGCCGAAGTCGAGCGCGACGATGCGATCGAGGAGCGGCGCGAAACCGAGGTGACCCGGCTCGATCTTCTGCTCGAGGATCTGAAAGCCGTCATCGACGAGATTCCGACCGGCGACGAACGCTTCGTTTTCGAGATCACGCGCGGGACCGCGCCGCGCCTGTGGGTCGACGCGACCGCGCATGTGGCGGTTGCCCGCGATGCCCGTACCTATCGTTTCCTGTCCGACACCCGGCTCGGCCGGGTCGTGCTCGCCGAGAGCGACGACATGGAACTCGTTTCCGAACGGGTCACCACCTATGTCGCCGACCGCATGGTCGAGCGCGAACGTGCCATCGAGGCCGACTGGCAGGTGCAGCGGCTGAACGAAAAGGCGGCCGCCGAGGCCGAGGAAGCGGCGAAGGCTCTGGCTGCCGCCAAGGAAGCCGGCGACGAGCCGGTTGCCGAGAAGCAGCCGACGGGCGGAGGCGGCACCGTGCTCGGGCTGGTGCTCGGTGCGCTGATCGGCGCAGCGGCGTTGGCGGGATATCTGCACTATGCCGGCATCGTCGACATGGTGAAGCTGCTCAATCTGCCGACGACCTTCCCGGCAGAAAGCGCTTCGACGGAGACCCCGGCACCGGCTGTTGGCGAACCGGCAACCGGTTCGGAAACCGCTGCCCCGCAGGGCTCGTTCCCGGCAATTCCGCATGAGGCGACCAAGGATGCCGCCGAAAGCGCCACGGGCGGCCCGGCTGCGGAAACCGCGCCGGCGCAGTAGGGTTCTGTTGCCGGTGGCTTTTTCTTGTCATCCTCCGGCTTGACCGGAGGAACGCCCTCGACTCGGGTCGACGTGCATTTGCGCGCCTGATGTCGCATGTTCCTCCTTGCCAAGATTCTTGACCACCATTCCCGTTGCCGACCGATCCTCCGGTCAAGCCGGAGGATGACGTGAGCGGGTGATGGGCGCACCGCGCCTGAAAGCGGGCATCCCCTTGACTCCAATCACTCCACGTCATCCCGGACAAGCCGCGAAGCGGCGCGATCCGGGATCCAATGGCGGATGAACAGAGTGGAGCGGTCGCGCGTGGCGCGCGATGCTTGCCGCAGTTCGCACCGGCAAAGCGTTTCGACAGGGGCAATGGGCCCCGGCTCAAGGCCGGGGTGACGCGGAGCATATGGGGCTGCTGCTGTGTTCGCCCACACTTGCCGTATCACGCTCAACGAACCCGAGGACCGCAAGCGCGGAACTCACGTGCTAGCGGGTGCCGTCGTTCAGGAGAGGGCGCCTTCCGGCGCAAGGCTGCGGACGCGGATTTCCTCGACCGGGCGGTTCGCCTCGGTGAGGCCACGTTCGCGCTGGGTCAGCCGCCAGTCCCCCGGGCTTCCCTCGATCTCGATCAGATTGTAGCGCGCTGCCGGGCGGCGTCCGCCGGGCGCGTTCGACGCGGACGGGACGCCGACGATCGGGACGGGACCGTCACGGCCCTCGGTCCATTCGAGGTGGTCGCGGTGGGTGTGGCCGTGCAGCACGAGTTCGGCACCGTGGTCGCGAATGACGTTGCGCAGCCGGCTGGCGCCGACCAGACGGCGATACCAGTCGGCCTTTTCGCGGAACGGCGGATGGTGGATCAGCACGATGCGGCACAGGCCTTCCCTGCGGCATTGCTCGAGCCGGACGGCGAGGTCGCGCGCCTGGGCGGCATCGAAATGGCCGGTGGCCATGAAGGGCGCGGTGGCGCGGGCGCTGGACAGCCCGATGATCGCGGCCGGACCACGGTGGCGCACATAGGGGAAATGCACGCCGGTTGAGACGGCGTTGTCGTCGCACATGAACGGAGCCCAGGCCTGCAGCGCGCGGCTGCCTGCGCCCGGCACATAGGCGTCGTGATTGCCGGGAACGACGGAGACGTCGGTGGCGGGGCCGAGGCTGTCGAGCCAGGCGCGCGCCGGACCGAGTTCGGCATCGAGCGCCAGATTGACGAGATCGCCGGTGACGGCGATGTGGTCGGGATGCTCGGCTTTGAGATCGGCGACGAGGCGGTCGAGATGGGCGCTGGTGTGGCTGGTGGCGCGGTTGCGGCGCCAGTTCAGATATCCGATCACCCGTTTGGAGGCGAGCTCCATGCGGGTCGGTTCGGGCAGCGGCCCGAGATGAGGATCGGAGAGGTGCGCCAGACGGAACATGCCTCTGACTTAGAGCATTTTGCGTTCAGTTTGAATCGCCAAAATGCTCTGTCGGTTTGTTTGGCCGCATCTTTGTCGACGCCGATTGTTCCAATTGGCTGCACGATGCAGTTTGCCTAGCCGCATCTTAGTCGACGCCAATTGTTCCAATTGGCTGCACGATGCTCCGGAGCATTTTGCGTTCAGTTTGAATCGCCAAAATGCTCTGTCGGTTTGTGCCGCCGTGGTTATGCCACCCGCTCAAACGAAAACCGGCGCGCCCGTCAGGGATCGCGCCGGTCGAATTGGTGGCGGCCGCTGCCGGCCGTGATCCCGACTCAGTTGGTCGGGAAGGTCATCAGCGTGGCGACAACGCGGCTGTCGCTGTAGTTGACGTCCGGGCGCCAGGCAAACTTCTTCGCGGAGCGCTTGCGGTTGAACCAGGTAAACATCGTTCCTCACTTCGCCCGGCGGGCGGTGTTCGTGACAAGAAAAACTGTGTCGGAGTTGTTGTTGACGCCCATATAGGCGTATCCGTTACTGGCGGTAAGGGGGGTTTGCGCAAGTCAGACCCCCGGGCAACGCATGGCCGCTTAATAGTGGGTAAATCGAACGGCCCGGGCGGCCATGTAATTAAGGATTGTGGCGAAATGTCGGGGCTTTTGTATCGATTGAAGCCGCTGGTCAAACGCTCGATCCATGTGGCGGCGCTGGTGGCGCGGCCGATGACGCTCGGGGTCCGTGCGCTGGTGGTCGACGAGCGCGAGCGGGTGCTTCTGGTACGGCATACCTATGTGCCGGGCTGGTATCTGCCGGGCGGCGGCGTCGACCCGGGCGAGGCGATGCCGGCGGCGGTCGCGCGCGAACTTGCCGAAGAGGCGGCGATCGTGGTCGAGGGCGTGCCGCGGCTGTTCTCGATCTACCACAACGCGCGTGCCTCGCGGCGCGATCATGTGGGGCTCTACATCTGCGAGACGTGGAGCCAGCCGACCCCGCCGGCCGTCCCCAACCGGGAAATCGCCGAACTCGGCTTCTTTGCATTGGGTGATCTGCCGGAAGAAACCACTGCGGCGACCCATCGCCGGCTGGCGGAAGTGTTCGACGGCGCGGTGCCCGATTCGGTCTGGTGAAACGCGGGCAAATCCGGCCAGACTTGCGCGATTGCCTGCCTGCCCCCATCTTTTACTGAGGTTTTCCGCAGCCCTGACGGGTGCGCGCCGTGTCGTCTCGGCGCCAAGATGCACCAAGGAGGACGCCGCAGATGCGCACGAATCCCGGTTCAGCTTCGATCGATCCCGAAATCCTCGGCCCCGAATTCGAGGAGGAGGCGACCGCCTCTGCCCGCGATAGCGAGAAGGTTCGCACGCGCTTCTGGCCGACGCTGAAGAAGGCGGCGCGGCAGATTCCGTTCATGGACGAGCTGGTCGCGGCCTATTTCTGCGCCATGGATCCGGCGACGCCGCGCCGGGTTCGGCTGACGCTGATGGGCGCGCTCGCCTATTTCGTGCTGCCCGTTGATGCGATCCCCGACTTTCTGCTCGGCGTTGGCTATACAGACGATGCGGGCGTGCTGATGGCCGCGATTGCAGCGGTCAGTGCGCATATCCGTCCGGCGCATCGCAATGCGGCGCGCGAGGCGCTTGCCGACAAGGGGCTGGATGACGGTGGAATCGACGACGGCGGCAAGTGACGTCTTGACCGGGGTTACGGCTTCACCAGAACCTTGCCCTTGACCCGGCGGCCGGCGATTTCCTCCAGCGCCTTCCCCGTTTCCTCTAGCGAATAGACGGCATGGATATGCGGCTTCAGCTCGCCGCTTGCGACCCAGCCGAGCAGGCGGCGGATATTGGCCTGATGGTCCTCGGGCGCGCGCACGATCGATTCGCCCCAGAACACGCCGCGGATGTCGCCGCCCTTCAAGAGCACCAGATTGAGCGGTATGCGCGGGATATCGCCGGCGGCGAAGCCGACGACGAGGAAACGGCCGCCATAGGCCATGGCGCGCAGCGCGGCTTCCGAATAATCGCCGCCGACCGGATCGTAGATGACGTCGACGCCTTCGCCGGTGAGGTCGCGCAGCGCCTGTTTCAGGTCCTCACTGGCGTAGTTGATGGTGTCGTCGGCGCCGAACTTGCGGCAGAAGGCGAGCTTGTCGTCGGATGAGGCGCAGGCAATTACGCGGGCGCCGAGCAGCTTGCCGATCTCGATCGCGGCCTGACCAACGCCGCCGGAGGCGCCGAGCACGGCAAGGGTTTCATCGGGCTGAAGCTCGGCACGGTCTTCCAGCGCGTGCAGCGTGGTTCCGTAGGTGACGATGATGCCGGCGGCCTCCTCGAAGGAGACGTTGTCGGGCAGCACGACGAGGTCTTCCTCGTTGGCGACGACCTTTTCGCGGCAGCAATTCCAGCGCAGATAGCCGACGACCCGGTCTCCGGGTTTCAGCTCTTCGACGCCTTCTGCCACGCTTTCGACGACGCCGGCCATTTCCGCGCCCGGCGAGAACGGCCGTTCCGGACGGAACTGGTAGCGGTCGACGATCAACAGGGTGTCGAAGAAGTTCAGCGCGGCAGCTTCGACGCGCACGATAACCTGACCGGGTTCGGCTACGGGATCGGCGATGTCCTCGACGACGAGCGAAGACGGCGGTCCGCTTTCGCGGCACAGAACGGCTTTCATCGGATAGGCCCCAATTCCTAAATGAATACCCCGGAGATTTCCCTAGCATGGCGATTGGCGGGCCAAAAGCCAAAGGGCCGAAAAGCCGCAGGTTTTGGCGGCGAATTGGACAAAAAGGCTCGTGGCCGCTATGCAAGCCGCCGAATTGCGTGAGGTGGCCGGCATCGATCCCTCGCGAATCACTGATGAGGAACTGCATGCGCGGCTATTTCGCCATCGGCGTCGAGGGCCTGTCGAAACCGATGAATCTCGGCAATCTGATCCGCACGGCGCACGCCTTCGGGGCGTCCTTCGTGTTCACGGTCGATGCCTACAGGAAGCTCGGTCGGCCCGGATCGGATACGGCGCGCAGTCCCTCGCACGTCCCCTACTACCCGTGGGCGTCGATCGACGACATGGTTCTGCCGAAGGGCTGCCAGCTCGTCGGCATCGAGTTACTCGACGACGCGGTCGAACTGCCGAGCTTCGCCCATCCTCTGCAGGCGGCCTATGTGCTGGGCTCGGAACGCGGCTCGCTGTCGCCGGAAATGCTGTCGCGCTGCGACCATGTGGTGAAGATCCCGACCGCGTTCTGCGTCAACGTCGCGACGGCCGGTGCCATCGTCATGTATGACCGCATCCGCGTGAAGGGGAAATTCGGCGAACGGCCGCTCGCCACCGGCGGTGTCGCCGAGGCGCCGGCGGAGCATGTTCACGGCGGACCGCGCTTCCGCACCGATGCGCCGTTGCCCAAGACCATCGAACGCTGATCACCGCCTTGTCCGGGCGGTGGAGGTCGGGCGGCGCGGCGCCAACTGCAGGAATGTCAAACTCTCGCCCCATTCCTAATGCCAGCCTCCGCTCGAGCATGGTTACGGGTCTCGAACGGAAAAACCTCGAAATTCCGGGCCTTTTTCAACGGTTTGGTAACCCTTTTTTGGGGTAAACTAGGCGAAATACACAGGACATATTGTCCGCATCCCACGTCACCCAAGCGAAGTGGTAATTCAATCATGCACGCACGCACGCTAGCCACGGCCGTCCTCGTCCTTGCCTGGACCGCAAGCGGCGCGTTGGCGCAGTCGCCGACCCTGATTTCGCAGCAGAAAGACTGGGCGGCCTATTCCTACGCCGGCAGCAAGGGCAAGGTCTGCTATGCCCTGTCGAAGCCGAAGAAGCTGGAACCGGGCGACCGTAACCACGGCGACGTTTTCTTCTTCATCAGCAATCGCCCGGGCGAGGGCGTCAACAACGAGCCGAGCCTGATCGTCGGCTATCCGTTCCGCGACGGCTCGAAGGTTGACGTCAATATCGACGGGAAAGCCTATTCCATGTTCACCAAGGGCGATGGCGCCTGGGTGGAAAACGCGGCGCAGGAAGCAAGCCTCGTGGCGGCCATGAAGGCCGGTTCCTCGATGACCGTCTCCGGCGTTTCGAGCCGCGGCACCAACACCAGCTACACCTTCTCGCTGTCGGGCATCACCGCGTCGGTGAACATCGTCGACAAGGAATGCAAATAGCGTTTCGGGCGTTTTTCGCGCGCTGAGCCGGCGGGGCTCGCAACAGCCTCCGCGTCGCGCTATATAGGCCCAACGTCATTGAGACGAGCGCATGGCGGTCCGCCGGCGCTCGTTTCGTATTTTCGGCAGGGCGCGCCGCCGTTTTGCGGGCGACGCCGGGGCCGGCAGAACAAGCGCAGCGAAACATGGTCGAGAGCACGTCCCTTTCTTCCCCGGCGGATGACGCCGGCACGCCCGACACTCCGGCCCCCGAAGTGGCGGCCGACGACACCGCCGTTGTCGTTCCCGGTCGCGGCGATTCCCTCGTCGGTCTCGACCGCGACGGGCTTGGCGAGGCGCTCCGCGCGATCGGCGTGCCCGACCGGCAGATCCGCATGCGCACGGCGCAGCTCTGGCACTGGCTCTATGTGCGCGGCGTCGACGATTTCGATGCGATGACGAACGTCTCCAAGGAGCTGCGCGGCAAGCTGGCCGAGGCCTATTCTATCGCCCGGCCGGAAATCGCGGCGGAACAGGTTTCCTCCGACGGCACGCGCAAATGGCTGTTGCGGCTGCCCTCGCTCGGCGCCGGGCGGCCGGTCGAGGTCGAGACGGTCTATATTCCCGAAGAGGGTCGCGGCACGCTGTGCGTTTCCAGCCAGGTCGGCTGCACGCTGACCTGCGCCTTCTGCCATACCGGCACGCAGAAGATGGTCCGCAATCTGACGGCGGGCGAGATCATCGCCCAGATCATGGTGGCGCGCGACCGGCTCGGCGACTTTCCCGAGCGAGAGACGCCGATGGGCGCTGTGGTGCCGAATGAAGGCCGCCTCGTCACCAATGTGGTGATGATGGGCATGGGCGAGCCGCTGTATAATTTCACCAACGTCAAGAAGGCGCTGCAGATCGCCGCCGATGGTGAGGGGCTTGGCCTGTCGCGGCGGCGGATCACGCTGTCGACCTCGGGCGTGGTGCCGATGATGGCGCGGGCCGGCGAGGAAATCGGCGTCATGCTGGCGGTGTCGCTGCACGCGGTGCGCGACGAGTTGCGCGACGTGCTGGTGCCGATCAACAAGAAGTATCCGATCAAGGAGCTGCTCGACGCCTGCCGCGCCTATCCGGGCCTGTCGAACGCTCGGCGAATCACGTTTGAATATGTGATGCTGAAGGGGATCAACGACTCGCCCGCCGATGCGCTCGAACTGGTGCGGCTGCTGAAGGGTATCCCGGCCAAGATCAACCTCATCCCGTTCAATCCCTGGCCGGGCTCGGCCTATGAGTGTTCGGACTGGGAGACGATCGAGACCTTCGCCGATATCGTCAACCGGGCCGGCTACGCCTCGCCGATCCGGACCCCGCGCGGGCGCGATATCCTGGCGGCCTGCGGCCAGCTCAAATCGGCGTCGGAACGGCTCAAGATCAGCGAGCGTATTGCGCTCGAAGCGATGGTCGCCGGCACCGGCGACTGAGATATTACGAAGAACCGCGGCGCGCGGTGTGTCCGCGCCGCCCGGGTGAGAAGGAACGATGGAGCGGATCTTCGCCCTTATCGGCCGGTTTTTCTGGGTCGCCATCGGCTTCATCGTCGCCAGCTACGCGGCCGGCGGCTTTCTTGCCATCACATCCGGCATCTGGCGCAATTTCATCGGTATCGATCCGTCGGTCTCGGGCTTCGAGGGTGCGCCGATCACCCAGTTCGAGATATTCCTCGTCATCGGCGTCACGGGCA
Source organism: Hyphomicrobiales bacterium (assembly GCA_002869065.1). Lineage (NCBI taxonomy): Bacteria > Pseudomonadati > Pseudomonadota > Alphaproteobacteria > Hyphomicrobiales > Hyphomicrobiales bacterium. Next base: position 1,112,099 of record PKTR01000002.1, read on the forward strand.
GTCTGCTCGGGCGGGCGTTCTTCCTGCCGGCCATGGTGGCGATTGCGGTTTCCGAAGTGTTCCGGCTGCGCAGCGCGCTTGCCAGTCTGCTTGGTGGTGTGGCGGTTGCCTTCGTTGCCGGCTATCTCGGCGATGCCTTGCCCGAGCACGGCAATTTCCGACGCGGCTGGGAAATCCTGCTGGCGACGGGGGTCGTTGCCGGCGGGGTCTACTGGCTGATCGCGGGCCATCGTGCGGGCCGTTGGCAAGACGCCGGAAGGCGGAAAGAATTGCCGGCTAAAGAAGATTCTAAAGCGCCGGATGCGGCAAGCGAATAATACATTTTTTATTGATTTTATTATACTATTTTGCCGGCGTTCCTTTTTGCGTTAATGCCAGAGAAAAATCCAGCACCGCTTTGTGGTCCGGCCTGAACGCTGACTCGATCCACCAGTCCTCCGCCTCTTTCATAAGCCGGCTAATCTCTGGGCCGGGTGCAACGCCGGCGGCGATCAGATCGCGTCCGGCAAGCGGCAAGGCGGGGGCTGTCCAACGGTCGGGAAGCGAAAGCGCCGCACGCCACAACGCGTCATTGTCGCTGTCGGTCTCGCGGCTCCAGCCGATCAGGATCGCGCCACGATAGGTGCCCGGGTCGGTGCGGTACAACAGGACGCGGGCGGCGTGGTCGTCGGGTGCCGCGTCGCAAGGATGGACGGCGGCGGCGATGGCGGTCATGCGGTCGCGATCCTTGTTGGCAAGGCGCAGATGGGTGCTGATGGTTTTCGCGTCGTCGGCGCTCTCGACCCCGAGCGCGACGAAGGCGAGCGCGGGATCGATTGTCGTGCCGGCCTGCCTTGCGCAGGCCCGCAGGGCGACCAGACCCTCGGCTGAGACCGGTTTGCCGAACGCCAGTTCGGCGATGCCGCCCTCGACCATGATGCGGATCGTCTCGGCCGAGCCCGGCGCGACGACGAGGCGGCGCAGCTCATGGCCGATGCGTTCTGCGGACAGATGGGCGAGCCCGGCTTTTTCCTCGATGACCGCTGTCAGCCCGGCCTGATCGATCGAGCCGGTGCCATAGGTCGCGTGGAAACGGAAGAAGCGCAGAATGCGCAGGAAATCCTCGCGAATGCGCTGGTGCGGGTCGCCGATGAAGCGCACGCGGCGGGCGAGACAGTCGGCATAGCCGTCGACGGGATCGTAGAGTTTGCCGTGGCGGTCGACATAGAGCGCGTTCATGGTGAAGTCGCGGCGCCGGGCATCCGCCGTCCAGTCGCGGCCGAAGCGCACGGTCGCCTTGCGGCCGAAAGTGGCGACGTCCTCGCGCAGCGTCGTCACCTCGACCGGATGGTGCTCGGAGACCACCGTGATGGTGCCGTGGTCGATACCGGTCGGGACGGCCTTGAGGCCGGCGGCCTCGGCGCGCGCCATGACCACTTCGGGCAGCGCCGTGGTGGCGATGTCGATATCGGTGACGGGAACCTGCATGAGCGTGTTGCGGACCGCACCGCCGACGGCGCGGGCGTCGTCATCCTCGACGACCAGCGCTTCGAAGACGCGCTGCAGCGCCGGATCGTCGAGCCAATCCGGTGCGATGCGCGATCTGGGGTCCCCGTCGTCCATCACTGTTGTCACTGTTGCTTTCCGCCGAAGGGGCCGACCCGCCTCACAGATAGAGGCGCTCGTAGACCTGCCGCAGGATACCCGCGGTCACGCCCCAGATATAGCGATCCCCATAGGGCATTTCATAGAACATGCGCTCGGACCCCTTGAAAAAGCGTGTCGCCCGGCGGTGGTTGTCTGGCGACATCAGGAAGTGGAGCGGCACTTCGAAGACGTCGGCGACCTCGCCCTCATTGACGGTGAGCGAAAAGCCGGGTCGCACGATGGCGAGCACCGGGCTGATGCGGTAGCCGGAGTTGCTGAGATAGGTGTCGAGGGTGCCGATCGTGTCGATGAAATCGGCGGTCAGGCCGATTTCCTCGTCGGCCTCGCGCAGGGCGGCGGCTTCGGCGGATACATCGTCGGGGTCGATCTTGCCGCCGGGAAAGGCGACCTGGCCGGCATGCGAGGGAAGGTGGTCGGTGCGCTGGGTCAGCAGCACGGTGGCGCTGTCGCCGTGCGCAATGACGGGCACCAGCACCGCGGCGTCGATGAGTGCGCGGGCGCGGACCGCCGATGTCAGGTCCGGGTTGAGGATGTGGTCGCCGGCATCCGCGTCGCCGCGATGGGCGGCGAGCCAGCGTTGGGCACGGCTGCGAAAGGCGTCGGCGGAAAAATCGCTCATGTGGATAGCCGTTCCAGTTCGGCGGCCGGCAGGATCGGGAAGAACTCCCCGTTGCTCCATACGCCGAACCAGTTGGCGCCGTCGACATCGTGCTCGCTGCCATGCTCGACCAGTTCGTAGAGCAGCGGACGGGCAAAGAGGGCTTCGAGCCGTCCGCGCACCAGCACATAGGGTTTGACTCCGCCGGAGCCGTCCTCGACTGCGAAGCGCAGCGGATGGTCCGGTCCCGCCTCGACCACGTCGCCGACATTGGTGCGCAACGTCAGCACCTGATCGTGTCCCGCCCCGCTTGCGTTCAGTTCGACGGCGAGAAACGGTGCGTCGTCGACGGTGATGGCGATCTTCTCGACCGGCGTCACCAGATAGGTGATGCCGTCTGCATCCTTGCGCAAGACCGAGCCGAACAGCTCGACCAGCGGTTTGCGGCCAATCGGCGTGCCGAGATAGAACCATGTGCCGTCAGCAGCGATGCGCATGTCGATGGCGCCGCAATCGGGCGGGTTCCAGCGCTCGACCGGCGGCTTGCCGCGCCCCAGCCCACCGGCACGACGCACCAGCGCCTCGAGCGGGTTCTCGTCCGCCGTGTTCGTCGCTGTCGGCTTGTCGGCCAATATATACTCTCCTGACGATATCGCGGTTGGTCCGCGCGCCATCTTGTTGCCCCGGTTCGCCGCTGAAATCCAGCGCCCATAATCCCGCGCTTGGCGGGCGCGTTAAGGTGACCACGGGAATGTGAGCCCTATAGTGTTTTAGAGCGGGTGCACGCCGACCGCAAAATTGTCTAGTTTTGTTTCGACCGGCGGCTGAGGCCGCAGCATCGCGGCGGGCGAGCCATTACTCCCGCCGCCAACGAAAGGCCGCCGACATGACCACCCCGTCCTCGACCCTCGACAGCGCCGCGCGCGAGTCGGCCGATTCGGCGATCGTTGCCGAGGCCGAAGCCGCGGTGGCGCGGATCGGCGAAGCGCGCGATGCCATCGAAAGGGTGATCTTCGGCCAGCAGCGGATCGTCGAACAGGCGCTGATCACGGTGCTGTCGGGCGGCCACGGACTGCTGGTCGGTGTGCCGGGGCTTGCGAAGACCAAGCTGGTCGAGACCATGGCCACAGTGCTCGGGCTCGACGAGCGGCGGGTGCAGTTCACGCCGGATCTGATGCCGGCCGATATTCTCGGCTCCGAAGTGCTAGATCAGGCGGCCGATGGCAGCCGCTCGTTCCGCTTCCTCAAGGGTCCGGTCTTCACCCAGCTTCTGATGGCCGATGAAATCAACCGCGCCAGCCCGCGCACGCAGTCCGCGCTGTTGCAGGCGATGCAGGAATATCACGTTACGGTCGCCGGTCAGCGCCACGACCTGCCGCAGCCTTTCCATGTGCTGGCGACGCAGAACCCGCTCGAGCAGGAAGGCACCTATCCGCTGCCGGAAGCCCAGCTCGACCGCTTCCTGATGCAGATCGACGTCGACTATCCGGATCGCGAGGCAGAGCGGCGCATCCTCATCGACACGACCGGTGTCGAGGCGGCGCGCGCGAAGAAGGTGCTCGATGCGGCCGAGCTGATGCGCTTCCAGACGTTGGTGCGGCGTTTGCCGGTCGGCGACAGTGTGGTCGAGGCGATCCTCGATCTGGTGCGTTCGGCGCGGCCGGACGAGAGTTCCGCGCCCGAAGCCGATACCCATCTGATCGCCTGGGGACCGGGGCCGCGCGCCAGCCAGGCGCTGATGCTGACGGTGCGTGCACGGGCGCTGATCTCGGGTCGGCTCGCGCCTTCCGTCGACGACGTCCTCGCGCTTGCCGAGCCGGTGCTGAAACACCGCATGGCGCTGACCTTTGCCGCGCGGGCCGACGGCCATGCCATCGGCGATGTGATCGGTCGGCTCGTTGGCCGGCTCGGTTGACAGGGAGAGGCACGCTGAAACCGCCCTTTGTGCGTTCATTGACCGATGCCGAAGAGCCGGGGTCGTCGCTGTCGCCGCAACTGATGCGCGACGGGCGGGAGCTTGCCGCGACGTTGCCCGATCTTCTGATCGAGGCGCGGCGGGTGGCGCTGACGGTGGCTGCCGGCTGGCACGGGCGGCGGCAGAGCGGGCCGGGCGAGACCTTCTGGCAGTACCGGCCTTTCATCACCGGCGAATCGATTGCCGGGATCGACTGGCGGCGCTCGGCGCGCGACGATCATCTCTATATCCGCGAGCAGGAATGGGAATCGGCGCACACCGTGTGGCTGTGGCCGGATCTCAGCCCGTCGATGGCGTTCCGCTCCTCGCTGTCGAATGTGACCAAGCGAGACCGTGCTCTGGTGCTGACGCTGGCGCTTGCCGATTTGCTTTCACGCGGCGGCGAGCGCGTCGGCATGCCGGGAGTTCTGCGCCCGGCGGCCAATCGCGACGCGGCCGAGCGGCTCGGTGCCGCGTTGATGCATGTGCGCCCCGACGGGGCGCTGCCGGGCGATACTCCGCTCGGGCGGTTTTCCGACATCGTCGTCTTTGCCGATCTGCTCGATCCGCTCGACGAGATCGAGGCCTTCGTGCGCCACGCGGCGGATGCCGGAACGCGCGGGCATCTGATCCAGATTCTCGATCCGGTCGAGGAGACCTTCCCGTTCACCGGCCGTAGCGAGTTCCGCGATCCAGAGAGCGGTCTGCGCGTTCTCGCCGGTCGTGCCGAGGAATGGCGCGCCGCCTATGGCGAGCGCCTCAAGGCCCGGCGCGAGGCGCTGCAGCGGCTCGTTGGGCGGATCGGCTGGAGCATGATCCTGCATCACACCGACCGACCGGCGGCGGAGCCGCTGTTGTCGCTGCACCGGCGGCTGACCGATGGCGGCAACGATGCGGCGGCACGGGCGTCCGGCAACGGCGGGGGACGGCGATGAGCGGACTGCTGCCGATCGGTTTCCTAACCCCCTGGATGCTCGGGGCGCTCATCCTGCTGCCGGTGATCTGGTGGCTGCTGCGGCTGACCCCGCCACGGCCGCGCGAGGTTCCATTCCCGCCGACGCGACTGTTGGCCGAGATCGCCCGTCATGAGGAAACCCCGGCGCACAGCCCGTGGTGGCTGACGGCGCTGCGTCTGGCAGCGGCGGCCGCCATTATTCTGGCGCTTGCCGGGCCGTTGTGGCGGCCCGTCGCGGGCGGCGGCACGGCGGGTCCGGGTCCGCTCGTCCTCATTCTCGACAACAGCTGGGCGGCGGCGCGCGACTGGGCCGTCCGGATCATGACCGGAGAACGTCTGCTCGATGCCGCCGAACGCGACGGGCGGCCGGTGGTTCTTGTCGCCAGTGCCGACGGCATCGATCAGCCGCTTGCCGCCACTTCGGCGGAGGAAGCGCGCGAGCGGCTTGCCGCCTTGCTGCCGCGGCCGCGCCCGGCGCTCCGGGCGCCGCTCATGTCCGCCCTCGCCGACCAGCAGGTGGACAGTTCACCCGGCATGATCGTGTGGGCCGGGGACGGCATCGATCACGGCGATGGCGCACAGGCGGCAGAGACGCTGAAAACCCTGGCCGGCGAGGCGCCGCTGACGCTCATTCAGCCGGACGGCGCGTTGCCGCGGGCGCTTGGGCGTGCCGACAACGCGTCCGACGCACTGACCGTGACGGTGCTGCGGGCCGACGCGGCGCGCGGCGGGTCCGGCGTCGTCGAGGCGCGCGACCTGAAGGGCTTCGTGCTCGGCACCGCATTGTTCTCCTTTGCCGCCGGCAAGACCGAGGCGCAGGCGCGCTTTTCCATGCCGATCGAGCTGCGCAATGACATCGTGCGGCTTGATATCGTCGACGAGAATACGGCGGGCGCGGTGCGGCTGATCGATGATCGCTGGCGCCGGCGCACCGTCGGGCTTGTTGGGGGAACCGCGCGGCAGGAGGCACAGCCGCTGCTGTCGCCGCTGCATTATCTGAGCGAGTCGCTCGGACCCTTCGCCGATCTGCGACAGGCGAAGGCGGCAGTCTCGGCGGATGCGATCGGCGAACTGATCGATCAGCGGGTGTCGGTGCTGGTGCTGTCCGATATCGGTGCGCTGGGTGATCCGATTGCCGGCCGGCTCGCGTCCTTTGTCGATGGCGGCGGTGTGCTCATCCGTTTCGCCGGGCCACATCTTGCCGCCGGCAGTGATGATCTCATTCCGGTGCGACTTCGCTCCGGCGGTCGGGTGCTTGGCGGCAGTCTGACATGGGAAGAGCCGCAGCCGCTCGCGGCCTTTTCGCGCGGGGGCCCCTTCGCCGACCTCGCCGTGCCGACGGATGTAGCCGTGACGCGCCAGGTGCTGGCCGAGCCGGGGCCGGATCTCGACGAGATGACCTGGGCAAGCCTTGCCGATGGCACGCCCCTGGTGACGGCGGCGCGGCGTGGGCGCGGCTGGCTGGTGCTGTGCCATGTCACCGCCGATACGACCTGGTCGAACCTGCCGCTGTCGGGGGTGTTCGTCGAGATGCTGCGCCGGACGGTTGCCTTGTCGGCGGGCAGTGTCGCGGAAGCACCTGCGTCCGATGTGGCGAGTGAGGCGGCAGCCAGCGGCGCGGCCGGTCCGTCGCCGAAGACCGCGGCCGTGCTTGCGCCTTTGCGCGCGCTCGACGGCTACGGGCGGCTCGGGACGCCGCCGGCGGACGCAGAGCCTATCGCGGCGGGAGATTTCGGCCGCATCACCGTCGATGCCCGTCATCCGCCGGGATTCTATGGCGTTGCCGACGGGTTTCGCGCGCTCAATCTGATGCCCGACGACGCGGTGATCACACGTCTCGATCCGGCGTTGCTCGGTGAGGCCGTTGTTGTCGAGGCGTATAGCCGCGAGGGACCGTTTTCCCTTGCGCCCTACCTGTTCGCGGCCGCGCTCACACTCGTGTTCCTCGATGTGCTGGCGGTTCTGGCGCTCGGCGGCGGGCTCTCGACGCTGTTCCGGCGTACGGCGGCGGGTGTGCTTGTCTCGCTCGTCGCGCTCGGGGTGGTGGCGGGCGATGCGCGCGCGCAAAGCGCCGACACCGCGGCGGCGATCGACTTCTCCGCCACGCTGACGCCGCGTCTCGCCTATGTGTTGACCGGCAATCCCGATCTCGACCGGATCAGCGAACGTGGCCTTGCCGGGCTCAGCCGGGAAATCGCGCAACGCACCGCGTTGGAGCCGGGCGCGCCGATCGGCATCGACATCGCGAGCGATGAGCTGGCCTTCTATTCGCTGATCTACTGGCCGATCGATGCCGCGGTCGATGCGCCGTCATCGCGCTCCATGGGGCGGATCGAGGCCTTCATGAAGGGCGGCGGGACGGTGCTGTTCGACACACGGGATCAGCTTGCGGGGCCGGTCGGCGGCGGAATGGGCGGCGTTTCCGGCGGTGTCAGCCCGGAGACGCTGAAGCTGCGCGCGATCCTCGCCGATCTCGACGTGCCGTCGCTGGAGCCCGTGCCGCTCGATCACGTCCTGACCAAGGCGTTCTATTTGCTGCAGGAGTTTCCAGGCCGCTACAGCGGCAGTCCGCTCTGGGTCGAGGCAATGCCGGCCATCGATGATGCGGCAACCGCCGGACGGCCGGTGCGGGCGGGTGACGGGGTGTCGCCGATCCTGATCACCGGTAATGACTTCGCCGCCGCCTGGGCGGTTGGCGAGGACGGGCGCTACCTCTATCCGACGGTGCCGCCGGAAGACTATCAGCGCGAACGGGCGCTCCGCGTCGGCATCAACATCGTGATGTACGCCATGACCGGCAACTACAAGGCCGATCAGGTGCATATCCCGGTGCTGCTGCATCGGCTGGGGCAATAAGATGGATTGGACACTCATCTTTTCGCCGATGTTGCCAGTGCCGGTGCTGATCGGCTTCGGCGTGATCGCCTTTCTGCTGTTCGCGGGGCTTTTGATCACGCGTACGCGCGGCGTCGCCGTTCGGGCTCTGGCGCTGGCGCTTCTTGTGCTGGCGCTGTTCAATCCCTCGCTCGAGCGGGAAAAGCGCGAACCGCTGACCAGCGTCCTGCCGGTTATCGTCGATCGTAGCGAAAGCCAGCGGCTCGATATCCGTGCCGGCCAGAGCGATGCGTTGCGCGACGCGGTGAGCGCGGCGGTTGCCGGGCTGAAGGATGTCGAGCTGCGCCTCGTCGAGACACGCCGCGAGGGCGATGCCGGTTTTGATGGCACCGCGCTGTTCGGCCCGCTTGCCGAAGCGCTTGCCGACGTGCCGCCGAACCGGGTCGCCGGCGCGATCCTGATCACCGACGGGCAGGTCGACGACGTGCCACCGACGCTCGACCGGCTCGGCTTCGACGCGCCGCTGCACGCGCTCGTCACCGGGCGCCCGGGCGAGGCGGACCGGCGGGTGGTGATCGAAAAGGCGCCGCGCTTCGGCCTCGTCGGCTCGCAGCAGACGATCCGGCTGCGCTTTGCCGAAGAGGGCGCGGGCGGCACGGATGCGGCCGCGACGGCGCGGGTGACGGTGCGCCAGGACGGCAACGAGGTCGGCAGCGCGGCGCTGCATCGCGGCGAGAGCGCCGATGTCAGCCTGACCATCCCGCATGCCGGCAAGAACATTCTCGAATTCGAGATCGAGACGCTCGACGGCGAGTTGACGACGCTCAACAACCGCGCCGTCGTCGCGATCGAGGGAATCCGGGAGAATCTGCGCGTGCTGCTCGTCTCGGGCGAACCGCATGCGGGCGAACGCACCTGGCGCAACCTTTTGAAGTCCGACGCCTCCGTCGACCTGGTGCATTTCACCATTTTGCGGCCGCCGGAAAAGCAGGACAGCACGCCGATCAGCGAGCTGTCGCTGATTGCCTTTCCCACGCGCGAGCTGTTTTCGGAAAAGATCGACGAGTTCGATCTCATCATCTTCGACCGCTATCAGCGGCGCGGGGTTCTGCCGACGCCCTATTTCGATAACATGGCGCGCTTTGTGCGCGACGGTGGTGCGATCCTGATGGCGGCGGGTCCGGAATTCGCGGGACCCGGCACGCTCGACCGCACCGCGCTCGGGCTCGTCATGCCGGCCTCGCCGACCGGGCGAATCATCGAGGAGCCGTACAAGCCGGCAATCAGCGAAAACGGTGCGCGCCATCCGGTGACGCGGGAGCTGGCAAGCGCGTCGGGTACGGACCCGGAGTGGAGCCGCTGGTTCCGTCTCATCGAGGCCGAGGACGCGCGCGAGAAGCCGGTGATGACGGGAGCTGATGGCAAGCCGCTGCTGTTTCTCCATCGCGTCGGCGAGGGGCGGGTCGCGCTCCTGCTGTCCGATCACGTCTGGCTGTGGGCGCGCGGCTTCGAGGGCGGCGGACCGCACGGGCCTCTGCTGCGCCGTCTCGCCCATTGGCTGATGAAGGAGCCGGATCTCGAGGAAGAAGCGTTGCGGCTGACCGCGAAGGGCCGGCACCTCACGGTCGAACGCCAGACGCTGGCGGAGGAGACCCGTCCGGTGACGCTGACCGGGCCGCTTGGAGACGAGCGGACCATCACGCTTGCAGAAGGCGCACCTGGCCTGTGGCGTGCCGAGGTAGCGGCGGCCGATATCGGTCTCTACACGGCGCGCGACGGGGCGTTGACGGCCCTTGCTTCGGTCGGCCCGACGGATCCGCAGGAATTTGCCAATGTGGTCTCGACGCCGGAGCGGTTGCGGGCGCTTACGGAGGCAAGCGGCGGCAGCGCGCGCCGGGTTGCCGGTGCCGACGGGGTCGCGGTGGCCCCGCGCATTCTGGCGATGAAGGGTAACGGCCCCTATGCGGGCCGGGGCTGGATCGGCATCCGCACCGGTGCGGCGAGCACCGTTACCGGCATCGACCGGTTGCCGTTGCTTGCCGGGCTGATCGGGCTGGCGTTGCTGCTCGGCGCGCTCAGCCTTGCCTGGTACCGCGAGGGGCGCTGACGCGTTCTCCCAAAAGGCTTTTTGTCAGCGCACCGACCGGGCCATGCCGCGCGCGGCGATCGATGCGCCGCCTTTCAGCTCGGCGAGCAGCAACCGCTTCGGGTCGACCGGGCCGGGCAGCATGACGGTGCCGGGCGCGACCGGCTTGAAGCCGAAGACGCCATAATAGGGTTCGTCGCCAACCAGCAGGACGAGGCCGTGGCCGGCCTCGGCGGCGGCCGACATGACGGTACGCATCAGCGCCCGGCCGATGCCGATATGCTTGACCGTTGGACTGACGGTGAGCGGCCCGAGCAGCAACGCGGGCGCCTCTCCGATCAGGATCGGCGTCAGCCAGACCGAGCCGACGATGTCGTCATCGATTGTGGCGGAAAAGCTTAAGGCGCGGTCGTGCGGCACGCCCTCGCGCAGGCGGAACGCGGTCCGCGCGAAGCGGCCGGGCCCGAAGGCTTCGTCATGAAGGGCGTCGACGGCGGCATCATCCGAGGGCAGCTCGGGCCGGATGGTGAAAACAATATCGGACATGAAGAGAATCCCGCGAAGGAATTTAGGGTCCCGTCATCCGGACCCGGCGGGATGGCGCACTTGCGGCGGCAGTCAACGACCGGTGGGGCGACGGCATACGAAGAGGCGCGACGAAAATTCGTCACGGATCTCAATTCGTCGTCGCTGACGGCTGACCTGCCACATGGGGCGGATGTCCTCGTGCCATTGCCGGTGGGGCGCTCCCGAGATGCGGAAACGTCCGATGGAAGCTGGCGCAATACCACGCGAAAAAGCGGACGTCCAGCGTTTCCGCCCTGCGGTGAATTGCCGTTCTTTTCGCGAAAAGGGTCAGGCGGGACGGCGGCCGGCGCGGGCAATGGTGATCATGGCGTCGGCAAGCACGGCTTCTTCGAGGTCGCGATAGAGCCGGGTCTTGTGGATCGCCTCGCTCAGCACGGTCATGGCGCGTTCCAGCCGCATGGTATTCCAGCGCTGCAGGGCGCGGCTGATCAGCGGCTTGCGGCGGAAGTAGATCGGTGGGCGGGCGCGGTTCATGACGGCGTCGGCGGCAGCACCCGCTTCGATCTCGGCGCGCATGCGATGCAGCATGTGGAGGTGGCGGAGCGCGTTGGTGCCGATGCCGGAAACCGACTGGCCAGCTGCGGTCAGCCGGTCGAGGCCACGCACGACAGTGTCGATCTCGCCGAGGAACATGGCGTCGATCACCTCGCTGGCGGCAAGCGCGGAGGCGTCGCCGACCGAGACCTCGACGTCGGCCAGTGTGATACGGCCGCTGTCGCGGGCATAGAGGCAGAGCTTGGCGACTTCGCTGCGCGAGGCGAGCCGGTCGCCGCCGATGAGCGCGTGCAGGGCCTGGCTGGCATCGGAATCGATGGCGAGGCCGACCGCGGCGGTTTCGTCATCGATCAGCCGGTTGAGGTCGCCCGCCTCGTCGGGATAACAGGCGATCGCCACCGCGCCGCGGTTTTCCTCGAAGCGGCGACGCAGCGCGACGCCCTTTTTCAGGTCGCCCGCCTCGACCAGAATGAGGGTGTTTTCCGGCGGTTCGTGCATCAGTGGGGTGATCATGCCGGCGAGATCGCCACGCCCGCCGGCGCGCACCCAGACGGTGCGGCGGTCGCCGAACAGCGCGATCTGCAGCGCCTCGTCGGCGAGCCGGTTCGAGTCGGCATCGATTTCGGAACTGTCGAGGCGGATCAGGGCGAAGGGGTCGCTGGAGCCCTTGGTCGCCGCGTTGGCGATGGCCTTGCAGCGTTCCGAGACGAGACCGACATCGGGGCCGTAGACCAGAACGAAGCCGACGCTCGGGTCGGGCTCCTTCAGGAATCGGTCGAGAGCGGGTCCCTTCAGAACGGCCATCGAAACTCACATATTGTGCGTCGTCCGTCGCCTCGCGGGATCCGTTTCGCAGCCGAATCGGAGGCGAAACGATCCTTGTCCGCCAGTCGCTTACTGCTCGGCGAAGTAGGACGCGATGCGGGTGCGGATATCGTCGGCGATGACACGGGCGGCGCGGTCCTCGGCGTCGCGCTCGGCGCGCACATTGGCGAAGCGCTGGGTCGAGAAGTCGTAGGACGCGTTGGCGAAACTCTTGCCGGTCAACAGCGTCTTGCCGCTGGCGGCATCGAGCAGCACGAAATTGGCCGACAGGCGCATCAGATAGGCAGCCGGTACGTCGGAGAACTTTTCGACGCCGAGATCGGCTTCGAGCTTGGTCAGGAAGAGTCGCAGGCGATAGCGCGGCGCGGCCGCCTCACCACCGCCGGTAAAGGCGAAGATCAGCTCGTTGCGGACCACCTGCTCGACGCGGTCGTCGGCGGCCTCGATGTCGATGGCGCGCAACTCGTCCATCGCCGTGCCGCCGCCCGGCAGCGTGCCGTACATCGGCCGCACATTGCAGCCGCCGAGCGTAAGCCCGGCAATCAGCAGGCTGCCAAGCAGCGCCGAGCTGATCACGGATCGTCTTGTAGGCGGTCGGCGGTCAGCCATCGGTTCAAGCCACAATGTTCACGATACGGTTCGGAACGACAATGATGCGCTTCGGCGCGGCGCCCTGCAAGACCCTCTGCACGCCTTCGAGCGCGAGAACGGCTTCCTTGACCGCGTCTTCGTCGGCGCCCTTTGCAATGACGAGGTCGTCGCGCTTCTTGCCATTGATCTGCACCGGCAGGGTGATCGTGTCCTCGACGAGAAGCGTTGCCTCGACTTCAGGCCAGGCGCGGGTTGCGATGAGGCCGTCGCCGCCGAGCGCGGTCCAGCACTCCTCGGCAAGGTGCGGCGTCATCGGCGCCATCATCTGCACCGTCGTTTCGAAAGCTTCGCGCAATGCCCAGAAGAGGCCAGCATCGCCAGCCTTGGCAGCATCGCCGACGGCCTTCGACAGGGTATTCGAGAGTTCGTAGATGCGGGCGACAGCCCGGTTGAAGGCGAGCTGCTCGATGTCGCTTTCGACGGCGGCGAGCGCCTTGTGGGTCGCCTTGCGCAGTGCTGTTGCCGCCTCCGACAGGGCGTCGGGGACGGCCGCACCATGCGCCGGCAGCGACGGCACGGTCTCGGCGATCATGCGCCAGACGCGCTGGATAAAGCGGTGTGCGCCTTCCGCGCCGGCGTCGGTCCACTGGATGTCGCGGTCCGGCGGCGTGTCGGACAGCATGAACCAGCGCGCGGTGTCGGCGCCGAAGGTGTCGATGATGTCGGTCGGGTCGACGGTGTTCTTCTTCGACTTCGACATCTTTTCGATCGGGCCGATCTCGACCGGCTCGCCGGTTTCCTCAAGCACCGCCTTGCGGCCCTCGGCACTGTCGACGAAGCGGATCTCGGCCGGGGTGATCCAGTCGCCACCCGCCGACTTGTAGGTCTCGTGGGTGACCATGCACTGCGTGAACAGGCCGGCGAACGGCTCCTTCAGGTCGAGATGCCCGGTCGCCTGCATGGCGCGGGTGAAGAAGCGCGAATAGAGCAGGTGCAGGATCGCGTGCTCGATGCCGCCGATATACTGGTCGACCGGTAGCCAGGCGTCGGCCGCCTTCGGATCGGTCGGATCGGTGTTCTTCGGGTCGGTGAAGCGGACGTAGTACCACGAGGAATCGACGAAGGTGTCCATCGTGTCGGTTTCGCGCCGCGCCTTGCCGCCGCATTTCGGGCAGGTGACGTCTTTCCAGGTCGGGTGCCGCTCAAGCGGGTTGCCCGGCTTGTCGAAAGTGATGTCGTCGGGCAGCTTAACCGGCAAATCTTCCTTCGGAACCGGGACGATGTCGCATTTCTCGCAGTGAATGACCGGGATCGGACAACCCCAGTAGCGCTGGCGGGAAATACCCCAGTCGCGGAGGCGGAAATTGACCTGGCGCTCGCCCTGCGGGGCGCCGTGCACGGTGGTGCCTTCAAGCCGCGTGGCGACCGCATCCTTGGCGGCGGCGACATTGAGGCCGTCGAGGAAATCGGAGTTGAACAGCGCGCCGTCTTCCAGCACCGCCTCGTCGCCGATCGTAAAGGTTGCCGCGTCGGCGCCGGTCGGCAGCACCACGGGGGTGACGTCGAGGCCGTATTTGCGGGCGAAGTCGAGGTCGCGCTGGTCATGCGCCGGGCAGCCGAAGATGGCGCCGGTGCCGTAATCCATCAGGATGAAGTTGGCGATGTAGACCGGCAGGGTCTTGCCTTCGACGAACGGGTGCTTGACGCGCACGCCGGTGTCGAAGCCCTTCTTCTCCGCCGTTTCGATGGCCACCACGCTGGTGCCGAGGCGACGGCATTCGTCGCAGAAGGCGGCGAGATCGGCGTTGTTTTCGGCCAGCGCCTTGGAGACCGGGTGGTCGGCGGCAAGTGCCATGAAGCTGGCGCCGAACAGCGTGTCCGGGCGGGTGGTGAAGATCTCCAGCGTTGGATCGTCTGTGGGAGCGGCGCCGTCATATTCGAAGCGCACGCGCAGGCCTTCCGAGCGGCCGATCCAGTTCGCCTGCATCAGGCGCACCTTGTCGGGCCAGCGGGTGAGGCCCTCGAGCGAATTCAGCAGGTCTTCGGAGAAAGCGGTGATCTTGAAGAACCACTGGGTCAGCTCGCGCTGTTCCACGGTGGCGCCGGAGCGCCAGCCCTTGCCGTCGATGACCTGCTCGTTGGCGAGCACGGTCTGGTCGACGGGGTCCCAGTTCACCTTCGATTTCTTGCGGTAGGCGAGGCCGGCCTTCAGCATGTCGGTGAAGAGCATCTGCTGACGGTGATAATAGTCGACGTCGCAGGTGGCGAATTCGCGGTCCCAGTCGAGCGACAGGCCCATGGATTTGAGCTGGGCGCGCATCGCGGCGATGTTGGCGTAGGTCCATTCCTTGGGGTGGACCTTATTCTGCATGGCGGCGTTTTCGGCCGGCATGCCGAAGGCGTCCCAGCCCATCGGATGCAGCACGTTGAAGCCCTTGGCGCGCTTGAAGCGGGCGACCACATCGCCCATCGCGTAGTTGCGCACATGGCCCATATGGATGCGCCCGGACGGATAGGGGAACATCTCGAGGACGTAGTATTTCGGGCGCGGATCGCCGTTGTCGGTGTGGAAGACCCTGGCTTCGTTCCAGGTCTTCTGCCACTTCGGTTCCGCCTCGCGGGCGTTGTATCGCTCGGCTGCCATTCGCCTCGACCGTCTCTCTTGATGTGATCGGAGCCTTTTCCCGTGATTGTCAAATCACTCGAAAGGCTCCGATTGTTCGTTTTGGCGCGTATTCTTATCCGAAAACCGGTGTCGACTATTCGCTGACGCGGACCTTCGGTTCGGGAATACGCGTTGGGTTCGGAATCGGGGAGGACCTTCACCAGAAATGCCCTTCGGGGTCAATGGGGAAGGCGGATTTCTCGCCGTTTCCGGGCAGTTTCGGGAGCAACTGAGGCGTTTGGGTGCCGGGTCGCGGCGAGGCGGCACCGGAAACGGAACGACCGGACGGCGAGAGGTCCCGCTGCCCGGTCGATGGATACGCGGTGAAGATCGCGCCGTCAGGCGGTCGCGGCGACGATGATGATCTCGACGCGGTAGTCCGGCGTTGCGAGCTTCGACTCGCCTGCGGCCCGGGTCGGGGCGTTGCCGGGCGACACCCAGGCATCCCACACCGCGTTCATTTCGGCGAAGTCGGCCATGTCGGCGAGCCAGATGGTGGCCTGCAGGATGCGGCTCTTGTCGGAGCCGGCTTCGGCAAGCAGCCGGTCGACGCCGGCGAGAATGGCGGTCGTCTGCGCGGTGACGCTTTCGCCCGGTGCGCCGACCTGGCCGGCGAGGAAGACGAGGCCGTTGTGGATGACGGCCTGGCTCATGCGCGGGCCGGTCTCAATGCGTGTGATGTCGCTCATGTGGGGTCCTTTTTCGAAATGATTGGGCCGGCGCCCTAAAGCGTGTGGGCGTCCTGGAAGCCGGTGAGGAAGCTTTGTAGATTATCGCCGAGTTCGGGGCAGAGATAGCCGCCTTCCTGCACGATGATGGTCGGCAGGCCAAGGGCTGCGCAGGCAGCCGCTATGCGGGCAAAGCCCGGCGTCGTCACTGCAAGGCCGCCGAACGGGTCGCCCTCGAAAGGATCGAGACCGAGCGCTATGACCAGTGTGTCGGCGCCGAAGGCACGCACCCGGTCGAGGCCGGTGGCGAGTGCTTTCAGGAACACGTCGTCGCCGGAGCCGCGCGGGATCGGCAAATTGACGTTGGCGCCGTGGCCCGGGCCTTCGCCGCGTTCCTGGGCGTTGCCCCAGAAGAACGGGTAGTAGCGTTCCGGGTCGGCATGGACGGAGACCGTCAGCACGTCGCCGCGTTCGTAGAAGATGCCTTGCGTGCCGTTGCCGTGGTGCAGATCGACATCGACGATGGCCGGGCGCATGCCGGCGGCGCGGCAGCGTTCGGCCGCGATCGCGGTGTTGTTCAAGAAGCAGAAGCCGCCGGCGAGATCGGTGAAGGCGTGGTGTCCGGGCGGGCGGCAGAGCGCGTAGGCGGCCTTTTCGCCGGCCAGCACGCTGTCGGCGGCGGCAATCGCGCTCTGGGCGCTCCAGTACATCGCTTCCCACGAACCTTCCGAGATCGGGCAGGCGGTGTCGGCCATGTGGTAGCCGGCCTGGCCGACGGCGGATTTCGGGTAGTTCACCGAGCGGCGGTCGGGGTGGATGTTGGGGATCACCTCTTCCGAGGCTCCGGGGATCCGTTGCCAGCGGGTGACGATGTTTTCCAGGAAAACGAGATATTCGCTGGTGTGGATGGCGGCGATCGGCGCCATGCCCTGATCGGACGGGGCGATGGTGGCGAGGCCGGCGCGCTCGGCGCCGCCAAGCAGCGCGTCGATGCGCTCCGGCTGCTCGGGGTTCGGCTGCGGCGCGCCGCTTGAGAGGAACAGTTTCGGCTGGTGCCGGCGCTGGGTGTCGTGAAAGACGGTTTTCATCGCCGCCTCCTTGCTCTGCTGCCGGGTCTTGGGTCCCGGACATTTCGAAATAACGCTATTTAGCCGGATCAGAAGGCCGTGCGGTCGCCGCCCTTGAGGCCGAGAATCGCGCGGGCCTCGCTCGGCGTGGCGACCGTGCGGCCCATTTTCTCGACGATGTCGCGCACCTTGGCAACCTGATCGGCATTGGAGCGGGCGAGTTCGCCCTTGCCGATATAGATGCTGTCTTCGAGCCCGACGCGGACGTGGCCGCCCATGGCAGCCGCCATGGAGGCGAACGGGATCTGATGGCGTCTGGCGGCGAGCGCCGACCATTGATAGGTGTCGCCGAACAGCTTGTCGGCGATGCGCTTCATGTGCACCAGATTGTCGGGGTCGGCCGCCATGCCGCCGAGTACGCCGAACACGAACTGGATGAACAGCGGCCCCTCGATCAGACCACGCTCGACGAAGTGTTGCAGCATGTAGAGGTGGCTCATGTCGTAGCACTCGAACTCGAAGCGCGCGCCGCGCTTCTGGCCGAGTTCGGTCAGCACATGGGCGATGTCGCGCGGCGTGTTCTTGAAGACGAGGTCGTCGGACTCCTCCAGGAACGGCTTTTCCCAGTCGTATCGCCAGTCGGAAATGCGGGACGCCGCCGGATAGAGCGCGAAATTCATCGTGCCCATGTTGAGCGAGCACATCTCCGGCTCGGCGGCGATCGGGGCGGCAAGCCGCTGATCGAGCGTCATCGTCGCGCTGCCGCCGGTCGAGATGTTGGCGACCGCATCGGTTGCCTGCTTGATGCGCGGCAGGAACCCCATGAAGTGCTCGACCGCGGCGGACGGCCGGCCGTTTTGCGGATCACGGGCGTGCAGGTGCAGGATCGTGGCACCGGCCTCGGCGGCGGCGACCGCTTCGCTGGCGATCTGATCGGCGGTAATCGGCAGGTATGGCGTCATCGACGGGGTGTGGATCGAGCCGGTGATGGCGCAGGTGATCAGGATCTTGCTCATGCAGCGGTTCCGGTGGCCGTATCGATCGCAAGGCCGGTTTCGTTGGCGAACTGGTCGAGCGAACGGGTCAGGCCGTCCATGATTTCGTCGATGTGGACCTCAGAGACGATCATCGGCGGGCAGATCAGGAAGTGATCGCCGTCGACGCCGCCGCGCGAACGGCGCGAATAGATGATGAGGCCGTTGTCGTAGGCAATATCGACAAGGCGGTTATAGGCGTTGAGCGTCTTGTCGAGCGGCGCTCGGGTAGCCCGGTCGCTGACCGTCTCGAAGGCGAGCATCAGCCCCATGCCACGCACGTCGCCGACAAAGGGGTAGGGGTTCATCAGGCCGGTGAGGCGGGCCTTCAACAGGTCGCCCATCCTGGCTGCATTTTCGATCATGCCCTGGCGCTCGATCTCGGCGATGACGGCGAGGCCGGCGGCCGAGGCGAGCGGATTGCCTGCATAGGTGAAGCCATGGGCAAAGCCGCCGGCATCGAGCACGGTGTCGACGATGTCCTCATGGGCGATCATGGCGCCCAGTGGCGCGTAGCCGGCCGCAAAGCCCTTGGAAAAGGCGATGATATCGGGATAGGCACCCCAATGTTCGCTGGCAAAGAAACGTCCGGTGCGGCCACCGCCGGTCATCACCTCGTCGTGGATCAGAAGGATGCCGTATTGCGTGCAGATCTCGCGCACCCGCTCCATGTAGCCGGGCGGTGAGACGAGCGCGCCGGTGGAGGCGCCGCCGACCGGCTCGACGAGGAAGGCGAGTACGGTTTCCGGGCCTTCGGCAATGATGCGCTCTTCGAGCATGTTTGCGTAATGCAGGCCGGTCGCCGGGTCGTCTGGGTCGAGGCCGTCGAGCCAGGCGCGCGGCGCCGGGATCTTCGGCATGTCGCGCATCATCGGCATGAAGGCGTCGGTGAGCGGCGTATAGCCGGTCAGAGCCAGCGCGCCGAGGGTGCAGCCGTGATAGCTCGGAAAGCGCGAGATGACCTTCCAGCGGCTGGTCTCGCCGCGCGCGACGGCGTATTGCCGGGCGAGCTTGGTGGCGCTCTCGGTCGCTTCCGAACCGCCGGAAACGAAAAAGACTCGGGTGAGGCCCGGCGGCGAGAGTTCCGCCATCTTCTCGGCGAGCTGCTCGGACACCTCGTTTTCAAAGTGCAGGCGGTAGCCGAAGGTGGCCTTTTCCATCTGCCGCCACATGGCGTCGAGTACATTGCGGTTGGAATGGCCGATATTGCAGACCATCGCGCCGGACGAGCCGTCGAGATAGCGCTTGCCGTCGGTATCCCACATATAGACGCCCTCGGCACGATCGAGCGTCGGCCGACGGCGCCGCGACTGATAGAACAGGCGGCTCGGTTTTCGTGTTGTCATTACCCATTCTCCGGGAGCGCCGCGCAATCGCTCGGCCGCACCTGAACCGAGACCGTGGAGCCTTCCGCAAACGGATGGTCCTCGATCATGTTGATGGCTTGTAGTTGCAGGTCGCCGACGCGGACGAAATAGCGTGCGGCCTGACCCTGATAATCCACCGTTTCGACGATTCCGGGAACAGAAATCCTTCCGTCGGCGGGGGCGTCGGCGGCCATCAGTTTCACCTTTTCGGCGCGGATCACGAGCTTGCCGTTGGTGCCGTCGCGATTGCCTTCAAGGGCGGGCGCGCGGTCCCGCGACACCGTGGCGCGGCCGAAATGGGGCACGTCGAGGGCGACGGCGTCGGCGTCGCTGCCGGCAATGGTGCCATCGAGAATGTTGGAGGCGCCGAGGAAGCTGGCGACGAACTCCGAGACAGGTGCGTTGTAGACGTCCTCGGGCGCGCCGGTCTGCTCGACGCGGCCGGCGCTCATCACGACGATGCGGTCGGACATCGCGAGTGCTTCGGACTGGTCGTGGGTGACGAAGATGGTGGTGACGCCGATGCGATGCTGAATGCGCTTCAGCTCGACACGCATGTCCTCGCGCAGATTGGCGTCGAGCGCGGACAGCGGTTCGTCGAGCAACAACACGTCGGGTTCGATGACGATGGCGCGGGCGAGCGCGATGCGCTGCTGCTGGCCGCCGGAAAGCTGTTTCGGGAAGCGGTCGCCGACGTCGGGAAGCTGCACCAGTTCGAGCGCGTCCTTGACCCTGCGGGAAATCTCGTCGCGGGAGACGTTGCGGTATTTCAGGCCGAAGGCGACGTTGTCGAAGACGGATTTGTGCGGAAACAGCGCGTAGTTCTGGAACACGATGCCGAGATTGCGCTTGTGGATCGGCGTGTCGTTGATCCGCTTGCCCTTGATGGCGATGTCGCCCTCGGTCGGGTCGAGCAGGCCGGCGACCATACGCAAGGTCGTCGTCTTGCCGCAGCCCGACGGTCCGAGCAGCGTGACGAAGCTGCCCTCTGGGATGTCCATCGACATGCGGTGGACGGCGGTAAAGGAGGCAAAGCGCTTGACGATGTCGCGCAATTCAACAGCGGGCGTGGTCACGGGCGCATCTCCGGTCAGTGTCGGCGGTCGGTCTCAAGGGAAGACGGGGTGGGACCGCCGCCGGTGGCGACGGTCCCGGATCGGTTCGGGCTCAGTAGCCCTTCTGGATGCGGCCGAACATCTTCGACCAGTCCTTCTCGTTGCCGTTCCAGTAGTTCGGATCGGCAAAGGTCAGGCCTTCCAGCGTTCCGGTCGGATCGAAGGCCGGCAGGGTCGGGATCTTCTTGCCGAGGTCGACCTTGGTCGGGTCGAGCGCCGGCGGATAGTTCTGACCCTCGGCGACGGCGATCGAGGTTGCCGGCTCGAGCATGAAGTTCAGCAGCTCTTCGCAGGCGGCCATCGGCGAGCCCTTGATGACGAACAGGCATTCCTGCCAGCCGAAGCCGTTCGGCGGGTCCATGTAGCCGATGTCGTGGCCCTGCTCGCGTAGCGCGTAGATGCGGCCCGACCAGCCTTCGGTGACGTAGAGCTCTTCTTCGGCGAGAAGGCTCATCAGCTCGGCGCCCGAGGTCCAGTATTTCAGTGCCAGGTCGCGGTGCTTGCGGATCGCATCCCACACGGCATCCATGTCGGTGGCGCCGTTCGGGTCCTGATCGGTCTGCAGCGAGGCGTACCAGATACGGGTGCGCCAGTCGGCCCAGCCGCCGATCTTGCCCTTCAGCTTCTCGTCGATGAGGATCTTGGCGCCCTTTTCCTTCATCTCCTCATCGGAGATGTGCTTGCGGTTATAGGCCAGACCCGTGGTGCCGTAGTCGTAGGGCACGCAGGACAGCTTGCCGTCGGTGATGCCACGGAATACGTCGGCGAGTTTCGGGATGACGTATTTCAGGTTCGGGATGTTGGCCTCGTTGAGTTCCGAGGTCAGGCCGAGACCGTGATAGCGGGCATAGTCGAAGACGCCGGACAGGTGGGCGATGTTGTACTCGCCGGGCTGGCTGGCCTTGATGCGCGACAAATATTCGTCGCCGCTGCCGAAGGTACCGTCGACGACCTTGATGCCGGTCTTGGCGGTGTAGGGATCGAAGGCGTGCTTGCGGAAGGCTTCCGAGACGACGCCGCCCCAGCCATCGAAGCGCACCTGTTCGGTGGCGGCCATGGCGTGGCGGGCGAACGGGGTGTGGACGCCGTAGGCGAGGCCGGCGGCGCCGATCAGGCCGAGGAACTTGCGGCGGTCGAGGTCGCCATTCAGGTAGCGTTCGCGAAGTCGTTCGTAGCGTTTCGTATCATCCATGTCGGTCTCTCCTTATCGGCTGGATGAGGGTATCGTCGTGCGGTTCTAACTGCCGCTTTTCAGAGCGAGCCGGCGGGCGATCGCCGCGCCGAGCAAAGGCAGGCCAACGGTGAGGAAGATCATCACCGCGCCGAGTGCGTTGATTTCCGGGCTGATCGAATTGCGCAGCATGGCAAAGATCTGGGTCGGGACGGTTTCCACGCCGCCGGGCTTCCAGAACAGGGTGCCGGTGATGTCGTCGAAGCTGATCGTGAAGGCGAACAGCATGCCGGCCAGGACGGCCGGCGCGAGCAGCGGCAGGGTGATCTGGAAAAAGGTCTGGACGGGGCTGGCGCCGAGCGACATCGCGGCCTCCTCGACGTCGCGGCGGATGCCGACGAGGCGCGCCTGCACGACGAGGATGACGAAGGGCAGGGTGAAGATGACGTGGCCAAGCAGCAGGAGCGTGAAGCTCTTGGGCACGTTGAGCGCCTTCATGAACAGCAGGATCGCCACGGCAAGCACCACTTCGGGCACCAGGATCGGCGCGATCAGCACGGTCGAGATGAGGTTCTGGCCGGGCACCCGGTAGCGGACCAGGGCGAGGCTGGCGAGCACACCAAGCGTGGTCGAGATCAGCGCGGTCATGGCACCGAGCGCAAACGAGGTGCGGAAGGCCCGCATGATGGCGTCGTTCTCGATCAGCGCGATGAACCAGCGGAACGAGAAGCCGGTCATCGGGAAGGAGCCGAACTGGCTGGCGTTGAAGGCGAGCAGCACGACCACGGCAACCGGCAGGAACATGAAGCCGTAGACGAGGATCGCCCAGGCGCGCACGAGGCCCCAGCCGGTGGGTTTGAAAAAGCCCATCATGACAGCCCCTTCGCCAGTTGGCTCATGCCGAGGAAATGGTTGTAGACGGCGACGACGGCGCCGAGCACGGCCAGCAACATCAGCGACAGGGCCGACCCGAGCGGCCAGTCGAGCTGGGTGATGATCGCCTCGAAGACGAGGTTGGCGAACATGGCGTCGCGCGGGCCGCCGAGCACCAGCGGGGTGATGTAGGTGCCGGCGCCAAGCACGAAGCACAGCAGACCGCCGGCGGCGAGGCCGGGCAGCGACAGCGGCAGGGTGACTTCGAGGAACGCTTTCCAGCGAGTGGCGCCGAGCGAGCAGGCGGCGTCTTCCAGCGTCGCGTCGATGCCTTCCAGGCTGACATAGACGTTGAGCACCATGAACGGCAGCAGGAAGTGGACGAGGCCGAGAATGACGGTGGTCTCGTTGTAGAGCATCTGGATCGGCTCGGAGACGATGCCGAGCGACAACAGCGCGGAGTTGAACGCGCCCGAGACGCCGAGAATGTTGATCCACGACATGGTGCGGATGATGTAGCTGATCCAGAACGGCAGCATCAGCAGGATAAGAAGCAGCGTCCGGTTGCCTTTCGAGCGGGCAATGAAATAGGCCGACGGATAGCCGGCGAGCGCGCAGACGATGGTCGACAGTCCGGCGATCTTCAGCGTGTTGAGCAGAATGTCGCGATAGAACGAGTCGGTGAGCGCTTCTTTCCAGTTGTCGAGATAGAAACCGGCGACGTCGGCGCCGGTTGCCGTGCGCAGCCAGAACGAATAGACGACGATGAAGGCAAGCGGGACGAAGAGGAGCAGCGTCACGGCGGTGAGCGCCGGTGACAGCAATATCCAGGGTTGGCGTCGTTCGCGGGCTTCTATGCTCATGGGGACCCTCACGAAGGATCCGCGGCACCGACGAAATGCCCGTGGCCACGGCTATGGTCGCGCACTCTCCAAAGGGACAATTTCCGTAAAGTCACCTCGCCCCGCCGGACGTGACTTTTGAAGTGTGGCAAGCGATTGAGAATTCCTCAAATAGATAGTTGAAATTGTGACTATAGATTTTCAGAATGTCGGCATGCGGAAATCCAATGATCGGGCCGAACAGCTCGCCCGCCGTCTCGACTGGAACCTGTTGCGCACCTTTGTCGTGCTTGCCGAGTCGCGCAGCGTGACGGATGCGGCCGAGCGGCTGCGGCTGAAGCAGCCAACGGTCTCCAATGCCTTGCGCCGATTGGAGGAACAGCTCGGGCGCAAGTTGATCGACCGCGGGCCCGGGCGGTTCATCCTGACCGATGCCGGGCGTATGCTGCTGCGCGAGGCGGTCGATATTCACGGCACCATTCTCGGCCTCGACACCTTGATGCGCGAGGTGCGCGAAGAGGTGCGCGGGCATGTGAACATTTCCGTGGCGAGCCATGTTTCCTCGCCGTTGTTCGATGCCGCGCTGGCCGCCTTTCATACCGCACACCCCAGGGCGACGCTGTCGATCGACGTGATGGCGAGCCGGCTGGCGATCGAGAACGTACGGGCGCGACGGTCGTCCTTTGCCGTTTGCCTGGTGCACGACCAAAGCCCGCAGCTCGAATATCGACCGGTGTTTCGCGAGTTCTTCGGCCTGTTCTGCGGGCCGACCCATCCGCTGTTCGGGCGCACCGGGCTGACCCGGCACGATCTCGCCGGGCACGCCTCGGTGTCGTTCATCACCGACCAGATGTCCGATGCGCTGCGCCCGGTCGCGCTGATGCGTGCCGAAGCCGATCTCGACGACCATGTGGTGGCGACCTCGTCGCATCTGGAAGAGGTGCGGCGGCTGATCGTTGCCGGGCTCGGGGTCGGGCCGCTGCCGCTTCACGTGGTCGAGCGCGATGTGCGCGACGGGTTGTTGTGGCGGCTGCCGCCCTATGACGACCCGCCGGCAATCGACGTGTTCATGGTGTTCAATCCGAATGCGCGCATGAACCGGGCCGAGGAAGCGATGATCGGCGAGTTGATCGCGCGTATCAACGCGGTCCCGTTCAGCGAGAGAACCTATGACTAGCCAGGTATCGCGGGAGGCGGGCTGCGCCTACGGTTCGAGCTCGGTGTCCCAGTAGAGGAAGTCGACCCAGCTGTCGTGCAGGTAGTTGGGCGGGAAGCGGCGACCGTTGATGTGCAGATCGTGCAGCGTCGGGCGGAACGGCGCCTGACGCGGCCACATGTCGGCGTGGCGGCAGGACTTGTTGCCTTTCTTCAGATTGCACGGCGCGCAGGCGGCGACGACGTTGTCCCAGGTGGTCTGGCCGCCGCGCGAACGCGGAACGACGTGGTCGAAGGTGAGGTCGTCCTGGCTGCCGCAATACTGGCACTCGAACCTGTCGCGCAGGAACACGTTGAAGCGGGTGAAGGCGGGATTTCGGGCCGGGCGGATGAAGGTTTTCAGCGACACCACGCTCGGCAGGCGCATCTCGAATTTCGGGCTGCGCACGGCGACGTCATATTCGGAGACGATGTTCACGCGGTCGAGGAAAACCGCCTTGATCGTGTCCTGCCAGGACCACAGAGACAAAGGGTAGTAGCTCAGCGGACGGTAGTCCGCGTTCAGCACTAGCGCGGGGTGCGCGCCCGATGTCGATGCGATCGTCAAATCGAACTCCTCGTTCCGTCGATTCGTTCCAGATCGTTTGGCGGCGCCATATTGTTAGGCCGGTATGTCACCTTTGTGAAGGCCGGCTTTCATAGCGGCATCGCGTCGCGTCCCTGTCGGCAAACCCGGTAATAGGCCCAGAACAGACGTGCGGCGACGCCGCGCCAGGGCGACCAAAGTTCGGCGATTTCGACGAGGGCCTTCGGCTTCGGCCGCTCGTCCATCCCGAAGGCTTCGGCAACGGCGATCTGCAGGGCGAGGTCGCCGGCGGGGAAGATGTCGCGATGGCCGAGACAGAACAGCAGGAACACTTCGGCCGTCCACGGGCCGATGCCTTTCACCGCGGTCAGCAACTCGGTCGCTTCATCGGCGGGACGGGCGCCCAGTTCGTCGACCGGCAGCGACCCGTCGCCGGCACTTTCGGCGATGGCCCGCAGGGTGCGGATCTTCGGTGCCGACAGGCCGCAGCCTCGCAGCGTGTCGTCGCAGGCGTCCATGATGCCGTTTGGGCAGACCGTGCCGAGCGTGTCGGTCAGGCGGCGAAAGATCGAATCGGCGCTGGCCTTGGAAAGCTGCTGGGCGACGACGATCTCGCACAGGCCGGAAAAGCCTGGTGGGCGGCGACGAAGCGGAACCGGACCGGCAAGCTCGATGACCTCATGCAGGCGGGGGTCGACCCGGCGCAGGTGGTCGATCCCCTCAGCGATGTCGTCCTCTGTCTCGATCAGGCGCATCGGCGTCGATTCCTTTTCCAACTGCATGAGCCTTGGCAAATCGCCGTCCGGCGTCAAGAGTGGAGGCAATCGTGATGGCGGCTCGCCCGTCGCGCGACCCGAAACCTGCCCGAACCTGCTCGTCCACAGACGCGCCGCACCCGGATCCACTGTTCTGACCGCCATGCCGACCCGTCCCGTCTTCCGCTTCGCACCGAGCCCGAATGGCGATCTGCATCTCGGCCATGCCTATTCCGCGCTGCTCAATTTCCACATGGCGAGGAAGGGCGGTGGGCGTTTCCTCGTGCGTATCGAGGATATCGACATCGGCCGTTGCCGGCCGGAATTCGAAGCGGGCATCTTGGAAGACCTCGCCTGGCTCGGCCTCTCCTGGGAAGAGCCGGTCCACCGCCAGTCGGAGTATTTCGACGGCTACCGATCCGCCCTTGGCAAGCTGAGCGGGATGGGGCTGACGTTCCTGTCGCGGGCGACCCGCAAGGAAATTGCCGAGGGTGTCGCTGCTCGGGAAGCGGCGCTTGGCGAAACCTGGCCGCGCGACCCAGACGGCGCGCCGCTCTATCCGTTCGGTGTGGAAGACCGGGCGGCAGGAAATGAGGTGACGGACGAGCCGGCGGCGGTGCGGCTGCGCATGGAAGAGGCTGTGGCGCGGGCCGGCGATCTTGTCTGGAGCGAGACCGGCGCCGGGCCGAATGGCGAGACGGGATCGGTCGCTGCGCGGCCGCTCGACTGGGGCGACGTGCTGGTTGCGCGCAAAGATGTGCCGACCAGCTATCATTTATCGGTGGTCGTCGACGATGCGCTGCAAGGCGTGACGCATATCGTGCGCGGGCAGGATCTGTTCTGGTCGACCAGCGTCCACCGGCTGTTGCAGACCCTGCTCGGCTTTCCGGCGCCGGCCTATCACCATCACCGGCTGATCCTTGGCGAGGATGGCCGCAAATTGTCGAAATCGGCGCGGGATACGAGTCTCAGATCATTGCGCGACGCCGGCGCGACGCCGGGCGACATCCGCCGGATGATCGGGTTTGTGGACTGATCATTTTGTGTCGTCGTCCTATAGCCAGCGCGGTTTCATGGACTTAAAGAAAAGGCAGGGGCCGAACGGAATTGGCCGGCTTCGCGCCGGACAAGGATTTCAGGAGAGATCGATGGGTTTTTTTGATTTCGTCACGGACGCCGGCAAGAAGCTGTGGGGCGGAGACGACGACGAAGCGGCGGCAGCCGAGGCTCTGGAAAAAGAGGTCAAGGATCTTGGGCTTGGCGGCGACGTCGAGATCAAGGTCGAGGGCGATACGGTCAAGATTGCCGGTATGGCACCGAGCCAGGAGGTGAAGGAGAAGATCATCCTCGCCGCCGGCAATATCGCCGGCATCGGCAAGGTCGAGGAAGAGATCAAGGCCGATGTCGAGGAAGAGCCGGCGACCTTCCATACGGTGGAAAAGGGCGACACGCTGTGGGCCGTGGCCAAGAAGGCCTATGGCGACGGCTCGAAGTACAACGCCATTTTCGAGGCCAACCGGCCGATGTTGTCCGATCCCGACAAGATCTATCCGGGCCAGGTGCTTCGCATTCCGAAACTCGGCTGATCGTACTGACCGACTAGGACGGGAAAAGGCGGCCTCACAGGGTCGCCTTTTTTTCTTGCCGCGCTGCGGTGCGGTTCCCGCGGGGCCTCGCCCGCTACTGCATTGGCAAGATCTGCATCCACGCCGCCATGGCCACCACCGAGATCGCATTGGTGACGGTGATGGTGTTCGATGCGAGTCCGTGGCCGGTGCGGAAGCGGTTGGCGATCAGATAGGCGTTGACGCCGGTCGGGCAGGCGGCCGCGATGGTCGCGACAGATACCCAGAGCGGCGGCAGGTCGGTCAGATAGGTGGTGAAGGTCCATACCAGCGCCGGCAGTGCACCGACCTTGAGCACCGACAGCACCAGCGAGGGCGCGAGATTGCCGCCGATGCCATAGCGCTTCAGCGCCATGCCGAGCGCGAAAAGGGCGCAGGGCGCGGCGGTGGCCGCGAGCTTGTCGATCAGCACTTTCGGCAGGCCCTCGACCGGCAGGCCGGCAAGCCGCCACAGCCCGCCGGCGATGATGCCGATGACGATCGGATTGCTGACGAGGCTGAGGCCGATCGAGCGCATCAGGTGAAGCGGCGAGATCGCCGTCTGGTTCTCGCGCCGTTCGACCCGCTCGATGAGCAGCGTGCTCGCCACCATCATCACCGGCAGATGCACCGAGATCAGGATGAACAGCGGCACCGAGCCGGCCTCGCCGAAGGCGGTGAGGATCAGCGGGATGCCGATCAGCACGAGATTGGAAAAGCCGGCAGAGACGCCACCAACGACGCCGGCGCGGGCATCGCGCCCGAAGCCGAGGCGGACGACCCGGTCGGCGAGGGTCCAGACCACGACGACGGCGGCGAAATAGGGGATCCACAGCGCCCAGGGCGACACCGCCGGCAAATGCGCGGTGGCCAGCGTGCGGAAGATCAGCAGTGGCACGGCGACGGTGAAGACGAAATCGCCGAGGGCCTCGCCGACTTCCTTCCTGAGGATGCCGAAGGCGGCGATCGCATAGCCGAGACCGATCAGTCCGAAGACCGGCAGGATGATCTCGACGAGCTGTTCCATGAACGGGCTTTCCAGCGATTGCGACCGGGCGGATGCGGCAAGAGGGCCGACTTTGTGCGCGGGGATTGCCGCGGTCAATGGGTGCCGATGGCCTGCAAGGCTGCCATGCAGACGCCTGCCGGCCCGCGTGACGGCAGAAAATCGCGGTTTTCGGAGCGAATCGGCCCCGTTCCGCTTGTCCTTCACTGGCTCAGCCTGTAAGCCATCGGTGGGTGGAAAGTGATGGAAGAACCGGGCGAAAACGAAAGTCAGACGCGGCGCGCGGCTGACAGCGGCAGTGACGCTGCAACCCTCCTGGCGGTTGCGGGCCATGAACTGCGCACACCGATCGGTGCCATCCTCACCCTGGTGGAACTGCTGCAGACCACCGATCTCGACGATCAGCAGCGATATTTCCTCAAATCGATCCAGGAAGCCGCCAGCATGGGTCTGGCGCTGGCCGAGGACATCCTGCATGCCGGGCGTGCCGCCAAGGGCCGGGCGCCGGATGTTGCGATCCCCTATTCCCCGGCGCGATTGATTGACGAAGTGATGTCGATGATGACGCCGGGCGCGGAGCAGAAGGGTCTTTCCTTCGGCGCGGATACCGAAGGCGTTGCCGGGCGCTGGGTGGTCGGCAACAGCGATGCGGTGCGCCGCATCCTCGTCAGCCTTTGCGAAAACGCGCTCAAATATACCGAACACGGATCGGTCGAGATCGCAGCGACGCTTGAAGCAGGTGCCGGCGCGGACGGGATGCAGACGCTGGTGCTCGCCGTTTGCGATACCGGCCCCGGGCTTTTGCCGCGCGATCAGGAACGACTCTACCGGGCCTTTGAGCGTGGCAGCGGGGTCGCCGGGATCGCCGGAACCGGGCTCGGGCTGTGGATCGTGCACAGCCTTGTCGCCGCGCTTGGCGGCACCATCGCCGTCGACAGCGAGCGCGGCAAGGGTACGACCTTCACCGTGCGCATTCCGGCAGCCGACGCCGATCCGGAAACGCTGCCCGCCGGCGATGATGGGTCGGCTGCCGTTCAGGAGCGGCGGGATACGGGCGCGCCGCTGTTGCAGCGTTCGATCCGGGTGCTCGTCGTCGACGATAACCGCTTCTCACGTGAGATCGCGCTTGCCTGCCTTGGCGGGTTCGGCATGGAGGGGATCGCGGTCGACAGCGGCGAGAAGGCGCTTGCCGCGCTCGGCGACGCACCGTTCGATCTGGTGCTGCTCGACCTCACCATGCCCGGGTTCGACGGGTTCGAAACGCTCGCGGCCATTCAGGGCATGGAATCGGTGCGCGCGATCCCGGTCATTGCGATGTCGGCATGGTCCGACAAGGCTGCGCCGGACAAGCTTGCCGCCGCAGGATTCAACGGACGCATCGACAAGCCGTTCAAGCCCGGCGCGCTTTACCGGACCATCCTCGAGGCGGTCGGCGACGATAGCTGAGCCGGCGTGCCTGTTGGGGAAAAGCGCATTCCGTTCGGGCTGCCCGTTGCCTTTGCCATCTCATTGTCGTCAAATTCCGTTAGGGAATGACCTCGAATCCGAGCGAAGATTTGCCGGCAAATCGTTGTTCCGGACAGTCAACAAGGACGGGAAAAGGCAGGATGACCAACTCCGCGATCGCGAAAACCGGATTGCGCCAGAAGACCGATGCCATCGCGCGCGGGCTTTTCGATACGCTCTACAATCGGCTCGCGGCGCTCTATGAGCCGCTGTTGGTCAAGCTGCTTGGCTATTCCGGCCACGAGGTCGTTGCCGAAGCTCTGTGCCCATTCCTCGAGGATCTCGATGGCGTTGTTCTCGATGCCGGTTGCGGGACCGGGCTGACGGCGCTGGCGCTGCAGACGTGCCGGCCGGAACTGACCATCGACGGGTTCGACATCGCGCCAGACATGGTGGCGATCGCGGAAAAGTCGGGTGCCTATCGCGAACTCATGGTCGCGGATGCGACCAAGCCGCTGCCGGTCGAGAGGGGCACCTATGCGGCCGCCATCTCGTCGGGGCTTTACACGCAGGGCCATGTCGGCGCCGAAGCTATTGCCCCGGTGCTCGATGCCCTGCGGCCGGGCGGGCTGTTCGGCTTTTACGTCTATGAGCCGATCTTCGAGAAGCTCGGCTTTGCCGGCGAGCTCAAGCGGCTCGTCGATGACGGCGCGATCACCGTTCTCGAAGAAGAAGAGGCGAGCCATTTCCGCCGTCTCGCCAACCAGTCCTGCCGGGTGTTTGTCGTCCGCAAGAGCTGATCATTTGCCGGCTATGTAGCTTTTCAGGCCCAGATCGCGACGCGCAGGCCGCGGGCGTCGCGCGCCGGTTCGGGCGGGAACGGCTCGGCCTTTTGGCTGAGGATGCGCTCGGCGATGACGGCGTTGACGCAGGCGTCGATGAGGTCGTCGGGCCCGGCGCCGCACGGTGGCTTCTGCCCGAGAAAACCCATTTCGTAGCCGAAACGCACCAACAATTCCCGGCGCTGATCGAGGCCGGCCGGATTCGGCCGGCTCTTCACCTTCTTCGGCAGGCTCATCGGCTGTTCGCCATTCAGCCGCCAGAAGGCGAGTTCCGGGTGGACCTCGAAAACACGGGCTTCGAGGTCAGGCGTCATCAACGCATCGATTTCACGGATCTTCGGGAAGAGCGCGAAGCCCTGGCGCGACACCTTGCGTGGCGGGTCCGAGGTTTCGAGCGCCAGCCGGCACGCCTCGCCGAAGTTGTCGGCCATGACGGCGGCGCGGGCGGGGATCGAAAACACCGAGGATTGGCGCTCGCCAAGGAGAGGGCGGACGGCTTTTTCCGGTCCGCGCCCGTTCGGCCCGATGTGGTCAGGCAGGCCGATCGGCATGTCGACGGCGACAACGCGCGGGTTTTCCGGCGCGGCGAGGATCTCGGCAAAGCTTTCGTGCAGGCGCAGGCGGGGCGGCTCGTCGTCGAGCGAGCGATAGGCCGCGATCCAGCCCGCCGGGCAGCCGTCGACACCGGCGACCCAGCCGCTGTCTTCTCTGTCCTCAGCCGGCATCGCCGCTGTCCGGGGCGTTCGCCTTGCGCCGGATCGTCGGGGTTTGCAGCCGCCGCATGGTGACCATAGCCGTCGGGCGGACGATGCTCCCCTGTTCCGTCGTCAGCCACAACTCGTCGGCGCCGGCTTTCACCGAGCGGGCGACCAGTTCGAACGCGGTGGCGGTAGCGCGGCCAAGCGCGGTTTCCTCGTTCGCCCCGTCGAGGAGATGGGCGAGGAACAGCGAGGACAGCAGGTCGCCGGGGCCGTTCGGCGCGTTGGCGATCGCCGGATGCTCGGCGACGATGGCTGAGGACGCGGCTTTTGCCACCAGCATGGTCGCCATGGCGTTGCCGAAGAGCGCCGGCGCGGAGGAGACGACCATGCGCGGCGGCGAAAGGGTGCGGGCGGCCGCTTCGGCCTCGGCGGGCGTCGTTACCGGCATGCCGCTCAGCCAGGCGAGTTCGAAAGCGTTGGGGGTGGCGATATCGGCGAGCGGCAGGAGCCTGTCGCGGATCGCTTCGGCCGTCGGTTCGGGCACGTAGAGCCTGCCTGCGTCGCCGGAAATCGGGTCGCAGAGATAGAGCAGGTCCGGGTTCTTTTCGCGTGCCTTGCCGATCAGCCCGGCGATCGCCTCGGCCTGTTCGGGACTACCCAGATAGCCGGTCAGGATGCCGCCGACCTGATCGATCCAGGGGCTGTTCGCGAGATCGGCCAACATGGCGGCGAAGCCATCCATGTCGGGCACCAACCGGGTCGAGGGGCCATGGCCCGGATGCCAGGAGAGCGTGATCGTCGGGACGAACCAGACCGGGAAGCCGAGCCGCTCGAGCGCGAAGACAACGCCGCGGCCGCCGACGGAGCCGCGAGCGACGAGCGAGGTGATGACGATGATCGCCGGTTTTCTGACGGGGGCGGGCATGGCGGGTACAGTTTTTTTGCTGCCGTGCGTGGAAAGTGGCCGCGCGGCCGTTTTCGGTTCGGGCGCCGTCAGATGACGGCCAGTTCGTGCACCGGATGGTTGGCGGCGATGCGGTCATAGGAAAACACGGATAGGTCGAGAGTGCGATAGGCGCCGTCGACGATCAGTTCGGAAATGGCGCGCCCGACCGCCTGCGCTTGCTGCAGACCGTGGCCCGAGAAGCCGTTGGCGAAGAGGAAATTGCCGATCTCGCTGTGCGGTCCGAGGATCGCGTTCTGGTCGAACGGGTTGTAGTCGTAGTGGCCGGCCCAGGCATTGGTCAGCTTGATCGCCTCGAATGCCGGCACGCGGTGGGCGAGCGCCGGCCAGATGATTTCCTCGAACAGGGCCCAGTCGGGATCGAAATCGTCATCGTTGGCGCGGCCGTCATCTTCTTCTTTCGGCGACATGCCGCAGATGAAGTGGGCGCCTTCGGGGCGGACATAGATGCCGCTCGGGTCGACCATCAGCGGCATGCCCTCGACCTTTTCGCGGCAATCGAAGACGAAGACGGTGCGCTTGCGCGGCTCGACCGGCAGCGAAATCCCGGCGAGTTCCGCCAGATCGCCGGCCTGCGGGCCTGCCGCGTTGACCAGGGTGCCGCAGGCGATCCTGTGTCCGTCGGCGAGGCGCACCGCTTCGATGCGGTCGCCGACGCGCTCGATGCCGGAAATGGTGCCGGTGATCGCCGTGACACCCCGCTTCCTGATGTCGCCGCGCAGCAGCGCCAGCACGCCATGGGCGTCGAACCAGCCCTCGCCGCTCTGACCATAGGCGCCGGCTGCGAGGTCCTCGACATTCAGCCAGGGGAAGCGGTGCGTGAGGTCGACCGGTTCGAGATAGGCGATGTCGGCGCCCTCGGCGATCTGGATCGCGTGGTTGGCGCGCAGCCGCTCGACGCCGGCCTCGCTCGACAGGATGAGATAACCCTGTTCGCGGAAGCCGACATCGGCATCGGGCCCGAAATGGGTTTTCAGATCACGCAGGAAGCCAAGGCCGAATTGCGACAGGCGGATGTTCTCGGGGGTAGAGAATTGCTGGCGAATCGACGCCGCCGACAGTGTCGTCGCGGCACGGGCAAACGCGGGATCGCGCTCGATGACCGCAATGGAGCCGGAGAAGCCGGGTTCGCGAGCGAGGAACCAGGCAACACTCGCGCCGACGGCGGCGCCTCCGGCAATGACGACATCATAAAAATCGGCAGGCATGTGCGCACCTTTTTTTCAACGCCAGACGGCTTCGGCGAATGGGCTCCGATTTGCCGCGATTTCCCGAGCAAAACACACTTCAAATCAGAAGGATAGAGCCTATCCGTCGAGACTGTTGCGGGACCGGATGAGCTTGTTCGTGGCAATGGTTCCGCCAGTATTTGACGGCATCGGATCATTGTTCGGTCCGGTGATCGTAATGTTTGCCGAAAGCACTATTTGCAACCCTGCCCTTAGGTGAGTAGGAATAAGTGATTACAAAAGGAACTATTCCCATGAGCGAGCAACTGCGCCCCCGTCGCAGCGTCCTTTACATGCCGGGCTCGAACACCCGTGCATTGGAAAAGGCCAAGACCCTTGATGCGGATTGTTTGATCCTCGATCTGGAAGATGCCGTTGCGCCGGAAGAAAAGGCGCAGGCGCGCAAGAACGTGTTCGACGCGGTGCGCGGCGGCGGCTACGGCAATCGTGAGTTGATCATTCGCATCAACGCGATCACCTCGGCATGGGGCGAGGCGGATCTGGAAATCGCGGTTTCGGCAAACCCGGACGCCATTCTGGCGCCGAAAGTGAGCACGGCGGCGGATGTCTTCGAGATCGGCCAGCGGCTCGATAGCGCGGGCGCCGAGGCTTCTCTGAAGCTCTGGGTGATGATGGAAACGCCGCGGGCGATGCTGCACGCCGAAGAGATCGCGGCGGCCGTCAACGGGCCCGACGGGCGGCGGTTGAAGGCCTTCGTCATGGGCACCAACGATCTCGCCAAGGATACGCGGGCGCGCATCCTGCCCGGTCGCCAGCCGATGGTCTCCTGGCTGTCGACCTGCGTTGCCGCGGCACGGGCCTATGGCCTCGACATCATCGATGGCGTCTACAACGACTTCGGCAATGAGGAAGGCTTCGCGGAAGAATGTGCGCAGGGCCGGGATTTCGGCATGGACGGCAAGACGCTGATCCACCCGAAGCAGGTCGCGCCGTGCAACGAGATCTTCGCGCCGAGCGCCGACGAGGTCGCCTGGGCGAAAACCATCATCGCCGCCTTCGACGAGCCGGAAAACGCCGGCAAGGGCGCGATCCGCATCGAGGGCAAGATGGTCGAGCTGCTGCACGCCGACATGGCGCGGCGCACGGTCGCCGTCGCCGAAGCGATGGCCGCGCGTGCGGGCGCCTGACGGGGTTCTATTATGCAGCTCTATCGATTTCTCACCGGCCCCGACGATGCGGCGTTCTGCAAGCGGGTTTCGGCCGCGCTCAACAAGGGCTGGGTGCTGCATGGCTCACCGAGCCTGACGTTCGATGCGACCACGGGGCGTGTCATGTGCGGTCAGGCAGTGACGAAAGAGGTCCCCGGCGTCGAGTACACCGACGACGTCAAGCTGGGTGAGTGGTAAGCGCCACAGTATTCGGAGCGCTCGCTTTCTCCGTGGTCATGCCGGGCTTGGCTCGGCATCCAATGGCATTGGCGTTAAGCCTATACAGTCGAGAGTGAAGCGTTTCCTTTGTGGGGAAGCGTTCTGCCGATTTGTCCCTGATGCGTCATCCTCCGGCTCGACCGGACGATCGGCCGGCGAAAAGCGTGGCGGCCGTGCTTTCTGCATGAGCGGATCAGGCTTGGAACGTCTTGCGAACCTCGAGGTCTTTCGTGTTGAGAGCGATCCTCCGGTCGAGCCGGAGGATGACGAGGGAGGGGTGGGAAAGATGCCGTATTCGCCAATGGGCAGGGCGTTGCCGCTTGCTCCCTCCCAGCCGTCGTCATGCCGGACTTGATCCGGCATCCAATGGCCTTTGCCGATATTGATGGCGGATGTGAGCAGAACGACGCGCCGAAAACAAACCGCCACCGGGCTACCGTTCCGAGAGGGGCAATGGGCCCCGGCTCAAGGCCGGGGTGACGGGGGAGTGGGTAGGCAAGCGCAGTGCCCATCCGCTTTGCCGTATTGCACGCCCGAACCCGCAGGGGTCGCAAGGCCGACTGGCCGCCGCCGGGCGGCAAGTCGGGTGTTCCCGACTTGCGCATGTCGCAGAGTCAACACGGGAGCACCCGTGTTGAGGGCGCCCTCGCGGAGGCTGGCGGGCGGTAGTCCGCGCTCAGTCGTCAGCGAAAACCAGTTCTCCCTCTCCTTGACAACCCGTCACGATAGACATAAAGATATCTTTATATCAATTTTGTGCGTGTCGTGATGCTCAACAAGTCGGCCCTTCCCGTTCCCGTGCTCATCAATGGTCTGAAGGCCATGGGTGAGGTCACGCGTATCCGCATCGTCGCGCTGCTGGCGCAGGGCGAGCTGACGGTGAAGGATCTGACC
Organism: Hyphomicrobiales bacterium; assembly: GCA_002869065.1. Classification (NCBI taxonomy): domain Bacteria; kingdom Pseudomonadati; phylum Pseudomonadota; class Alphaproteobacteria; order Hyphomicrobiales; species Hyphomicrobiales bacterium. The sequence goes on from PKTR01000002.1 coordinate 1,148,045, forward strand.
GCTATTCTCGGCCAGAGCCAGCCACGCATTTCGCGCCATCTCAAACTGCTTCTTGAAGCCGGACTGATCGAGCGGCTGCCGGAAGGGGCGTGGGCCTATTTCCGGCTGGCCGAAGGGGCGGGTGCGGTCGAGCTTTTGACCAGCCTGATCGGCCATCTCGACCTCGGCGACCCGGTGCTTGCCGGCGACCGCGCGCGGTTCGAGGGGCTAAAGGAGGCGCAGCGCGCCGAGGCCGATCGCTATTTCGCCGCGAGTGCCGCCGAGTGGGATCGCATCCGCTCGCTGCATGCGCCGGAAACGTCGGTCGAAGCGGCGATGGCCTCGGTGGTCGGCGACCGGCCGTTCGAAATGATGGCCGATCTCGGCACCGGTACCGGCCGGTTGCTCGAACTGTTCCGTCCGCTCTATGGCCGCGCGGTGGGCATCGATGCCAGCCATTCGATGCTGGCGGTGGCGCGCGCCAATCTCGACCGGCTCGATCCGAGCGCGACGGGCGGCGAAGCGCAGGTCCGGCAGGGCGATCTCTACGCGCTGCCGCTGGCGAGCGGGTCGTATGATCTCGTCACCATTCACCAGGTGCTGCATTTTCTCGCCGATCCGGCGCGGGCGTTGCGCGAAGCCGCACGCATCGTGCGGCCCGGCGGGCGTATTCTCGTTGTCGATTTCGCGCCGCACGACCTCGAATTCCTGCGCAGCGAGCAGGCGCATCGCCGCCTCGGTTTCTCGCATGCGCAGGTCGAGCAATGGGCGGCGGACGCCGGGCTGGTGACGGAGGAGATCCGAGACCTGGCGCCGGAGCAATCCGAGACCGGCAAACTTACCGTAACGCTGTGGCTGTTCAAGGATCCGCGCATTCTGATGGCGGACACCCCGGCCCTTTCCTCTCAGGAGACATTCGCATGACCTCGAACGGCAACGGAAAGAGCCCGCGCGAAGCGGCCGCCACGCCGGAACAGCCGCGCATCCGCGTCTCGTTCGAATTCTTCCCGCCTAAGACGGAGAAGATGGAAGAGACGCTGTGGCGCTCGATCGAAAAGTTGGCGCCGCTCGAGCCGGAATTCGTTTCGGTGACCTATGGCGCCGGCGGCTCGACACGTGAGCGCACCCACGCGACGGTAACGCGCATCCTGCGCGAGACGAAGATGGTGCCGGCGGCGCATCTGACCTGCGTCGACGCGACCCGCGAGGATGTCGACGAGGTGGCGCGCGCCTATCGCGACACCGGTGTGCGCCACATCGTGGCGCTGCGCGGCGATCCGGTCGATGGCGTCGGCAATGCTTATCAACCGCACCCGGAAGGCTACGCCAGCACGGTCGATCTGATTTCCGGCCTGAAGCGGATCGCCGATTTCGAGATTTCCGTTTCGGCCTATCCGGAGAAGCACCCGGAGAGCCCCGACTGGCAGACCGAGATCGACCTGTTGAAGCGCAAGGTCGATGCCGGCGCGACGCGGGCGATTACCCAGTTCTTCTTCTCCAACGATCTCTACGAGGCCTATCTGGAGCGGGTGCGGGCTGCCGGCATCTTCATTCCGATCGTGCCGGGCATCATCCCGATCCACAATTTCACCCAGGTGGCGAAGTTCGGCGCGGCGACCGGCACGACGATCCCGCCGCGGCTCGCCGAGCGCTTCGAGGGCCTCGAGGACGACGCCGAGACGCGCAAGCTGGTGGCGGCCGCGGTTGCCGCCGAACAGGTCGACGATCTGGTGGCGCGCGGCGTGTCTGAGTTCCATTTCTACACGCTGAACCGCGCCGACCTCGTTTTCGCGATCTGCCATCTGCTCGGCATCAAGCCGGGCCACGATGCGGTGGCCGCCTGACGACGGCCGCACCGCCTCGCCGAGTTGAAAGAGCCGTTCCGACGATCCTGTCGGGCGGCTTTCGCTATAACATGCAGGAATGAATAATCTTATGTCGAAGCCGAACGGAGTTTCCGCCGATCATCCGCTTTATGCCGCTGCCCGCGAGCGCATTCTTGTGCTCGACGGCGCGATGGGCACGATGATCCAGCAGCTCAAGCTCGACGAGGCGGGGTATCGCGGCGCGCGCTTCGCCGACTGGGAAAAGGACGTGAAGGGCAACAACGACCTTCTGAACCTCACTCAGCCGGATGCGATCCGCGCCATCCACAAAGAGTATATCGACGCCGGCGCCGACATCGTCGAGACGAACACCTTTTCCTCGACCTCGATTGCCCAGGCCGATTACGGCATGGAGGCGCTGGCCTATGAGCTGAACCGGGAAGCCGCGCGGCTCGCCAGGGAAGCCTGCGAAGCGGCAATGGCCGAGAACCCGGACCGGCCGCGCTTCGTTGCCGGCGCGCTCGGGCCGACCAACCGCACCGCGTCGCTGTCGCCGGACGTCAACGATCCGGGCTACCGCGCCGTCACCTTCGACGATCTGCGCATCGCCTACGGCGAAGCCGTGCGCGGGCTCATCGATGGCGGTGCCGACATCATCCTGATCGAGACGATTTTCGACACGCTGAACGCCAAGGCGGCGATCTTTGCAGCGGAGGAAGTGTTTGTCGAGAAAAACATGACTCTTCCGGTCATGATTTCGGGCACGATCACGGATCTGTCCGGCCGCACCCTGTCGGGCCAGACACCGTCGGCGTTCTGGTACTCGATGCGGCACGCGGAACCGTTCTCCATCGGTCTCAACTGCGCGCTCGGCGCAAAGGAAATGCGCGCCCACATCGCCGAGCTTTCCCGCGTTGCCGACACCTTCGTCTGCGCCTATCCGAATGCCGGCCTGCCGAACGAATTCGGCGAGTATGACGAGAGCCCGGGGGCGATGGCGAAGCTCGTCGGCGAGTTCGCCGAGGCCGGGCTGGTCAATGTGGTCGGCGGCTGCTGCGGCACGACGCCGGACCATATCGGCGCCATCGCGGACGCCGTCGCGGGAAAGACGCCGCGCGCGCTGCCGAAACTCGATCCGCTGATGCGTCTTTCCGGGCTGGAGCCGTTCACGCTGACGGCGGAGACCAATTTCGTCAATGTCGGCGAACGCACCAACGTCACCGGCTCGGCACGCTTCCGCAAGCTGATCAAGGAAGGCGACTACACGACCGCGCTCGATGTGGCGCGCAATCAGGTCGAGAACGGCGCCCAGGTGATCGACGTCAATATGGACGAGGGGCTGCTCGATTCCGAAGCGGCCATGGTCACCTTCCTCAACCTGATGGCGGCGGAGCCGGATATCGCCAAGGTGCCGGTGATGATCGACTCCTCGAAGTGGGAGGTGATCGAGGCCGGACTGAAATGCGTGCAGGGCAAGCCGATCGTCAATTCGATCTCGCTGAAGGAAGGCGAGGAAAGATTTATCGAACAGGCATCTTTGGCCCGGCGCTATGGCGCGGCAGTGGTCGTGATGGCGTTCGACGAGGACGGACAGGCCGATACGCTGGAGCGCAAGAAGGCGATCACCGAGCGCAGCTACCGGGTTCTGGTCGACAAGGTCGGCTTCCCGCCGGAAGACATCATCTTCGATCCGAACGTGTTCGCGGTGGCGACCGGCATCGAGGAGCACAATGGCTACGGCGTTGCCTTCATCGAGGCGACCCGTTGGATCCGCGAGAACCTGGCCCACGCCCATGTCTCGGGCGGCGTGTCGAACCTTTCCTTCTCGTTCCGCGGCAACGAACCGGTGCGCGAGGCGATGCACACGGTGTTCCTTTACCACGCGATCGCGGCGGGTATGGACATGGGCATCGTCAATGCCGGCCAGCTCGGCGTCTATGATGATCTCGACGCCGGACTGCGCACGCTTTGCGAGGACGTCGTGCTGAACCGCGACGCGGGCGCGACCGAGCGCCTCGTCGATGCCGCGCCGACCTTCAAGGGCGAGCCGGGCAAGCCGAAGGTGGTCAATCTGGAATGGCGCGGCTGGCCGGTCGAGAAGCGGCTTTCGCATGCGCTCGTCGCCGGCATCACCGATTTCATCGAGGAAGACGTGGAAGAGGCGCGCCAGGCGCTCGGCCGTCCGCTCCATGTCATCGAGGGCCCGCTGATGGCCGGCATGAACGTGGTCGGCGACCTGTTCGGCTCGGGCAAGATGTTCCTGCCGCAGGTGGTCAAGTCGGCGCGCGTGATGAAGCAGGCGGTCGCCTATCTGATGCCGTTCCTCGAAGCCGAGCAGGAAGCAGGCGGCGGCGGCACGTCGAGCGCCGGTCGTATTCTGCTCGCGACCGTGAAGGGTGACGTGCATGACATCGGCAAGAACATCGTCGGCGTCGTTCTCCAGTGCAACAATTTCGAGGTGGTCGATCTTGGCGTCATGGTGCCGATGCAGACGATCCTCGAGAAGGCGCGGGAAGCGAAGGCGGACATCATCGGCCTGTCGGGACTGATCACGCCGTCGCTCGACGAGATGTGCCACATCGCCGCCGAGATGGAACGCGAGGGCATGGATCTGCCGCTGATGATCGGCGGGGCGACAACGAGCCGGGTGCATACCGCGGTCAAGATCCATCCGAACTACAAGCGCGGTCAGGCGATCTATGTCACCGACGCGAGCCGGGCGGTCGGCGTTGCCGCGCGCCTTGTCGGGTCCGAGCGCGCTGCCTATTACGACGAGATCCGCGCCGACTATGCGGAAATTCAGGCGGGCCATGCGCGCGGCCGTTCGGGCCGTCAGCGGCTGAACCTTGCGGACGCGCAAGCCAATGCGCCGAAATATGATTTTGCCGGCAACGCACCTCAGAAGCCGAGCTTCCTCGGGACCCGTGCGATCGAGGTGCCGCTCGAGACGCTGGTGCCGTACATCGACTGGACGCCGTTCTTCGCGACCTGGGAGATGGTCGGGCGTTATCCGGCGATCCTGGCAGATGCGCAGCGGGGACCCGCGGCGCGCGCCCTGTTTGCCGATGCCGAAGCCATGCTCCATCGCATGGTCGAGGAGAAGTGGCTGACGGCGAAGGGCGTGGTCGGCTTCTGGCCGGCGGCGCGCGACGGCGACGACATCGTTCTGTTCGAAGACGACAGCAGGGGCGACCGGCGTGCGGTGCTGCATACGCTGCGCCAGCAGATCGCCCGCGAAGGCGAACGCGGCAATGTGGCGCTTGCCGATTTCATCGCGCCGCTCGACGAGAGCGTTGCGGACTATGTCGGCGGCTTTGCGGTAACCGCAGGCATCGGCGAACAGGCGATGGCGGAGCGCTTCGCCAAGGCCAATGACGACTACAGCAAGATCCTTGCCCAGTCGCTCGCCGACCGGTTGGCGGAGGCCTTTGCCGAATACATGCACCGGCTTGTGCGCACCGAGCTGTGGGGCTATGCGGCGGACGAGGCCTTCACGCCGGCCGAGCTGATCGCCGAACGCTATCGCGGCATCCGCCCGGCGCCGGGCTATCCCGCGCAGCCGGACCACACGGAAAAGCGTACGCTGTTCGCGCTGCTCGACGCGGAAGCCGCGACCGGGATTTCGCTCACCGAAAGCTGCGCCATGTGGCCGGCGGCGTCGGTCTCCGGACTTTATTTCGCCCATCCCGACAGCCACTATTTCGGTGTTGGCAAGATCGAGGCCGACCAGGTGGCGGACTATGCGCGGCGTAAGGGCTGGCCGATTGAGGAAGCCGAGCGCTGGCTGGCGCCGATCCTCAACTACGATCCGGCCTCGCGCGACGCGGCGGAGTAAGGCGCGCTTGATCCTATTCCGCTTACGACCGTGCGCGGTCTTCGACCGCTGGTCTCCGCGAGGGCGCGCCCTCAACACGGGTGTTCCCGTGTTGGGTCTTTGATTGGGTAAGTCGGGAACACCCGACTTGCCGCCGGGCGGCGGCCGTTCGGCCTTGCGGCCCTGCGGGCCGGGCGTGCCCGATGAGGGCACTGCGCCTGCCTCCCCACTCCCGGTCACCCCGGGCTTGACCCGGGGTCTATTGCCCGTCTCGAAACGGTATGTCGGCGCGACTCGTGGCAAGTGCTTTGCGCTAATCGCGACCGCTTCCAATTTGGTCATGCGCCATTGGATGCCGGATCAAGTCCGGCATGACGACGGCTGAGAGGGAGCAAGCGGCAACGCCCTGCCAATTGGCAATGCGGCATCGGTCTCACCTTCTCACGTCATCCTCCGGCTTGACCGGAGGATCGTGTTCCACACGGGATGCGTTGCGTTGATGTGCGGAGGGTTTGCCGTGTCCCGCCCTGCGCAAAATGCGGATGCCGTATCCGTTGCCGCCTGATCCTCCGGTCAAGCCGGGGGATGACGCAGGAGAGTAACGCGGCGAAGGGTATCGAAGTGCCACGGACTCGTTTCGGAGTCCTGCGCCGCTCTCACCACATGGTCTTCTTCGCGCGCTCGGGCCATTCGCGGTCGTAGTCGGCACCGCCGACGAGGTTCTTGCTGAGATCGGCGAGGATATCCCCCGGCGTCGGCAGGCTTGCCGGGTCGACGTGTTTTTCCGGGTTCCACAAATCGGCGCGGACGATTGCCCGCGCGCACTGGAAGAACACCGTCTCGACGGCGATTACCATGACCGAGCGCGGTTCCTTGCCGTCGACGGCGAAGGAGGCGAGCAGATCCGGCTCGACGGAGAGCGTTGCCGTGCCGTTGATGCGCAGCGTGGTGCCGCTGCCGGGAATGAGGAACATGAGACCGACGCGCGGGTCGTGGACGATGTTGATCAGCGTATCGATACGGTTGTTGCCGCGCCGGTCGGGCAGCATCAGCGTCTTTTCGTCGTGGATATGAACGACGGAGCCGGCATCGCCGCGCGGCGAACAGTCGAGCCCGTCCGGGCCGGCAGTGGCGACAGCCACAAAGGGGGATGCTTCGATCAGCGCCCGGTAGTGCGGGGTGATGCGGTCGATTTCCTTCGCCGTCGAGGCGAGTTGCGGCAGGTCGTAGATGCGTCGCAGCTCTTCAACCGTCGAAATCATTGTCATGGATCGCTCCCCCGATGCGCTACGCGAAGCACGGAGCATAACGGAGCGATGACCGTCGCGGTATGACGGTTCCAGATCGAATAGCGATGTTCGGGAAAAGACCGAGACGGAGGATGGCCCGTGAGGGTCGCGGTTACGAGCCTTCCTCCGCCCGGAACGCTGACTACGCACAACCAGATGTCAGCACGACTATGAAAGAGCAAAGGCCTTGCCAAATCGTGGCCGCGCGCCGGCCTACGAGATGTTGTGGTCGGGCGTGTTCTGATCCACACGAGCCGGGCGTTTGGTGAGAAAGCCTTTACGAACAGCGCATTGCAATTTGCAACGATGCTTGCAGATTGCACGGATCGCGGCCGGTGGCATTGCCCTTGATGGGGACCCGTGCCACCTTCGAAATTAACCGGGGGGAAACGGAGGGAAGCCATGAAACGACTGTTTGCGGGCCTTGTTGCGCTCGCCGTGTTCGCCGCGCCGGCTGCTGCGGCGGACTTTCTGTCGAGCGCGTTCGGCAATGCGGGCGATTCCTGCTTCGCGCGGCGCTACGATGCGGCACATCTGGCGAAGAACCCGGCGCAGAATGTGGAATCGATCTTCATCGTGTCGACCGGCCACAGCGATCCCGACACCAAGGCGATCCTGCATATCGGTCTCAAGCTGCGCGGCAGCGACGCGCTCTATGACGGCTTTGCCTATTGCAATGCGAGCGGCGAGGGCGCGGCCTGCAATATGGAAGGCGACGGCGGGTCGATGACGATCACGCCGCGCAAGAACGGCATTCGCATCGCGGTCGGCAACTTCTTCATGCTGGAAGGGGCGGCGGGATTCACGCCGGATCTCGCGACGGAAGGCGACGACCGGGTGCTCCTGCTCTATCCGGCCCCGGCGGGCGCCTGCAAATAACTCGATTGGGGCCGGTCAGGTCAGCGCCAGCGGGTCCTTGACCGTGACCGGCTTGCCGGGTTGGCGGAGATCGCCGATCCACATATCGAGGAAGTTCGACAGCCAGGTTTTCACCGGCGGGTCGTAAAGCGCGCGGCCGGCGAAATGGTCGCGGCGTCCCTGCGCGCAGGGCATCTTCATGCGTTCCGCGCCCTTCACCGTCCAGCGGTGCATCATGGCGAGCGTCAGCTCGGGGTGGAACTGGATGCCGTAGGCGGCGGGGCCGACACGGTAGGCCTGGTTGGGAAACAGATCGCCGGTGGCGAGCAGGGTCGCGTCCTTCGGCAGCTCGAATCCCTCGCGGTGCCACTGGTAGAACTTGGCCGGCCAGCGACCAACCATCTCCTTGCCGGCCGCGGTCGGATGAACGGGATAGTAGCCGACCTCGACGCAGCATTCCGGGTGCGTGTAGACGGTGCCGCCAAGATGGCGAACCATCATCTGTGCGCCGAGACAGATGCCGAGGAACGGCTTTTCCTCTTTCAGCGGCACGCCGAGCCAGTCGGTCTCGCGGTGCATGTAGGCTTCGGTGTCGTTGGCGCTCATCGGGCCGCCGAACACCACCGCTCCGGCGTGATCGGCCATGGTCTTGGGCAACGGATCGCCGAAGCGCGGCCGGCGGATATCGAGCGCAAATCCGCGCGCCGCGAGCGCCTGGCCGACGCGGCCGGGCGTCGAGTGCTCCTGATGCAGGACGATGAGAACGCTTTTGGGACGGTCCGGGTCGTGGCTGATGCGAGGCAAGGCGGTCATCGGGTTTGTGCGGGGTCTGTCGGGCCGAAAAAGGTGAGGGTCAAGAGTCCGGTTTCTCCGCGGCGCTGCGGGCTTCCACCTTCTGACGTAGGGCGATGCGGTCGCGCGACGAGATGCCGAGCAGTTCGGCGACACGCCAGATGGTGTTGTCCTCGAATTCGTGCAGCTGGCCGTCGGCGTAGGCGATGTCCCACATCATTTCGACTACCTTGCGGCGGTCGTCTTCCTCGAGATCGCGTTTCAGCACGCTGGTGAAGCCGTACAGATCGACCGCCTCGCGGTCGCGTTCGCGGGCGGCCTCGATCAGCGTTTTCGTTTCAGCTTCGCTCAAACCGTAGCGGGCACGCAGGATCGTCGCCAGATGATCCTTTTCGTCACCGGTCACAGATCCGTCGACGGCGATCATGTGGACGAGCAGGGCGGCGACGGCGAGACGATGATCATCGGCCGCAAAGGCCGCATCGGCGTCGCGGTCCTGGGTCAGTTCGGTGAAAAAGCTCTTCAGCCGATCGAACATGGATGTTTCGAATGCCCGGTTGTGGTTGTTTTCCCGCAGTGTAGCGAGCCGGGTGGCCGAAAACAAAGGCAAAGGCGCGGGGCCGCACCATCGGGAGCGAGCTGTTGCCGTTACCGCACAGTCGAAGCGATACGGCGGTTTTCTTCAAGCAAGGCAAGGTTCCCGTCGATAGTGACGGTCGCCGGAGAGAGCGCCTTGGCGGCGGCCAGTTTCGCTCGCGCTCGCGTGACATCGCCGCGCAGGAAGTAGGAATAGCCCTGATTGTTGAGAACGACGGCGTTCTGGCCGGTCAGCGCGGTGGCGCGGGCGTAGGCGCGGTCGGCGAGGGCGAAGCGGCCGAGCTGATCGTAGGAGGCGGCGAGGCCGATCCAGGCCTCGGCGTTGTCGGGATCGCCCTCGACGGCCTTGCGATAGTGTTTTTCGGCGAGGCCGAAATTGCCGGCGCGGAACTGATCCTTGCCCTGTTGCAGGTCGTGGCCGCCGGTGAAATTGGCAAAGGGCGAGCCGCCAGTGCCGCGCGGCATGACCCGGGCGCCGGGGTCCTGATAGGCATTCCCGGCAAAGCTATTGCCCGACGGCGCGAAGCTGCTGATCGAGCTCGACGAGCCGAAATCGCCCTCGGGCGTCGGCAGTGTGTTGCAGCCGGCAAGCGCGGCGGCGGCGAGGATGGCGAGGGCGGAGGTCAGCGGGCGGAGCATGGTCGGGCGTCCTGTCGTTTTCTACGGTGCCGGCCGGGCGATCCGGGATCTGCCGGGCAGGCGCGCGGGGTCTTTGTGACAGCTTAGGGAGAAGCCTCTAAACGACCCTCAAGAAACTCTGGACGATTTTATTTATTGCTGTTTTTTCCGCCGTTTAGATGATTTTTCCGATCCGGAACAGGATGTGCGGCGCGCATCGCGGGCGTGCGGACGATCTCCGCGTCGACGACCTTCGCGCGGCGCCTCAATAGACACCGGACTTGATGCGGACGATGACCGGCAACAGCGCGACGATCATGACGACCGGGAAGATGCACAAAGTGAGCGGGATGGAGAGCTTCGCCGGCAGGCTGTAGGCCTTTTCCTCGGCCCGCGACAGCCGTTTGTGGCGCATGTCGTCGCTGTAGACGCGCAGCGCTTCGGTCAGGCTCGAGCCGAGTTCCTCGGATTGCTGCAACAGGGTGGCGAAGGAATGGGCTTCGTCGAGGTTGAGCCGGTCGGCGAGATTGTCGAGGGCGTTGCCGAGCGTGTGGCCGGCGCGGATCTCGAGCGAGGCAAGCGTCAGGTTGGTCGACAGCGAGGGGTAGGACACCGCCAGTTCGTGCGACACGCGCTCAAGGGCTGCTTCCATCGACAGGCCGGAATCGGCGCACACCACCATCAGATCGAGGAAATCGGGGAAGCCGTCTTCGGCCTCGAAGCGGTTCTGCTTGGCGCGGCGGTCGATATACATCGACGGGAGCTGATAGCCGACCAGACCGAGAAGACCGACGACGCCCCAGGACAGCGCGCCCGGCAGGTCGGGCAGCAGGCGCGGCAGGGTGAGGGCGGCGAACGGCGCGAGCGCGAGGGCGACACCGATGCGGGCAAGGAAGAAGATGCCGACCGCTTTTGGGTCGAGATAGCCGGCGCGGATGAGGCGCTGGCGCAGCGTCTTGATGCGCTCGCCTTCGGTCGCGGACTCGAAATGCTTGGTCGCTTTTTCGGCGATTGCCTGGGCGGTGCGCCGACCGTCGCGGTCGCGGGTCGGGGCGGTGGCCCCTTCATAATTGGTCACCCGATGACGGATATGGCTGCGGCGCGAGAGATAGCGGCCGGCGAAAACGGCAACGGTTCCGGCGACGAGGCTCGCGATCAGCGCGAAACCGAGTACCAGCGGGCTGAACGGCAGGGCGGCAAGGAGGGTTGAAGCCGACATCATCAGATCCTGAACTTGACCATCTTGTGCATGATGATATTGCCGAACAGCATCCAGCCGGCGGTGGCGCCGAGGCCGATCTGGGTCAACGGCAGGTGCCAGACCTCACCGTAGAAGTCGGGTGAGATCAGCATGATGACGCCGAACAGGATGAGTGGCAGCGCGGACAGGGCAAGGGCGGAAAAGCGGCCTTCGGCGCTGATCGCCTTGACCTTGCGGCGCATCTTGAAGCGCTGGCGGATCACCGAGGAAATGTTGTCGAGGATCTCGCGCAGATTGCCGCCGGTGGCGCTCTGGATGGCGACGGCGGTGACGAACAGCGGCAGGTCTTCCTGGCCGACGCGGCTCTGCATGTCGCGCAGCGCGCTTTCGAGTTCCGCGCCATAGGTTACCTCGTCGGCGACGAGGCCGAACTCGGAGCCTACGGGATCGGGCATCTCGCGGGCGACGAGGGCGATCGCGACCGGAATCGGATGGCCGGCCTTGAGGCTGCGGGTGATCATGTCGATGGCGTCGGGGAACTGGGAGCCGAACTTCAGATGCCGGCGATTGCGCAGGGTGCGCAGGATGAAGAGCGGCAAGAGGATGACGCCGAAGAAACCCGCGGCAGCCGCCTTGATCGGGTCGCCCTGCCAGACAAGCATGCCGATGAACGGGACAACGCCCATGCCGGCGGCGATTGCCGCGAGGCGGCCGAGGCCGATGGTCAGGCCGGATTGCAGTACCAGCCGGCTGAGGGCTTCGATCGGAAGGCGGAAATCGCCGTCCGAGGTCAGACCGCGTTCGCGCCGCAGACGGAGCAGGATTTCCTGCCGGTCCGTCTCGGTCTTCATGACCTTGAGACGGCGGTTCAGCCGGGTGCGGTTGTCGGCAGCGGCAAAGAAGACGAGATAGAGCGCTTCAACGACGAGGATCGCGGCCACGGCGGTGAAAAAGTAGACGATATAGGCGTCACGGAACTCGAATTCGAAAGGCATGGCGCTGTCTCCCCGTTTAGAGCGGCTTCGAGGGATCGAAGTAGCTGCCGGGGATGGTGATGCCCTTGGCGACCAGATCGGTGAGGAAGCGCGGGCGCACGCCGGTTGCCTGGAAATGGCCGTTCACGGTGCCGTCCTCGTCGGTGCTGTCGCGGACGAAGCGGTAGATTTCCTGCATCTGCACGATGTCGCCCTCGAGGCCGGTGATCTCGGCGATCGAGGTGACCTTGCGCTTGCCGTCGGACAGCCGCGAGAGCTGGACGATGACGCGGATGGCGCCGACGACCTGGCCGCGGATGCTCGACACCGTCATCGGCAGGCCGGCAATGCCGATCATCTGTTCGAGACGGGCGATGGCGTCGCGCGGGGTGTTGGCGTGGATGGTCGCCATCGAGCCTTCGTGGCCGGTGTTCATGGCCTGCAGCATGTCGAATGCCTCTTCGCCACGACATTCACCGAGGATGATGCGGTCGGGGCGCATGCGCAGCGCGTTCTTGACCAGTTCGCGCTGGCGAATCTCGCCCTTGCCTTCGGTGTTCGGCGGGCGGGTCTCCATGCGCCCGACATGGGGCTGCTGCAGCTGCAGTTCGGCGGCGTCCTCGATGGTGACGAGGCGCTCGCGTTCGGAAATGAAGGCCGACAATGCGTTCAGCATCGTGGTCTTGCCCGAGCCGGTGCCGCCGGAGACGATCATGGTGACGCGTGCCTTGACGGCGGCGGCGAGAAGTTCGGCCATCTGCGACTTCAGCGCGCCGACCTCGACCAGCTTGTCGAGACCGAGCGGCTTCTTGGAGAATTTGCGGATCGAGACGAGCGGGCCGTCGACGGCAACGGGGCGGATGGCGACGTTGACGCGCGAGCCGTCGGCGAGGCGGGCGTCGCACATGGGATGGGATTCATCGACCCGGCGGCCGACGCCGACGACGATCTTGTTGACGATGCGCAGCAGGTGGGCCTCGTCCTTGAAGCGCACCGGGCTCGGTTCGAGCATACCGCGGCGTTCGATGAAGACGTTGTTGTGGCCGTTGATCAGAATGTCGCTGATCGAGGGATCCTTCAGCAGCGGTTCGATCGGCCCAAGCCCGGTCATTTCGTCGAGAAGATCGTCGACGAAGGCTTCCATCTCGTCGGTGTTCAGTGCCAGGCGCTCGGCCATCACGTAGCGCGAGACGAAGCCGTGGATTTCCTTGCGCAGCGCTTCGCCGGGCAGCTTTTCGAGCGCGGCGAGGTTCAACTCCTCGATCAGCTTGCGGTGCAGGTTGACCTTGGCGTTGAGGAAGCGGTCGCTGGCGAGCGGCGACCCGGCGGGGGTCGGCTCGGCGGTGCGGTTGGCCGCGCTCAAAGAGATGCCGGCGAGACGTTCGCCCGGGTCCGCAGGTTCCACCGGGGTCGGCGCAGCCGGCGCTTCGGCGATGGCCTGTGGGACCACCGAAAGCGGCGGCTCGCTCCCTGCCGGCTCGCTCGGGAGGTCGTCGGCGAATTGGCGGCGGCTGAAACGTCCAAGCATGTTCAGTCTCCTCGATTCCGTCGCGGTAGTGCGGTCTGAGGCGGCGGCCTCAGGCAGGGCGTGCGCGGGCAAACAGGTTGCGCCCGAAAGACAAGAGCGGCTTGCGGCTCGTGGCGCCGGCCGTAGCGGCCTTGTCCTCGGGCAGGATGATGCGGCCGAGATCGCTTGCGACGTTGCTTTCGGGGGCGACTTCGTTGAGCGGCACGCCGCGATCGATCGCTTCGCGCACCAGCCGGTAGTTGTTGCTGATGGTGCCGGCGAAGGTGGCGCCGAGCGTCTCTTCCAGATCGCTGCGGCGCAGGCCGTTTTCGAACATGCGCTGCTCGAAGCGGTTGACGACCACTTCCGGACGCGCCCGTTCGCCGAGCCGCTCGCGGATGACGCGGATCAGCCGCTGGGTGTGGCGCAGGCCCGGCACGGTCGTCTCGCAGACGATGAACAGCCGGTTGGAGCCAACCAGCACGCTGTCGGTCCAGGAAAACCAGGTGCGCGGCGTGTCGATGACCACGATATCGAAATAGGCAGACGCCAGATCGAGCAGGCGGGTGACGACCTCAGGGTCGAAGGAGCGCATCTCGGCCGGCCGGTTCGGCGCGGCGATCACGGCGACGCCGGACTCGTGACGCGACAGCATGACTTCGAGCAACTGACGGTCGAGGCGTTCCGGGCGCGGCTCCACCTCGGTCAGATCGAGACGCGGTTCGAGGTCGAGGTAGTCGGCGATGGCGCCATGCTGGAAGTCGAGGTCGACGATGCAGGTTTCCGGCCGGCGGCCGGAGGGGGTCGGCCGGGCGTGCAGCATGAAGGCGGTCTGGATCGCCAGCGTTGAGACGCCGACGCCGCCCGCCGAGGGCAGGAAGGTGTAGATTTCCGCCTCGCCCGTGTCGGCGTTTGTATGATCGACGAAGGCGCGCTTGCAGGTGCGCAGCAGGTCGGAGGCCTTCACCGGTTTGACCAGGAAGTCGCGGATGCGGAGCTGGAGCAGGGTGCGCGCGGCTTCCTGGTCGAACTGCTGGGTGACGGCGATGATCGGCACATGGTCGGCGGCGCGCTGAGCGAGCCGGCGCAAGGCGTCGAGGCTTTCGGTATTCGCCGCATCGATATCGACGATGATGGCGGAAAACAGGTTCGCCTCGAGCTGGGCCTCGACCCGTTCGAGCGGCGCTTCGATGGTCGCCAGCCGGATCTCCGGGTCGGCGGAGAAGGTGGCGTTGGCCGAGCGCAGGAAGGCGGTGTCCATCGAGGTCAGGAACACCGTGTGATGAGCAGTGGATTTGGCAGCGGTAATGGGCATGGGCGTCTTATTTCGTTGTTGAGCTGGCGGACGGGTTGCCGGTCGTGCCGCTGGAGCCGACGCCGCCGGAACCGGCGCCCCGCCCGTCGGCGGGCGGATTGCGGTAGGTTTCGAGCGCCTTCATCGCGCGCTGGCCATCGGCGTCGATCTGTCGGTCGGCGGCTGCCGCCGGCCAGGGATCGTTCATCTGGATGGCGGCATTGGCGGCCTGCGCGTCTCCGCCATGCATGCTGATGGTGGTGCTGCGGGTCAGGTATTCGGCGCAGCCGGAAAGGGCGGCGCAGACAAGGCCGAGGGCCGCGGCGCGAAGGAGCGGTGAACGAAGCGGCTGCATGGTCAGTTCCTCGCCAGATCGATGATGTGGCCGACCGGAAGACGTTTGCCGTCGACGGTGATCGAGGTGCGGGCGGTGGAGGCCTTTACCTCATCCTTGCCGAACAGGAAGAGGTCGACGTCGTTGGCCGGATGGGTGGCGTCGTGCGGCGTGCGCAGCCGGTCGCCGGGGCTGGTCGGTTCGACCAGATGCGGGGTGATGATGATCGCAAGGTCGGTCTCGGACTTGCGGTAGGCGCTGCTCTTGAACAGCGTGCCGAGTACCGGCACGTCGCCGAGCCAGGGAAGCTGGTCGCGCGAGGTGGTGGCGCTCGCCTGCAGCAGGCCGGCGATGACGAAGCTCTGGCCGTCGCGCAGTTCCACGGTCGTGCTGGCGCGGCGCATGATCAGGCTCGGGATCTCGACGTCGCCGATCTTGACCGAGGTGGTCGGGTCGAGCTGGCTGACTTCGGGTTCGATCTTCAGGTTGATCAGGCTGTCCGACAGCACGGTCGGGGTGAAGTCGAGGCCGATGCCGAAGCGTTTGAACTCGATCGAGATCTGATTGTCGTTGGCCTGGACCGGGAACGGAAACTCGCCGCCGGCGAGAAAGCTCGCCTTTTCGCCGGACATGGCGACCAGATTCGGTTCGGCGAGGCGGCGGGCGACGCCCTTGCGCTCAAGCGCCTGGATCAGCGAGTCGACGGTCACACCGCGGTCGATGACGCGGCCAAGCACCGCGCCGAACGGGGTCGCGCCGCTGGCAAGGCCGGTGATGCCGGTGACGCCGGCGATATTGTTGCCGGCCACTTCCCAACCGATGCCGAGCTCCTTGTTGGCCGAGCGTGAGGCTTCAAGGAAGCGGACTTCCAGCATGACCTGCTGCGAGCGGTTGATGGAGACCTGATTGAGGACCTCCTTGCCGTACTGGTTGGCGATGGTCATAGCCTTGTCGAGGGTCGGCGTGTCGGGGGCCGTTCCCGACAGCACGATGCGGCCATTGATCGAGCTGACTTGGATGTCGGCGCCGGGAACGCGCTTGCGCAGCATGCGTGCCAGGGTCTGGGTGTCGTAGGCCACCTCGACCTCGATGATGCCGACGAGAGCCTTCTTGGCGTCATAGACGGTGACGCTGGTGGTGCCGATGCCCTTGCCGAGCACATAGAGCGAGCGGTCGGTCAAAGGGGCGACCTCGGCGATCGCCGGATCGCCGACGACGATATCGACGAAGCTCAGATCGGTTCGGATGGTGCGCGACTTGCCCTTGGCGAGCCGCAGCGACAGCGGATCTCCGGATGCGGTCAGGAGCGGCGTGTCGGCCCGTGCGGGCACCGGGCCGAGCGGCAGGGCGGCGGTGAGGATCGCGGCGGCAAGCGCAAGGCACAGCCATTTCAGGGCCGAGGCAGGGTGGAGCGCCTGTGTCGGGTGGGACTTTGCGGGAGCGAGGGGCATGGCGGCTGTCTTCTTTATTGGAGCGCGGGGGACGGCCGGGGTCGGCGTTATTCGACCGGAACCTGGAATTCCTTGCGGCCTTCGGCGCCGGTGACAAACACCGTGGCGAGGCGGGATCCGGTCCCGACCGGGGCGTCTTCGGCGCCTTCGTCGGAAACCTGGATCGGGGCGGCCGCGGACGACAGGTCGGCAAGGGTTGCGGTGCGAACGGGGGCCTGCTTGCCTTCGCCTTCGGGGCGCAGCAGCAGCGACAGCGAACCGATCGTGCCGGCAAGCGCGGTCTTCTGGGCTTCGAACGGGTCGACCTCAAGCGTCACGGCCTTGACCAGCGCGGTGCCGGTGGAGCGTTCGTCGGCCAACTGGTCGACGGCCAGCACGCGCTTGCTTTGCAGGATGACGTCGGCGGCGGCGGCGCCGGTGCGGTCCTGGCGGGTCAGCAGCACGTCGACCCGGTCGCCGGGCAGCACGAAGCCGGCAACGCCGATGACGTCGTCGACGCGGATGGTGATGGCGCGCTTGAGCTGGTCGATGAGGGCGGACAACGTGGCGCGTTCGCCGGAATTGGTCAGCTTGGGCGCCAGCACCGGCTCGTTCGGCTCGATTGCCGCGAGCACGACACGTTTGCCGCCGGTCATCAGCTCTTCGATGGTGGCGAAGGAGCCCGCCGGCAGGGCGGAGGTCGGCCAGGGGATCTCGCGCAGCGCGTGGGCGGAGAGTTCATTGCCGAAGCGCAGGGGCGTCTTGGCGACAACGATTGTCCGGGTTGTCAGCGGCGCGGTGTCGATCACCATCGATGCGCGTTGGTATTCGGCACGGCTCGACAGCCAGCTGTCGGCGCCGAGCACGGCAAGGGCGCCGGAAACGACGGCAAGGCCGAGCATTATGATTGTGTTCTTTCGCACGAGGCACCTTCGGCGTTAACGGATGGTCTTGGATGCAGCGGCGAGACTGAGCTTGGTTTATTATGAATTCCTTACGAAATTTCAGTGAGATAAGTTTGGGTTAACGGCAATTAACGACGCTTGTTCAAGTTGAGAATGTTAAAATTTTAAACGAATGGACGGGCATCGTGAAAAAGCTTCACGGGAACATCGTTTACGAGCCGTTAGGCAGCAAAACGAAACCGCGCCGCAGGGGTGCGGCGCGGCTGAAAAGGCGCGGTGATTGCCGTTCGATTTCGTTCAGGCCCGAGCCCCGACCGGAACGCCCGCCTGGGCTTCCGCCGGTTCGGTTTCAGCGACCGGCGGCTGCCATTCGCCGGATTTGACCGCCTGGATCTGGTCGTCGATCTCGCGGGTGACATAGCTGGCGAAGGGGCCGAGATGGACGTAGAGCGCCATCAGATTGATGGTCGGGACCAGCGCGCGGGGATTGGTGAACAGGATGTAGAGGAGGGTCTGCCAGAAATATGGCGCGAAGCGGGTCTTGCGCAGCGTGATGTTGAAGGCGAGCCTGGCGAAGTGCGACAGGTCCTTCGCTGCCATCGACATGTGCATGTCGCCGTTGCGGCCGCCCATCTTCATCATCCGGCTGGCGCGGCGTACCCGGCGGAAGAAGTTCTCCGGCCGATACACGGTGCTGACCACCTCGCGGTAGTCCGACAGCACATCCTGACGCGGCCGCTTGGTGTGGAAGTTGAGGCCGGCGACGCACTGGTCGGCGGGATCCTCTTCCTCGACGATGTACTGGTCGGGGAACATGCGGCCCTCGCGCTCCAGCCGGCGCGTCAACTGGGTGTTGGGCAGGGCATAGAGCAGGCCGACCATGGCGACGGGAATGGCGGAGTCCTCGATCAGCTCGATGATCGCTTCCGCGGTCCCCTCACCCTCTTCATCGAAGCCGACAATGAAGCCGGCGAGCACACCGATGCCGGCGGCGTAGAACTTGTGCACGCTGTCGGCGATCGAGCGGCGGGTGTTCTGCTTCTTGCGGGTCGACTTAAGCACTTCCTCGTTCGGGCTCTCGATGCCGATGAACATGAGGAAGAAGTTGGCCTCGGAGAGCTGCGCCAGCAGCGCCTCGTCGTCGGACAGGTTGAGCGAGGCCTCGGTCGAGAACACGAACGGGTACTTGTTGCGGTTCTGCCAGTCGATGAGATGCGGCATGAAGGCTTTGACCGCCTTCTTGTTGCCGATCAGATTGTCGTCGACGAAGTCGACATGGCCGCGATAGCCGATGTCGCGAAGCGCGTCGAGTTCGTTGAGCATCTGGTCGATGGTCTTGGTGCGCGGAACGCGACCGTAGAGTTCAATGATGTCGCAGAACTCGCAGGTGAACGGGCAGCCGCGCGAGAACTGGACATTGACGTGGACGTATTTGTCGAGTTCGAGCAGGTCGAAGCGCGGCACCGGCGTCTGCGTCACGTCGATGGTGTATTTCGGCGCGGTGAAGGTGCCGGAGCGTTCACCGCGCTCCCAGGCGGCGATGAATTCGTCGAGGATGCCCTCGGCCTCGCCGAGCACCTTGAAATCGGCTTCCTCGTAATGCCCCGGGATCGAGGTCGGATCCGGGCCGCCGACAGCGACCGGCTTGCCGAGCCGATGGGCCCAGCGAATCACGTTCAGCGCGTCCATCTGTTGCGGCAGCATGCCGCCGGTCATGATGAGGTCGGCCCAGGCGATGTCGTCGTCGGTCAGTTCGCCGACATTGCGATCGACGAGGCGGGATTCCCAGGTTTTCGGCAGCATCGCGGCGACCGTGATGAGGCCGAGCGGCGGGGCCGGATATTTGGCGCCGACGAACTCGCAGACCTCACGGTAGTTCCAGAAGGATCCGGCATGGAACTGGGGATGAACGAACAGGACCTTGCAGGGCCCGGCAGAAATGGCCTCGGGTGTCGCGGGGCGGGCGGTGACAGGACCGGGGGCAGAAATATCGGTGTCGGGCATGGTGCGTCCTTCTATCGGGTCAGGCCGATCCGTTTAACGAACAGGTTCCAAACGGTGCAGTTGTCGCAATCCGTGCCGGCACGTTGCCTTTGCGTCCCCCGAGACGGCGGCTTCAGGACCGAACGGTAGGCCTGACTATAGGGACTCGACCGTGCGTTCGCCAGTCCCGCCCGGGGTGGCGGCAGGGTCTGTCGCGGCGCGGGCAGGCCGCGGGTCTTTGCGGAAGATTTGGTGCAAAGCACAATAAGCAAGGTTTGTCCGGCCCAGTCAGGAGTTTATCGCCATCTGCGAAAAAGAACCAAAACCGCTTGGACTACTGGGCAAAAGAGACATTTGCCGGCTGTAAGTATTTCGATTTTTTTTGCAGTGCATCATGATCTGGCGCGGGCATTCGTCGCAGGTTTTTTTTGAACGATGTCCGAAAGTTCAATTGATCTTAGGGGAATGTCTTCCTTAGCATTCCGGCACCATGCCCGCATCGGCAAAAGAGGGCGATGCCGGGCGTTTGGTATTCAATCGACCGTGAAACACGGCTTTGGGAGGAAACATGAGCAAGTTTCTCAAGACACCGACGTCCCGTCGGAGCATTCTTCGCACCGGTGCGGGCGCTGGCGCGCTGGCCATGATCGGCACGCCGACGGTGTTTGTCCGCGGTGCGTGGGCACAGGACTTCCGCAACAATCCGGGCGATGCCGCCTCGGTGAAGCTCGGCTTCAACGTGCCGCAGACCGGCGCCTACGCCGACGAAGGCGCGGACGAACTGCGCGCGTTCCAGCTCGCCGTCAAGCACCTTAATGGTGAAGGCGACGGCGGCATGCTGAACACCATGAAGCCGCTGTCCCTGAAGGGTAACGGCATTCTGGGCAAGAAGGTCGAGTACGTCACCGGCGACACGCAGACCAAGTCCGACGCGGCGCGTGCTTCGGCCAAGCGCATGATCGAAAAGGACGGCGTCATCATGTTCTCCGGCGGTTCGTCGTCGGGCGTGGCGGTTGCCGTGCAGTCGCTTGCGCAGGAAATGGGCGTCGTCTTCATGTGCGGCCTGACGCACTCGAACGACACCACCCGCAAGGACAAGAAGCGTTACGGCTTCCGTCACTTCTTCAACGCCTACATGTCGGGTGCCGCTCTCGGCCCGGTGCTGGCCGAGGAATACGGCAAGGATCGTCGCGCCTATCACCTGACCGCCGACTACACCTGGGGCTGGACCCAGGAAGAGTCGATCAAGAACGCCACCGAAGCGCTCGGCTGGGAGACCGTCCAGGCGGTCCGCACGCCGCTCGGCGCCGGCGACTTCTCGCAGTACATCACCCCGGTTCTGAACTCGGGCGCCGACGTGCTGATCCTGAACCACTACGGCAAGGACATGATCAACTCCTTGACCCAGGCGGTTCAGTTCGGCCTGCGTGAGAAGCAGGCCAACGGCAAGAACTTCGAGATCGTCGTTCCGCTGTTCTCGCGCCTGATGGCGCAGGGCGCCGGCGACGCGATCAAGGGCATTCTGGGCACCACCAACTGGAACTGGTCGATGCAGGACGATGGCTCGCAGGCTTTCGTCAAGTCGTTCGGTCAGGAATACGGCTTCCCGCCGTCGCAGGCCGCTCACACCTGCTACGTCCAGACGCTGCTCTATGCCAACGCCTGCGAGCAGGCCGGCACGTTCTATCCGCCGGAAGTCATCAAGGCGCTCGAAGGCTTCGAGTTCGACGGCATGGGCAACGGCCCGACGCTGTATCGTGCCGAAGACCACCAGTGCTTCAAGGACGTTCTGGTCGTGCGTGGTAACGAGAACCCGACCTCGCAGTTCGACCTTCTCAAGGTCCAGCAGATCGTCCCGCGCTCGCAGGTCGAGTACGACTGGAAGATCTTCGGTGGCGAGCTCGGCCCCTACGAAGTCTAATCGACGAAACGCAGAAGCCGGCGGGTATCAAATCCCGCCGGCTTTTGTCTGCTCAATTTCCCTGGCTCCAACCCGGTTTCCGTAAAGATGGACGCTATTCTTCTGCAGATCCTCAACGGGCTCGACAAAGGCGGTGCCTATGCGCTGATCGCGCTCGGTCTCACGCTTGTGTTCGGTACGCTCGGTGTCGTCAATTTCGCGCATGGCGCCCTGTTCATGCTCGGCGCGTTCTGCGCGGTCTCGATGCGTGAAATCCTCACCTTCTCGAAGCAGGTGAAGGACGAGAGCATCACCTTTTTCGATGCCTTCAAGGAGCAGCCCTACCTGGAAATCTGGTTCGGCGACTTCGGCAAGACGCTCATCGACCTGTCGGTGCCGTTGTCGATCTTGCTCACCATCCCGGTCATGCTGCTGGTCGGCATCGTCTTCGAGCGCGGCCTGATCAAGCATTTCTACAAGCGTCCGCACGCGGAACAGATCCTGGTCACCTTCGGCCTGGCGATCGTTCTGCAGGAAATCGTCAAGCATTTCTTCGGCGCCAACCCGATCCCGCAGGCAGCCCCCGAGGCGGTCGCCGGCAGCGCCGACATCGGTGCCTGGCTCGGCCTTGCCGGCAACGTGGTCTATCCGTGGTGGCGTCTGGTCTATCTCGGTTTTTCGGCGGCGATCATCGCCGGCGTGTTTGCCTTCCTGCAGCTGACCACCTTCGGCATGGTGGTGCGCGCGGGCATGCGCGATCGTGAGACCGTCGGCCTTCTGGGCATCGACATCGACCGCCGCTTCACCATCGTCTTCGGCCTTGCCGCGGTGGCGGCGGGTCTTGCGGGTGCGATGTACACGCCGATCCTGCCACCCGACTATCACATGGGCATGGACTTCCTGGTGCTGTCCTTCGTCGTGGTGGTCGTCGGCGGCATGGGCTCGCTCGGCGGCGCGGTTGCCGCGGGCTTCCTGCTCGGCATCCTGCAATCTTTCGCATCCATGAATGAAATCAAAAACATCCTGCCCGGCATCGACCAGATCATCATCTACCTGGTCGCCGTCGTCATCCTTCTGACCCGTCCGCGGGGCTTGATGGGCCGCAAGGGCGTGATGGAGGACTGATCCGATGATCGAGAAATACTCTTCGACCAAGGACTGGATCAGCGTCGCGATTTTTGCGGCCGCCGTCCTGACGATGCCGATCTGGCTGGCGCCGATCGGTGCCGGCTATCCCGACCTTTTGCAGAAGTTCGCCATCTTCGGCATCTTCGCGATCGGCTTCAACATCCTGTTCGGCCTGACCGGCTACCTGTCGTTCGGTCACGCGGCGTTCCTCGGCGTCGGCTCCTATACCGCGGTGTGGGCGTTCAAGCTTTTGACCATGAACGTCATCCCGGCGATCCTGTTCGCCGTCATCGTGTCGGGCATCTTCGCGCTGATCATCGGCTATGTCAGCCTGCGCCGGACGGGTATCTACTTCTCGATCCTGACGCTCGCCTTCGCGCAGATGTCGTACAACATGGCCTATTCGGTGCTGACCCCGATCACCAACGGTGAAACCGGTCTGCAGCTCGCGCTCGACGATCCGCGGATCCTCGATGCCAAGCCGGATATCGCCTCGATCCCGGCGGCGGACTTCTTCGGTATCGAGATGATCGGCTATTCCGGCTTCTATTTCTGCGCCGTGCTGATGATCATCGGCTTCTTCATCTCGCTGCGGATCTACCATTCGCCGTTCGGGCTGATGCTCAAGGCGGTGAAGTCGAACCAGAACCGGCTGATCTATACCGGTGTCAACGCGCGGCCCTACACGCTGTCGGCCTTCGTCATCTCCGGCATGTATGCGGGTCTCGCCGGCGCTCTGCTGGCCGTCACCGACCCGCTTGCCGGTGCGGAGCGCATGCAGTGGACGGCGTCGGGCGAGGTGGTGCTGATGACCATTCTCGGCGGTGCCGGCACGCTGCTCGGTCCGGTGCTCGGCGCGGGGCTCATCAAGTACTTCGAAAACATCTTCTCGTCGTTCAACGAAGGCACGCTGCACGGCTTCTTCGCCTTCCTGCCGGACTGGATCGAGGGACCGGTGGTAAAGGTCCTCAGCCTGTTCGTCGGCGAGGGCTGGCACCTGACGCTCGGCGCGCTGTTCATGCTGATCGTCATCTTCCTGCCGGGCGGTCTGATGGAAGGGTTCCGGCGCATTGCCGGCATCTTCCGCCGCTCCAAGACGTCATCGAGCGACGGCGGCGCTTCGCCGTCGGCGCAGGCTGCAGAATAGGGGAACCCGTCCATGGCACTTCTTGAAGTCAAGGGCGTCAACAAGTCCTTCGCCGGCCTGAAAGCGCTCACCGATGTCAATCTGAACGTCGAGGAAGGCACCGTTCACGCCATCATCGGGCCGAACGGCGCTGGCAAGTCGACGCTGCTGAACTGCTTTGTCGGGCGTTTGCATCCCGACACCGGCAGCGTCATGTTCGCCGGCTCGTCGCTGCTCGGCATCCAGCCGCACGAGATCAACCAGCTCGGCGTGGTGCGGGTGTTCCAGACGCCGGAGATCTTCGGCGATCTGACCTTGTTCGAGAACATGATGATCCCGACCTTCGCCAAGCGTGACGGTGCGTTCCGGGTCAATGCCTGGCCGCGTATCACCAGCGAGGCCGAGGTTCGCGACAAGGCGATGCACATGCTGGAAGATGTCGGCCTGGCCGACAAGCGCAACGACCACGCCGGTTCCATGTCGCGCGGCGACAAGCGCCGTCTCGAACTGGCGATGTGTCTGGTGCAGCATCCGAAACTGCTGCTGCTCGACGAGCCGACGGCGGGTATGTCGCGGGCCGACACCAACAACACCATCGATCTTCTCAAGAAGATCGGCGAGCGCGGCATCACCAAGATCGTCATCGAACACGACATGCATGTGGTGTTCTCGCTGGCCGACCGGATCAGCGTGCTCGCACAGGGCACGGTGATCGTCGAGGACAAGCCGGAAAACATCAAAGGCGACCCGCGGGTCCAGGAAGCCTATCTCGGAGGAGCGCATCTATGACCGAGAAAGTGACTCTGCTGGGCGAAGACCAGCTCAAGGATCGTCCGGCAGCGCCGGGCATGCAGCCGGTTCGCGGCGTCGGCGGCCAGCCGGCGTTCTTCTCGGCCTGGAGCCTGCACGCCTATTACGGCGAAAGCTACATCGTGCAGGACGTCAGCTTCGACATCCGCGAGGGCGAGATCGTCGCGCTGCTCGGCCGCAACGGCGCGGGCAAGACCTCGACGCTGCGCTCGATTGCGCGGCTCGACGACCCGCATCTGACGCACGGCGAAATCTGGCTCGACCACAAGCCGCTGCACGAAATGAAGTCGCACGAAGCGGCGCGCAACGGCGTGGCGCTGGTGCCGGAGGACCGCCGTATCATCGCCGGCCTGACGGTTGAGGAAAACCTCAAGCTGGCACAGATCGCCGAGCCGCATGGCTGGACGTTCGACCGCATCTACGAATCCTTCCCGCGTCTCGGCGAACGCCGCAAGCAGGAAGCGATCACCATGTCGGGCGGCGAACAGCAAATGCTGGCGGTGGCCCGCGCGCTTGCCCGCGACGTCAAGCTGCTGTTGCTCGACGAGCCCTATGAAGGCCTTGCGCCGGTGATCGTGAAGGAGATCGAGCGCATCCTGGAAAGCGTCAAGGAACTCGGCATGACGACGGTGCTGGTCGAGCAGAACGCGATCGCGGCGCTGCACCTTGCCGACCGCGCGGTGATCCTCGACATGGGTCAGGTGGTGTTCGACGGCACGGCGCAGGAAGTGCTCGACAACGCCGACCTGCGTCAGCAGTACCTCGCTATCTGAGTTTTCGGGACGGGAGTTCTCCGTCCCCCACAGGACCAACGAAACCCCGGCGTGGATTGTCCGCGCCGGGGTTTTGTTTTGTGCGCGGTAATATTTATCCGGCTCGGGCGAGTGCCAGTTTCAACGCGAAGCCGCCCATGACGCCGGCGAACAGATAATCGAGCAGGCGCATGGCGCGCGGGTTCTTGGCCAGATGCAGCGCGATCCGGTCGACGAACAGCACCAGCGCCGTGACGATCGGCAACGCGGTGACGATGAACCAGACGCCGAGGAAGGCGAGCTTGGCATCGGCGTTCGGATCGCCCGGCGAGACGAATTGCGGCAGGAAGGTCACGAAGAACAGGATGATCTTCGGGTTGAGGATGTTGATGCCGAGGCCGGCAAGATAGATGCGCTTCAGCGATTCCGGCTTGCGGTTTTCCTCGTCGAGTTTCAGCCCCGAGCCGGAGCGCAGTACCGAGATGGCGAGCCACAGCAGGTAGAGCGAACCGATCACCTTCAGCACGTTGAAGGCGCCGGGCGAGGCGGCGAGCAGTGCCGACAGGCCGACGGCGGCAGCGGCCGTGTGCAGGAACAGCCCGGTCAGTGCTCCGCCCATGGCGGCAAGGCCGGCGCGGCGGCCGCCCGAAACGGCCTTGGCGAGAAAGAACGTCATGTCCGGCCCCGGCGTGACGGCGAGCACCACGACGGCGAGCGTGAAGGTCAGAAGGGCGGGCAGTTCGGGCACGAAGGTCATGTTCGGGCATCCAGGAGACAACGGATTGCAGCGCGCGGAACGAAGTCGGCGCCGCGCTGCCCAACTCCTATAGCAGAACGCGGTTGCGCGGGCGAAAAGGCCAAGCGCCGCAGCGAAGTGCGAGCGGCCATGCCGTCCATGTGCGGCAGCGACGTCGGGTCGCATGCATCAATGAAGGCGAAGGCGAGGGGTAACGCTTGCTTGCGCCGCGCCCTATTTCCCACTGAACTGATCGTCGCGCAGGAACTCCCGAGACTGGCCGCCGCGCCGGCTTCCGCGCCTAGCAAACCCGAGGTAACCGCATGTTCGCCGACACGGCTCTTTTGACCATCGTAAGCGCCGATATCGCGCTCGTTCTCGCCGCCTTCACGCTCGGCATCATGCTGTTCTTCGGCGCGGTGGTGGCGCCGACCGCGTTCCGCGTCTTCGAGCGAACCGAAGCCGGGCGGATGATGCGGGCGCTGTTTCCGCAATACTACCTGACGGCGGGGGCGTCTGCCGTGCTCGGCGCGCTCGCGGCGGTTCCCGCGTCGCGCTTTGCGACCGTGCTTTTGTTTCTTTCCGCCGTCGGCTTCCTGTGGCTGCGTCAGGGCCTTTTGCCGCGCATCGACCGGCTGCGGCAGAAGGCGGATGCGGGCGACGAGGAGGCGCAGGCCGGCTTCACGCGGCTGCACAAGCTCAGCGTCCGCGCCAATCTGCTGCAGCTGGTCATGATCATCGGTGCTGTCGTGGTGCTGATCGGGTAAAGCAAGTTGCGTTTCTTAAAGAACGCGCGACATACTTTAGCTGGTTGTTTTTACGCATATTCTTATCCGAAAACCGGTTCCCACTTTTCGCAGATGCGGACCTTCGGTTCGGGAATATGCGCTATCCGTAGGTCGTTGCCCAGTGCAACGCGATCTCGAGCCGGTCGTTGCCCCAGAACAGTTCGCCATCGGCGGTGACGAAGGTCGGCGCGCCGAAGATGCCACGCTCCTGCGCCTCTTCGGTGGCGGTGCGCAGCGCCAGCTTGTTCTCGGCGCTGCCGGCGCGCTCGATGGTCTCGGCGGCATCGAGGCCAAGGTTCAGCCCCTCGATCAGGGCGCCGAGCACATGGGCGTCGGAAATATCGCGGCCGGCGCCGAACTCGCTCGCATAGACACTTTTCGAAAACGCCACGCCCCAGCCGTCGGCAAGGCCGATCTGGGCGATGCGGGCGGCGAGCAAGCCGTTTTGTGGGAACGGATCGGGGCGGGTCAGCGGCAGGTCGAGCGCCGTGCACTGGCGCTCCATGTCGCGCCACATGTAGCGGCCCTTTTCCGGGTAGATGTTGAACGGCGAGGAGTCCCACCCTTGCGCATGGAAGATCGGGCCGAGCAGGAAGGGCCGCCAGACCACCTCGACGCCGGCTTCCTCGGCGGCGGCCTCGATGCGCATCGCGGTCAGGTAGGAATAGGTCGAGGCGAACTCGTACCAGAATTCGATCTGCGCCATGTCCGTTCGCTCCCTGTCACCGCGTTTTTGCCAGCGTATCGGAACGCAAGCGCCGTGGCGAGACGGCTTTGCGGCCGCGAAGCGGGGTGTTTTGCCGGTTTCGGCAAGCCCCGGGCTTGCGCCCGCCGAGACTCTGGATAAAGTGCCGAAAATCCCTTCCGGACTTCAAGCAATCGGACAAAGACAATGGCCTCTGGCGACATCAAGAAAGTGGTTCTGGCCTATTCGGGCGGCCTCGACACCTCGATCATCCTGAAATGGCTGAAAGTGACCTATGGCTGCGAGGTGGTGACGTTCACCGCCGATCTCGGTCAGGGCGAGGAACTCGATCCGGCGCGCGAAAAGGCCGAGATGATGGGGATCAAGGAGATCTACATCGAGGATCTGCGCGAGGAATTCGTCGCCGACTACGTCTATCCGATGATGCGCGCCAACGCGCTCTATGAGGGCGTCTACCTGCTCGGCACCTCGATCGCGCGGCCGCTGATCGCCAAGCGCCTGATCGAGATCGCCGCCGAGACCGGCGCCGACGCGATCTCGCATGGCGCGACGGGCAAGGGCAACGACCAGGTGCGCTTCGAGCTCGGCGCCTATGCGCTGAACCCGGACATCAAGATCATCGCGCCGTGGCGCGAATGGGAATTCACCAGCCGCACCGATCTGATCGAGTTCGCCGAACAGCATCAGATCCCGGTGCCGAAGGACAAGCGCGGCGAGGCGCCGTTCTCCATCGACGCCAACCTTCTGCACTCCTCGTCGGAAGGCAAGGTGCTTGAGGATCCGTGGGAGGAGCCGCCGCACTACGTCTTCACCCGCTCGGTCGATCCGACGGAAGCCCCCGACAAGCCGACCTATATCGAGATCGAGTTCGAGAAGGGCGACGCGATTGCCCTCAATGGTGTCGCCATGTCGCCGGCGACCCTGCTCGCCCAGCTCAACGATCTCGGCCGCGACAACGGCATCGGCCGCGTCGACCTCGTGGAGAACCGCTTCGTCGGCATGAAGAGCCGCGGCATTTACGAGACGCCGGGCGGCACGATTCTCCTGGCCGCGCACCGGGCGATGGAATCGCTCACCCTCGACCGCGAGGCGATGCACCTGAAAGACCAACTCATGCCGCGCTACGCCGAGCTCGTCTATTACGGCTTCTGGTTCGCGCCGGAACGCGAGATGCTGCAGGCGCTGGTCGACAAGAGCCAGGAACACGTCGAAGGCAAGGTCCGCCTCAAGCTCTACAAGGGCAACGTCATCGTCGTTGGTCGCGAGAGCCCGAAATCGCTCTATTCCGACGACCTCGTCACCTTCGAGGACGACAAGGGCGCCTACGACCAGAAGGACGCGGAAGGCTTCATACGCCTCAACGCGCTGCGTCTGCGCACGCTGGCCAAGCGCCGCAACGGCTGAGCTTTCTAGGCAATTCGCCTGCACGAATTCGCGCCGCGTTCGAACATTCTGTTCGGGCGCGGCGTTTTGTTTGGGCGGTTCAATTTTTCGGGGAGGGCGTATACAAATACATTCACTGGTCGTATTTCAGGGAGGGTGACCCGATGAACCTGCATCAGAGTGTTCGCGAATGGGTTCTGGCAAATCTACCTGTTGAATCTTCGGACCACGAGTTACTTTCTTTCCTTCGCGGAAAAGATGCGCATAGCCTGTTGGTAACTTATATCAATTGGGCAAGCCGTCATATCAGCCCGACGCTTCGCGAAGTACATTTGTCCAACGCCCTTCAATCAAATCCGCTCTTCCGCCAATTCGATGAACAAGTGGAACAGATTGTAAATGATATTAAGACTGGTTCTTCTCTAACGAAGTATCTTAGTCGTGGCGTTCGTATTGCAGCTCAATTTCCACAATCAAATATCAATTTTGGTAGACGACGTGACCTCGATTTGATGCTCAATGATTGGGGTATGCACCACCTTCATCTTTCAACCGAAATTGAAGATGATGGTTTTGTGAGCCGAACGGGTCCGCTTCTTTTTGGTATATTCCAGAGAAATGATGCCTATCTTGTTGATATTGTTGAGCATAACAATTGGACTTCTAAGCACCTCTTGGAGGTGTTGGTGCGGGAGTTTCCCGATTCTGGGTGCTTTCATGAGCTCCGTGGCGTTGTTGGCTTGAGTCACGATGTTGATGAGGAGGAGCATCGACAATTGAGAAACGCAGGGATTAACACCGCGCATATGGTCGATGGAAAAGCAATTATGCCCGCGGGTGGTATGGTGGCATCTGGCACGACTGCCTTGGCGACGCGCGAGGCTGATCGTGTTCTGATCGCCCTTGAAGAATTTGAAACTCGGTGGAAAGCTGATCCCGCTGCCATTAGGCAAACGCTGAGCTCGGCGGGGTTTTCTTTGCCGGAAGAACCCGAGTTTTCTTTCGATGTCCACCCTTCATATGGGCCAGGGCTTCTCGAAGCCAAATCCGGGAATTTTATTAAATTGCAGTGAGTTGGTGCGGTTGCCAAAGCAGTTTGTTTTTCCTTTTGATTGATCAACTCTGATGGAGATGGGCTCAGGAATTTCGATGAAAAATAGACCGTGAAGGATTCTTGACGGCTCTCGACCTCTCCCTTCACCCAACCGTCACCCAACGGCCATCGGTCCGTCAGAAAAGCGCAAACCGCGTGACATGAAGCGCGGGCAGAGTGCCGCCATCGTTTTTCCTCGATAAAGGACATCCCGATGGCCACTAAGCTTACCGGCATCAATCGCCGTCATTTCCTCGCCTCCACCGCCGCGACCGGCCTCGTCGCCACCGGCGGTTCGCTGTTCATGCCGAACCTGTCGCGCGCTGCCGACCGTCCGATGATCACGCACGGGCTGCAGTCCGGCGACGTCTCGGGCAACCGGGCGATCATCTGGGCCCGCGCCGACCGCGAAGCCCGCATGCTGACCGAGATTGCCACCAACCCGGACTTCACCGACGCCCGGATGCTGCCGCATCTCGACGTCAGTGAGGCGACCGATCTTGCCGGCAAGCTGGAACTCACCGATCTGCCGATGGGTTCCGACGTTTACTACCGCGTCCGCTTCGAAGACCTGTCGATGCCGGGCAGCGAGGGCGAGGCGATGGTCGGCCATCTGCGCACCCCGTCGACCGAGAAGAAGACCGTGACCTTCGGCTGGTCGGGCGATACCGCCGGTCAGGGCTGGGGCATCGACCTCGACCGCGGCGGCATGCAGACCTACAAGACCATGCAGGCGCATGACTTCGACTTCTTCATCCATTCCGGCGACACCGTCTATTGCGACGGCCCGATCTCGTCGGAAAAGAAGATGCCGAACGGCGAGATCTGGAAGAACGTCACGACCGAGGAGAAGTCCAAGGTCGCCGAGACGCTCACCGAATTCCGCGGCAACTGGAAGTACAACATGCTCGACGAGCATGTGAAGGCGTTCAACGCCGCCGTGCCGGTGTTCTATCAGTGGGACGACCACGAGGTGCTCAACAACTGGTATCCGGGCGAGATGCTCGACGGCGACGATCGCTACAAGGTCAAGTCGGCCTCGCTGCTGGCGGCCCGTTCCAACCGCGCCTTCCTCGAGATGACGCCGATCCGTCCGAACATCGCCGAGCCGGGCCGCGTCTATCGCAAGGTCTCCTACGGCCCGATGATCGACATCTTCTTCCTCGACATGCGGACCTATCGCAACGCCAACTCGAAGAACCAGGACGCCAGCCCGGTGTCGTTCCTCGGCAACGAGCAGGTGGCTTGGCTGAAAAAGGCGCTGAAGGAATCGAAGGCGACCTGGAAGATCATGGCCTCCGATATGCCGATCGGCCTCGTCGTCGGCGATGGCGACAATTTCGAGAACATGGCGAATGGCGACGGCAAGGCCGCCGGCCGCGAACTCGAATTCGCCGATCTGCTGAAGTTCATCAAGGACGCGGATATCAAGAACACCGTGTGGTTCACGGCCGACGTGCACTACACCGCCGCGCATTACTACGACCCGGCGAAGGCGCAGTTCCAGGACTTCGCGCCGTTCTGGGAGTTCGTCTCCGGCCCGCTGCACGCCGGCACCTTCGGCCCGAACGGCAAGGACAACACCTTCGGCATTCAGGTCATGTACGAGAAGGCGCCGACCAAGGAGCAGGGCGTCAACCTGCCGCCGTCGGACGGTCTGCAGTTCTTTGGCAAGGTGATCATCGACGGCGAGAGCGAAGCGATGACGGTCGAGCTGCGCGACATGGCCGACGCGGTGCTCTATTCGACCACGCTGCAGCCCGAAAAGGCCTGACGGTCGGGAATCGGCAAAGCGGGCGGGGTCATTCCCGCTGCCGCAAACGAACGGGAGGGGCGCCACTGGCGCCCCTTTTTCTTGGCCGTATCAGGCGATTGCCTTTTTGGCAGGCGTTCTTCACAACGCCAATATTGACGAATGCCTTTGCCTTGCTATCGTGTTTTCGCCAATGGCTTTGCCTGTGCGGCGATTAGGCGCGAAATATTCGTTCCTTTAACCTTCGTTCGCAGGCATTTCGGCGGCATATTCGAGGGAACAACAAGAGGGGGACTTTGCCGTTTCGGCGGAGGAAACCCAAGACCGGACATAAATATTCAATGAGGGAACGACTCATGGCCCGTTTTGTCTTTGCAGCCGCGGTGACGGGGGCGATCTTCGGCCTGTCCGCAGGGGGCGCGGTTGCGGCTGAGACCTGCAACGGACCGGACATCGCCGCAACGGCGTTTTCGGTCGCAGAGGTGACCGCCGGTGCCAATGGCACGTGGAATTTCGACATCGTCTGCAGCTTCGAGAATTCCGGCTCGGCCGATTTCGTCTCCGACCGCCACAAACAGGCGCTGCACATCTATCAGAAGCCGGCGGGCGAGGATCCGATGCGGCTGCGTTATCGTCCCTTTGCCGACATGGAAAAGGGCGAGACGCTGAAGCTGACCGGCAAGGTCGAGAACTGGGATGTCGCGAACGCGGCGACGACAACGTTCGAATGCAGCGTCATCTACGGTCCTGAAGTGGGCGCCGACGGCGATCCCGCCAACAATGACTGCAATCGCGACAACGACCGGCTGGTGATGCCGGGCGAAGAGATCGCGCGCCTCATTACAGCCATCCGCGTGCAATAGACTTCAGCCTTCCCCGCATGACGGCGATTGCCCGGTGCCGATGCGCGCCGGGGGTTGCCGCGTGTCTGGTGGGGGCATCTAATGCATGTTGCGTTTCACAAGAAACGCGCAACATGCATTATCTGGTTGGTTTCACGCGTTTTCTTGTCCGAAAAGTCTGTCAACTTTTCGGGAAAGCGCGTTATTCGACGCCACCGATTGCTGCCGGGAGGGCTGGTCATGATGCTTGGCAATTTCCGTTTCCATGGGCTTTCACTGGCGGTTGCCGCGGTCGCCGGAATCGTTGCCGGCACCGGTGGGGCCGTCGCCAACGATTCCACCGCACGGCTTGAACTCGGCGGCCTCGTCTACGCCAACACCACCGCGATCCGCATTGCGGAAGAAGATCTCTATCTCAGCCGCGACGAGGTTCGGGTCCGCTACCGCTTCGAGAACGTCACCGACAAGGACGTCTCGACGCTGGTCGCCTTTCCGATGCCGGAACTCGTCATCGGCGACGATGTCTCCTACAGCGTGGAACCGACCGACCCGATCAACTTCATCGGCTTCACGGTCGCGGTGAACGGCGAGCCGGTGCCGGTCTCGGTGGAGGCGCGGGCAACGCGGTTCGGCGTCGACGTCACCGACATTCTCGCTCGCCACGATATTCCGGTCACGCTGTTCACCGGCGATCCCGATCTCACCGATGCACTGTTCCAGCGGCTCAACAATCTGCCGGCAGCGGCGCGGGCCGAGCTCGACGAAAACGGGCTGATCGACTGGTCGACGACGTTCGGCGCCGGCGAGAAGCCGCTCGCCAATCCGCATTGGCGCGCCCGTGTCAGCTTCTACTGGCATCAGACCTTCCCGGCCGGTGCGACGATCGAGGTCGAGCATCGCTATCGGCCGGTGCCGTCGGTGTTCTTCCTCGGGCCGGATCAGGCGCGCACGCCGTCCTACGGCAAGGAATTCTGCATCGACAAGGGGTTTGTGCGCGGGGTCGAGCGCCGGGCCGGCTCCAGCGAGCACGGCTATCTGATGGGCTACGAGCTGCGCTACGTTCTGGTCACGGCGAACAACTGGCTCGGCCCGATCGGCAAGTTCCGGCTGACCATCGACAAGGGGAATCCGGACGATCTGGTGTCGCTGTGCATAGACGGCATCCGCAAGACCGGGCCGACAACCTTCGTGCACGAGGCCGAGAATTTCTCGCCGGGCGGGGATCTGAACATCCTGTTCGCCAGCATGGTGCGGCGATAACCTATCGGCCTGCGGGCGCAAACACAGTTCCAATAGCCGGTGACGCGTTTTGAATGACGTCGCCCTTGCGCCGCCCGCTACGGCTTGTATTGCTGGCGGCGCCTTTCGCTTCTTTTCGAGGATCAGACCATGAGTACACGGACCCAGGTGGGGATTATCGGCGCCGGGCCGTCCGGCCTGTTGCTGGCGCAGCTTCTGCACAAGGCCGGCATCGACACCGTCGTTCTGGAACGCCGCAGTCGCGACTACGTGCTCGGGCGCATCCGGGCCGGCGTGCTGGAGACCGGGTTCGTCAATCTGATGCGCGAGGGCGGCGTTGCCGAGCGCATGGATGCCGAGGGCGAAATCCATGAGGGCGTGACGATCGCCTTCAATGGCGGCATCCACCGCATCGATCTGAAAGAGCTGACGGGCGGCGACACGGTGATGGTCTATGGCCAGACCGAGGTGACGCGCGATCTGTTCGATGCGCGCGACGCGATGGGCGGTGTGGTGATCACCGGGGCGGAAAACGTCACGCCGCACGATATCGCCAGTGACAGCCCCTACCTCACCTACCGCAAGGACGGTGTCGAGCATCGCCTCGACTGCGATTACATCGCCGGTTGCGACGGGTTCCACGGTGTCAGCCGCAACTCGATCCCGCAGGACGTTCTGAAGACCTATGAGAAGATCTATCCGTTCGGCTGGCTCGGCATTTTGTCGGAGACGCCGCCGGTCGCCGAGGAACTGATCTATGGGTACCACAAGCGCGGCTTTTCGCTGTGCTCGCTCAGGTCGCGGATGCTGAGCCGCTATTACGTGCAGGTGCCGCAGACCGATACGGTCGAGGAGTGGTCGGACGACCGGTTCTGGGATGAGTTGAAGCGGCGGTTGCCGGAAGAGACGGCGGACACCCTTGTCACCGGGCCGTCGATCGAGAAGTCGATCGCGCCGTTGCGCTCCTTCGTTGCCGAGCCGATGCGCTATGGCCGTCTGTTCCTCGCCGGCGATGCGGCGCATATCGTGCCGCCGACGGGCGCCAAGGGGCTGAACTCCGCGGCCTCCGATATCTACTATCTGTCGCGCGGGCTGATCGCGCATTACCGCGATGGCGACGACAAGGGGCTCGACACCTATTCGCAGAAGGCGCTGGCGCGGGTCTGGAAGGCGGAGCGGTTCTCCTGGTCGATGACCATGCTGTTGCACAGCTTCCCCGACGATGGCGCGTTTGCCGCCCGGGTCCAGCAGGCCGAACTCGAATATCTGTTCTCGTCGCGCGCGGCGATGACGGCGCTGGCCGAGAATTATGTCGGTCTGCCTTATTGAGCTGACGGGTCCGTTCGATTGCGAAACGAAAAAGGGGGCCTCGCGGCCCCCTTTGCATGTGCTGTGTCTGATTTCAGCGGCGCTGTTACTGCACCACGACCCTGGTTCCGATCTTCACCCGGTCGAACAGATCGGTGACGTCTTCGTTCAGCATGCGGATGCAACCCGACGAGACGGCCTGACCGATCGACCAGGCTTCGTTGGTGCCGTGGATGCGATACAGCGTCGAGCCGAGATAAAGCGCGCGGGCCCCGAGCGGGTTCTTCGGACCGCCGGGCATGTAGCGCGGCAGGTCCGGCTGGCGCTGCAGCATCTCCGGCGGCGGGGTCCAGCCCGGCCACTTCTTCTTGCGGCTGATCTTTTCCACTCCCGACCACGAGAAGCCCTCGCGGCCGACGCCGATGCCATAGCGGATGGCGCGGTTGCGCGAGACGACATAGTAGAGGTAGCGGTCGTCGGTATCGATAATCACCGTGCCCGGGGCTTCCGAGCTGCGGTACCAGACCTCGGAGCGCTTGAACTTGCGGCGCACGATGTTGCCGGCCTGCTGCGGCGAGATCCGGTAGGTGGTCCACTGGCGGGTGACCGGGTCGAAGACCCGTTCGGTCGGTGCCTGGGCGCTGGCGGGCGCTGCCGCGGCCAAAAGCGTGGCCATCAACACGCCGAGAAGCGGGACGTATTTGAAGAAACGACCCATTGCGAAAATCTCCCTGATCGTCATGCGATATGAGGTGCAAGTCGGTGCGATTGTGTGTGATCGACCGGTCAGGTCAACGATTGCCACAATCACGATCCCGTGTGAATGCTGATCGCACGGGGCGGCTGCGAAAACTGTGACGGCGATCACCGGGAAGGCGTTGCGGCGCGGCAGGCGGCGTGCTTTGGTGCGGCTCAACCGGTCGCGCGGACGACCGGATTTCATTTTCCGGCTGCAGCATCTGCCGTGCAGCCGGACGCAGGGAGGAAAATTTCATGGCTTCTGCCAGCGACGCCGCTGTGGCGCCCCGTCTTTTTGCATCTGTCAGCGAGGCCACGGGCGAGGGGCGCGACAAGGCGCCGGTCGTGTTTCTGCACGGCTTTGCCGGCAAGCACAGCACCTACGATACGGTGCGTGGGGTGATTGGCGGTCAACGCACAACGATCGCGTTCGATCTTCCCGGCCATGGCGGTTCGCGCCCGTGGCCGCAGACCGGCAATGCGGGCGTTGCCGCGAAGGCAGTTCTGAATGAGCTTTCCGAGCGCGGGCTCGAGCGGGTGCATCTTGTCGGTCATTCGATGGGTGGTGCGACGGCTGCGCTGGTTGCCATGCGCGCGCCCGAGCGGATGGCGAGCCTGACGCTGCTCGCCCCCGGTGGTTTCGGGGCGGAGATCAACCAGCGCCTGCTGCGCCGCTATGCGGTGGCGCGTGAGGCTGGCGAGCTGAAGCTGCTGATGGAGCAATTTTTTGGCTGGCGGCGGCCGCTGCCCGACGGGCTGATCGAGGACATGGTCGCAGAGCGCGCCGATCCGGAGGCGACCGAAAGCTTCGGCATGATCGTCGAGGAGATCCTCGACGGCGAGGTGCAGAAGGTGCTGCCGCGGCGCGACATCGCCAAGCTCGGCTGTCCGGTCAAGGTTGTCTGGGGAACGCAGGACCGCGTGCTGCCGACCCGCCAGGCGCACCATCTGCCGGGCGAAGTCGCGGTGCACATCTTCGACGAGGTCGGCCACATGCCGCATCTCGAGGTGCCGGAAGCGGTCGCCGGGCTGATCCTGCAGAACGCTGCGGGGGAATAACCGGCGCGGCTCTTCGGCTTCGATTTGCTGTGGATCGGCGTTAACGATTCTTTAAGAAACTCGCGAAGGGCCCTTTTCGCCCGTCGGTTCCCGGCTTAGGCTTTTGTTAACCGGCGGGATCGCCTGCCCGCACGGTCGCAATTGTCACCAGATCGCCGCGGAACGCCGATGACCCAAACGACGCTCGCAATCCGACTTGCCGCTCCGGCTGACGCCGTTGAGATCGCGCGCACCCATGATGCGTCGTGGCGCTACGCCTATCGCGGCGTCATCGAGGGTGCGCATCTGGA
Organism: Hyphomicrobiales bacterium; assembly: GCA_002869065.1. NCBI lineage: Bacteria > Pseudomonadati > Pseudomonadota > Alphaproteobacteria > Hyphomicrobiales > Hyphomicrobiales bacterium. The sequence continues at coordinate 1,185,097 of PKTR01000002.1, forward strand.
AAAGATGATCGCGCGGCGGGGGCCTGCCTGGTGGAAGACGGTGCTGACCAAGGGTCGCTGCACCATGGTGCTCGAAATGTCGGGCAAGATCGCCGGCTATGTCACCTTCGGGCCGAACCGGCTGCGCGAGGCGGAGCAGGAAGGCGAGATCTACGAGCTTTATCTGCGGCCGGAATATCAGGGGCTCGGGTTCGGACGGGCGCTGTTCAACGCGGCGCGCGGTGAGCTGAAGCGGCTGCGCTATGCCGGGCTCGCGGTGCGCGCGCTCGAAGCCAACGAGCCGGCGAACGCATTCTACAAGGCGCTCGGCGGGTCGATCGTCGGCCAGCGGCACGAACTGATCGGCCGCGTGGTGATGCGCCTCAACGTGTTCAGCTGGGACTGACGCGCTTCCCCAAAAAGTCGACAGACTTTTTGGATAAGAGAACGCGCAAAAAAAGACGGCGCTTTCCTCAGAAATCGCCCGGAACCGACGTCGGAAAACGAAAACGGCCCGGAGACGATCTCCGGGCCGTTTTTGTTCGTTGTTGCTGCCGCGCCAGACAGGCGCCGCGCCAAATGCGACTTACAGAATTCTGCGCGCAATTCGCATCGTCAGAATGCTCTACTCTTTTTTGGCCGCATCTTTGTCGACGCCAATTGGAACAATTGGCTGCACGATGCTCAGTAACCGCCCTTGCGCCGGCTTTCCGGCAGGCCCGCGATGCGGCCGCCCTGCTTCGACGGATCGAGCGGGAACAGCTCGTAGACGTCCTTCTGGCCGAGCTTCTCGCCCCACTTGTCGCTCATTGCCTTGACGATGGCGCGGGTGTTCGGATGGGTCTGGCCGTTGTTGAAATACTCGTCGCGGAGATATTCGATCAGGTCCCAGTGACGCTCGCCGAGCGTGATGTTCTCGGCGGCGGCCATGGTCTCGGCCAGTTCCTTGCTCCAGTCGTCCTGGTTCTCCAGGTAGCCGGAGGCGGTGGTTGCGATCTCGGTGCCGTTGAAGTCAATTGCCATCTTGGTTTCCCCCTGTTCGGTCGGCGGTTCCACCGTCCGGTGGTTTGCGTTGCTTGCCGTCGGATCGAACGCCGGCTGTCATGCAGAGTTTCAATTTTCCATATATTAGTAACACTCTAATGTGCGGCAAGTCCCAAAACGCGGTCAGCCGTCATTTCAGGGGAACGAACCGGCATGAAAGACGACGTTATCGCGTGGAACAGTCTCGATGAAGCGGCGCAGACCCGGCTGAGGATGGAGCATCAGGCCTGGCTCGACACGCAGCCGCCGACCTGTTCGCTCGATGCCAAGACAGCGCGGTTCACGAGCTGGCTCGCCGAGCGCGGGGTCGATTTCGACCTGGAGCGGGATCTGCCGGGCGCGGCGAAGCGAACGCCGGCCTTCGGCGCTGTGAACGGTCGGGATTAGCGCGGGAGCCAGCTAAGCTTCCCAGCGGGCGGCGGCGCTGTCGTCGGCGTCCTTGGCCTCGACCCAGTCGCCCTCGGTGCCGTCGAGGTGATGCTCCTTCTTCCAGAAGGGTGCGCGGGTCTTCAGGTAATCCATAAGGAATTCAGCGGCTTCGAAGGCCGCCGCGCGGTGCGCGGAAGCCGTTACCACGAGTACGATCGGGTCGCCGGGCGCGAGTTTGCCGTGGCGGTGGATGACGGTGATGCCCTGCAGCGGCCAGCGTTCGTTCGCCTTTTCCGCGACGCGGCCGATCTCTTCTTCCGCCATGCCGGGATAGTGCTCCAGCTCGAGCGCGGAGAGCTTGCCGTCCTCGTCGCGGGTCAGCCCGGTGAAGGTGACGACGGCGCCGACATCGGCCCGGCCGCCGGCGATGCGGGCGATCTCGGCCTCGCTGTCGAAGGGCTCGGCCTGAATGGCGATCTTCGTCGGAACGCAGGTGGTCATCTGGATCAGCCGCCGGTCATCGGCGGGAAGAAGGCGATTTCGCGCGCCTTGGCGATCGGCGTGTCGCGGCCGACATGAACCCGGTCCATGGCGACGCGAATCACATCGTCGCGGGCAAAGGCGAGTTCGAATTGCGGCCCGCGGGTCTTCAGCCAGGCGATCAGCTCGCCGACGGTCGATACGCTGGCTGGCGGATCGATGTCCTCGTCCGGGGTGCCGATCCGTTCCCGCACCCAGGCGAAATACATGAGTTTCACGCGTCTTCCTCGATCAGATGGCCGATGCCATGGCGGACATAATCGTAGCCAGTATAGAGGGTGAGGAGCGCGGAAATCCACAACAGGGTCAGGCCGATCAGCGTCGTGCCGGGCAGCACCTGTTCGCCGGCGGGGCCGACCAGCAGGAAGCCGAGCGCGAACATCTGCACGGTGGTCTTCCACTTGGCGAGCCAGGTGACGGGCACCGAAACCTTCAGCTCGGCGAGATATTCGCGCAGGCCCGAGACGAGGATCTCGCGGCACAGGATGACGATGGCGGCCCACAGCGACCAGCCGGCGATGATGCCGTCGGCGGCCAAGAGCAGCAGGCAGGCGGCGACCAGCAGCTTGTCGGCGATCGGGTCGAGCATGCGCCCGAGCGAGGATTGCTGGCCCCAGGCGCGGGCCAGATAGCCGTCGAAGAAATCGGTGATCGAGGCGGCGGCGAAGATCGAGAACGCGAGCCAGCGCGCGGCGTTGCTGCCGGAAAACCCACCTTCGCCGAAGAAACACACGACGACCAGCGGGACCGCGAGAATGCGCCCGTAGGTCAGGATGTTCGGCAGGCTGAGGATTATTTTCCGCGACATGCGGCCAATCGTTTCGTCTCGGGTTGCCCTGGTGCGGCGCCTGCAGGGCCGGCGCCTCTGCCGTGACATTGAACACGCCTGATGCGACGCGTCAATGAAGGAGGGCTGGTTCCTTCGTCGCGGGGGGTGGGGGAGGCGGTAGGGTTTGCCGGAACGGTCGTTTCAGGATGCCTTTTTTTTGGGGGGGGGTGGCTTGGCGGATTTTTCAACGGTTGTTGTGTGGATGGCGCTACAATTCAAAAATGAAAAAGGCGCGGGTATACTGCTCTGCAGGCTCGCGTGTGAACGGCTGAAATAGGATCCCGCGCGTTATGTAGGCAAAGCAAATGCATGCACCACCAACTGAAGAGGCCAAAATTGTCGATGATTCAGATCGATATGTTCGAAGTGCAATTGGGCGCTGCTTTATTGCTCAGTTTCGAAACCAGTGGGGGTACGGTGCGAGTGCTGGCAGATGCTGGAGTCAAGGCGTCCGGTTACAAACCCGAGCATGTGCTCAACAAACTTAGACCTTTGCTCGCGGGCGGATCAGGCCGCCTCGATCTGGTTATAGGTACTCACTACGACGCAGATCATCTTAACGGTCTCGTGCCAATCATTGCCGACCAGAATATAGAGATCGGTGAGGCGTGGATGCCCCCGGTTGCGGATGACAGTGAGCAGTTTGCAGTGAACACCAACGTTGGGAAAGGCGAATTGCTCGCGCAACGCTTTTCCGGCGAGGGTGGCGACGATGTGTTGAGGCGGTATCTTGACTTCAAAAAGCAGGAAATCGATACACTTCTCAAGTTCGAGAGCTTTGTAGAACCGTTAGAATCGACCAAACGGTACTTGGATCAGATTGTCGCAGAGAATCTCGAAAAAGACGAACTACTCATATTTTTTCATCAGCAACTTACTGATACTCCAAACGACGGCTGGGATCACGGCATTGAGCCAGACGTGGAGCTGGATCAGCTGTTAGAGAGATTTCGCGATCGACTAAGACACGACTACTATCCGTATTGGCTAAGGATCCGCGATGAGACCAAGTACTTGGAGTCGCTCGCGGATACATACCGGAGTGAGGTGCCTGTGATAACAAAGGCGCAGGCGCGTTCACTTGCCAGCCTCCGGCGGAACAGCGCCAAAGACGCCATCAATGCGAACGCACTGCACGCGGTAGTGAGAGAGCTTGATAAAAGGAATATCCCAATCCGATGCGAAGTCATTGGGAATGGTAGTCCGCGCAACTATCGTTGGGATGCAAACAAGCGACGTTTCATCCTTGCCAAGTCAGTTGGCGCTGACCTCACCTTCACGTTGCTCGGTCCGTCGGAGTCGCTGGTGCGCAAGCACCGAGACCGGCTCCCGGTCATTGAGAGCAGCAAGCTCGCATTGGCATTTCGGGGTGAGTTACGCTCGATCACCCCAAGCAATCAGCTAAGTTATATCGGTTGTTTCCACTTCGCTGAGCAGTCAATCTTAGTTTCAGGCGATGCCGGTTGTGTCGACTTCGCGCTCAATCGAAAGAAATACTATCCAGAGTTGCTGGCAGCGATGAAGTCGCTTAATGTGGTTCAAGTCGCCCATCACGGTGGTAACAACGGACACTTCTATCGAGTTCTGAAACAAGCGGGCTACCCTAACGAGACTGAGCAATCGTTTCTGTTGTTGAGCCACTCCTACCACGACAAGACTCGGCCTTCGGAGGTTTTTCGCGAATTCATACTGACCACGATTGACAATGGCGACGACGTGGCGTTGCTTTTCACAAGCGAACCGAGACGTGAAAGGGTGGAGGATTTCCTCCAAATGATTAATCCTTGCGTCGGAGAAAAAGCCGATGTTGGTGATGTGAGATTGCTATTCGAAAATGGACGCTGGATCGTAGCCCAGCATGCCGTTGCGGTGGCTTGACCGAAAGAAAAGTGCTCGGGAAACAAATCCGAATTGCCGGAACAGGTTAGGAGTGTCGGGTATTTTTCTTGTTTTACGATCGAGCGGATGGTTGCAGAAAAATGGGAACAGTTTGACCCTGGATGTTCGGAACGGACGGGCAGTGGCATTGCTCTCCTGCATCGAGCCGGTGTTCATGCAATCATGGCTACATGGGGTTATAGCCGTCGTCGGCATCGTCACATGGCAGGACGATCCCGCCGCCGAGCCTGCGGTCGGTTCCAGCTGTTGTTCTCGCTAGGCTCCCTACTCCTTACCTCGTGAATGTGCCCGTAGGATCCTTCGGCGATAGTCGTCGACATCCCTCGCCGATCACCGTAGCTCCCAGACCCCCACTACTTCGCCCACCCCATGACCCACATCAACGCGCCGGCGGTGCCGCAGGCGTAGGCCGGTCGTGCGATGCGGAGGGACTGCCATGCCGTTCACCGAGGAGCAGTTGTTCGAGGTTTTCACCGCTTGGAATAATGCGGTGTGGCCGTTGCCGATCCTGGCCTACGGGCTCGGGCTTTTGGCAGTGGCTTTGCTGTTGCGCCCGTCGCGCGGGTCGACGACGGCCATTATCGCGATCCTTGCCGCCATGTGGCTGGTCAATGGCGTCGGCTTCCACTGGGCGTTTTATACGGCGGTGACGCCGGCGGCGTGGGTGTTCGGCGCGGCCTTCGTGCTTGAGGGCCTGCTGCTCGCAGCCGTGCCGTTCGTCGCGCCGGGGTTCCGGATCGCGCCGGCGCGGGATGCGCGAACAATCATCGGCCTTGCGCTCGTCGCCTATGCCCTCGTGATCTACCCGCTGCTGGGCCGTGTCTTCGGGCAGGCTTTCCCCGCCATCCCGACCTTCGGCATCGTTCCCTGTCCGACGACGATTTTTTCGATCGGGCTGCTTCTGATGGGGTCGTGGCGCGTCGCGCGCCGGCTGCTGATCATCCCGGCGCTCTGGGGCGTGGTCGGCGGCAGTGCGGCGGTGCTTTTCGGCGTGCCGCAGGATTACGGGTTGATCCTTGCGATGCTGCTCGCGGTCGGCTTCGCCATCGGCCATGCGCGGGGCGCCGGGTTCGCCCGGCACGCGGCCGATGCCTGACTCCTACTCGTGTCCCTCGTGGAAATGGTCATAGAGCACTTCGGCCATGGCGGCTGAAATGCCCGGGACGGCCTGCAGGTCCTCGATGGCCGCCCGGCTGACGGCCTTTGCCGTGCCGAAATGTTTCAGCAGCGCGCGCTTGCGGGTCGGGCCAACGCCCGGCACATCGTCGAGCGGGTTCTTCGCCATCTCCTTCTTGCGCCGGGCGCGGTGCGAGCCGATGGCGAAGCGGTGCGCCTCGTCGCGCAGGCGCTGGATGAAATAGAGCACGGGATCGCGCATCGGCAGCATGAACATGTCGCGGCCATCCATGTGGAAGGTCTCGCGGCCGGCATTGCGGTCCGGGCCCTTGGCGACGCCGACGAGCGGCAGATCGTCGATGCCGAGATCCGCGAGCGTCTCGGCAACGGCGCGGAGCTGGCCGCGGCCGCCGTCGATCAGCAAGAGGTCGGGCCAGGGGCCGATTTCTGCGTGTGACGCCTCGTCCGCGCCGGCCTCGCTGTCGGTCTCGGTCTCATCGCCGCCGCGCGGGCCGGCTTCCTTCAACAGGCGCGAGAAGCGGCGCTGCATGACCTCGCGCATCATGCCGTAGTCGTCGCCCGGGGTCAGGTCTTCCGACTTGATGTTGAACTTGCGGTACTGGCCCTTCACGAAGCCTTCCGGCCCGGCGACCACCATGGCGCCGATGGCGCTGGTGCCCATGATGTGGGAGTTGTCGTAGATCTCGATGCGGCGCGGGGCGGCGTCGAGATCGAACACTTCGGCGAGGCCTTCGAGCAGGCGCGCCTGGCTCGAGGATTCCGCAAGCCGGCGGCCGAGCGCCTCGCGGGCATTGGCGAGCGCGTGGCCGACGAGGTCCTTCTTTTCACCGCGCTGGGGGATGCTGATCTCTATCCTGCGGCCGCTTTTTTCCGACAGCGCTGCGGCGAGCAGCTCGCGTTCGGAAAAATCCTCCGACAGCAGGATCAGCTTCGGGCAGGGCTTGTCGTCGTAGAACTGGGCGAGGAAGCTTTCGAGCACTTCGTCGGCGGCCATTCCCTTGTCGGCCTTCGGGAAATACGCCTTGTTGCCCCAGTTCTGGCCGGTGCGGAAGAAGAACACCTCGATGACCGTCTGGCCGCCGGCCTGATGCACGGCGAAGACGTCGGCCTCCTCGAAGGTGTGCGGGTTGATGCCCTGATGCGACTGGACGTGCGACAGCGCGGCGAGACGGTCGCGGTAGACGGCGGCCTGCTCGAAGTCGAGGCGTTCCGACGCCGCTTCCATCGCCGCGCCGAGTTCCGCCGTCACCTTGCGGCTCTTGCCGGAGAGAAACGCCTTCGCCTCGCGCACCAGCTCGGCATAGTCCTGAAGCGATATCTCGCCGGTGCAGGGCGCTGCGCAGCGCTTGATCTGGTGCAGCAGGCAGGGCCGCGTGCGGCTCTCATAGACCGAGTCCGAGCAGGTGCGGATGAGGAACGCCTTCTGCAGCGCGTTGATGGTGCGGTTGACCGCGCCGGCGGACGCAAAGGGGCCGAAATAGGCACCCTTTCGCTTGTGGGCGCCGCGATGCTTGACGATCTGCGGCGCGGCGTGGTCCTCGGCGATCAGGATGTAGGGGAACGACTTGTCGTCGCGCAGCAGCACGTTGAAGCGCGGGCGCAGCCGCTTGATGAGGTTCGCCTCGAGCAGCAGCGCCTCGGTCTCGGTGCGCGTGGTGACAAACTCCATCGCGCTGGTCGCCTGGATCATGCGCACGATGCGGTTCGACAGGCCGGTCGGGCGGGTGTAGCTCGACACCCGCTTCTTCAGGCTGCGCGCCTTGCCGACATAGAGCACGTCGCCGCCGTCGTTCAGCATGCGGTAGACGCCGGGCTTGTTCGGCAGGCGCTTGACGTGCTCGGCGATGACCTCGACGCCACGGCGCACGGAGGGTGTTTCCGCGCCCTCGTCCTGTGGTGGCGCGGCCGGCTCCTCTGGCGGCTTGGTCGGCGAGTCGTCTTTGCTCATTCTTGTCTTTGTTGGCCGGCTATTGTTTCAGGCCGCGCCATGGCTTCGGCATGAAGACCCAGCGGCCGTTGACGTGGATCAGCCCGTCGAAGGCCATGCCTTTGGTCTCGCCCGGCTTGACGAATTTGAAGCGGCCGACGATCGGGTCGGCGCCGTCGGTCACGTTCATATAGGCGCGGACGCGGTCATAGCCACCGGGGAATTTGTTCAGCGCCGGGCCGCCGGCCTTCAGTGCCGAGAGCGGCGCGAAGATCGCGATATATTCGCTCTGGCCGGCCTTCGGTCCGATCGCGGCGCCCGGCTGATAGAGCGCCTCGTAGCCCTCGATCAGCGCGGTGGCGAGCGGTTCGGCGTAGATGGCGCGCACGTCGTCCGGCGTTGGCTTGAGGGACGCGGTGAGTTCGGCGCGGTCGGTCGCCGGATCGAGGAAGCGGGCGACGAGCGCCTGGCCGTCCGCGGCGATCGTTTGTGCGGCGGAGGGTGCGGCGGGTGCCTCGGCGGCGGTCGTCTTGCCGGCGCCGGAGTAGGCAATCAGCGCATCGCGGAAGGTCAGGCCGGGATCCTCGATACACAGGTCGCGGATGGCGTGCAGCACACCCGGGACCTCGGCGCGGTCGATCGGCTGCGAGGCGCCGGTCGCGGCATCCTTGAAGCCAAGCGCATAGGCGGCGGCGAAGATCAGCGTGTCGGATTCGCTCGACAGCACCGTGATGCAGGACTTGCCGGCGTCGAAGGAGACCGCATTGGCGGCCAGTGTGGGCGTTGTGCCGAATGCGGTGAAAAGGGCGGTCGCGAGAAAAGCGGCGCGGATCGTCATCTCCGATCCTCCTCGTTCGTTCGAATGTCGCCCGCGCGAGTCTAGCTTGACCGGGGTCGCTGGGAAACCGGTTTCCCGCCCGTCTGCTTTATTCGACGATGCCGGCAACGTCGGGGGTTTCCCAGGCGAGGTGCTGGCCGCCGTCGAGCGCGATCATCTGGCCGGTCATCGAGCGGGTCTCGACGATGTAGCGCACGGTGCGGCCGAAATCGGCGAGATCCGGGCCGCGCTGCAGCAGCACAGCGTCGGTCTGCTTCTTGAAGTCGTCCGCCGACTGGCGCTCGTTGGCAAGCGTCGGGCCGGGGCCGATACCGTTGACGCGCACACGCGGCGCCAATGCCTGCGCCATCGTCTTCGTCGCCGACCACAGCGCCGATTTCGACAGCGTGTAAGAGAAGAATTGCGGCGTCAGCTTCCAGACGCGCTGGTCGATGAGATTGATGACGTTGCCCTCTGCGCCGTCCGGCAATTGCGCGGCAAGCGCTTCGGCGAGGAGGCAGGGGGCGGTCAGGTTGACCGCCATGTGGGCCTGCCAGAGATCAATGTCGAGGCCGCCGATCTCGTCGTTCTCGAACAGCGAGGCGTTGTTGATCAGCAGCGTGACCGGGCCAAGCGCTGCGTTCGCGTCCGCCATGACGCCGGCAACACTCGACAGATCGGCAAGGTCGGCCTGAACGGTTGCCGCCGTGTAGCCGGCGGCGCGGATCTCGTCGGCGAGTTCCTCGGCCGGCGCGCGCGACGAGCGGTAGTGGATCGCGACCGCGTAGCCGTTGGCGGCGAGGTCCTTGGCGATGGCGCGGCCGATGCGCTGGGCGGCGCCGGTGACGAGAGCGACGGGGTGTGAGGTGTCGGAACGGGTCATGGGGATCTCCGGGGGGCTTCCGGGAATGGACGGCTGGTCTCAGACCATCCGGTTCAACGCGAAGACAAGTGCGATGTAGCCGGCGTAGGCCAACACGAGCGCGATGCCTGACGAGCGGCGCAGCGTTATCGACATGGCGGCGAAGACGAGCAGCAGCAACGAGGCGCCGAGCATCGCCCATATGTCGAAGCTCATGATTTCGTCCGGCACCGACACCGGGGCGACGATCGCGGTCGTGCCCATGATGGCGAGGATGTTGAAGATGTTCGAGCCGATGATATTGCCGACGCCGACGGCGGTCTGGCCGCGCACCGTCGACATGACGGTGGTGGCGAGTTCCGGCAGCGACGTGCCGAGCGCGATGATGGTCAGCGCGATGGCGGCATCCGACACATGCCAGGAGCGGGCAATGGCGACCGCGCCGTCGATGGTGAAATTGGCGCCGGCGGGAAGCGCGATGAGGCCGGCGAAAATGAACAGGGTGGCGACCCAGATTTCCTTCGGCACGCCTTCGACCTCGCCGAGGAACTCCTCTTCGAGGTCCGCCTGGCTGCGGCCGGCGCGACGCGCGCGGCGGGCGGTGCGCACGGACTCGCCGAGAAAGATGACGAGCAGGAAGAGAAGGGCGATGCCGGCGGCGCGGCCGAGCGGCTCGAAATAGCACAGCAGGATGAAGACCAGCGTGACTGCGATCATGAAGACGGCACTCTTTCTGGTGCCTTCCTCGCCGCAATGGGTGGCGGCGATCAGCGAGGGGACGCCGAGCACCAAGAGCACGTTGGCGACATTGGAGCCGACCACATTGCCGATCGCGATGCCGCCGGAACCTTCGAGCGCGGCGCGCAACGAGATCACCAGTTCCGGTGCCGAGGTGCCGAAGGCGACGATGGTCAGGCCGATGATCAGGGTCGGGATGCCGAAGGCCTGCGCCATGCTGACCGAGCCGCGCACAAGAATGTCGCCGGCGACCAGAAGGATCGCCAAACCGCCGAACAGACTTGCGTAATCGAGTATCACGGGGTGGTGCGCCGCTGGTTTGAGAACGGGTCGGGGCGATGGTCGGCAGCCGCCCGCAGCGACGGCTCTCCGCTATATAGGGGGTCGGGGCGCGCGGGGGAACGGGTTTGCGAAAATCGGCTAATCGCAACCGCGTGAAGGCGGCGGCGCGCGATCATGGTTAACGCCCGGTTAGCACCCTGTTGAAGGGCTTAACGCCGCTTCGAAAACACCTTCGAATTGCCTTTGTTCGGTCACGATCCGGGAAAACGGCCGCCACATTGCGGGATCACCCTCACTCCAATCGGACGCCGGCAGCTATGCGGGCGCCGGGTGAACGGGCGGCGGGCCGACGATACCGCTGTCGTTCGATCCAGACATTTCCGCAGGCTTTGGGGTGCGCTCGTTCGACGTTCGCGCGGGCCTGCATTCGTACCGCGTTCAGGAGGACATCATGCGGCAGTTTTTGAAACACAGCGTGACGACGGGTATCGCGATTGTCGCTCTTGGCGGCACGGCTCTTGCCGCCGACCTCGGCGAATACCAGGCGCCGGAACCGGCCGATCAGGGCTTTTCGGAAGCACAACCGGCAGGCCCGAACTGGACCGGCTTCCAGGCCGGTGTCGACCTCGGCTACGGCTGGGGCAAGGCAAAGGGCTCGCTGCCGGGCGGCGCCTACAAGGACACTGACGGCGGAGCCGTCGGCGGCGGCCATGTCGGCTACAACGTGCAGGTGGCGCCGAATGTGGTCGTCGGTGCGGAAGCCGATCTGATGGCGACCGACATCAAGCCGAAGAGCACGGTTGGCGGCGCCACCGTCGAGAACGAGATCGACTGGATGTCGACGGTGCGCGGCAAGGCCGGCGTCACGATCGACCAGTTCCTCGTCTATGGCACGGGCGGTGCCGCGCTTGCCGGCGTGAAGACCACGGTGCCGACCGGGTCGGATCGCGAGACCAAGCTCGGCTGGACGCTGGGTGCCGGCACCGAGGCCATGCTGACGGAGAACGTCTCGACCCGGGTCGAGTATCTCTACTCGGATTTTGGCAAGGACACGGCTGTCATCGGCAACACGCCGGTGAGCACCGATCTCAACACGCACATCCTGCGCGGCGGTCTCAGCTACAAGTTCTGACCGGCGGCGTAGATACGGTCGGGCCGGGCTTCACAGGTGCCCGGCTCGTTCGCTGCGGATGTCTCTTTTTCCCTGTTCCCGGAGCAATCCGCAGCGACATACCGGGGTCTTCATTGGAAGGCCCCGGTAAATGCGTTTCGCGCGGGACATTTCGATACAGGGGCCGGCGACGGCCGGAAACGGGACGTTCGACGCGGCAAGCGTCTCGCGTCCCGTTTCTTTTTCGGGCGGCTTCGAGGCAGTGCGTCGGGATCAGCCGTTGTCGCCGTCGAGCATGCGGCCGATGCCGCCAAGCACCGAGCCTTCGCCGGCGTCGCGGCCGCCGCCCTGCGGCATGGCGGCGAACATGCGTCCGGCAAGCCGCGAGAAGGGCAGGCTCTGCAGCCAGACCCGGCCGGGGCCGGTGAGGCGGGCGAAGAAGACGCCCTCGCCACCGAAGATCATCGACTTGATGGAGCCGGCGCGCTCGAGATCGAAATCGACATCGGCGGTAAAGGCGGCGACGCAGCCGGTATCGACATGCAGCTCCTCGCCCGGCGCCAGATCGCGGGCGACCAGCGTGCCGCCCATGTGGACGAAAACCCAGCCGTCGCCCTCCAGGCTCTGCATGATGAAACCCTCGCCGCCGAACAGGCCGGTGAGAATACGCTTCTGGAAGTGAATGCCGAGCTGGACGCCACGCGCCGCGCACAGGAAGGAATCCTTCTGGCAGATCAGCTTGCGTCCGACCGTGTCGAGCTTGATCGGCAGGATGTGGCCGGGATAGGGGGCGGCGAAGGCGACGCGGGCCTTGCCGCTGCCTTCATGGGTGAAGACGGTGGTGAACAGGCTCTCACCGGTAACGAGCCGCTTGCCGGCACCGACCAGCTTGTCGAGGAAGCCGCCGGCGCCGGACGAGGTTGAGCCGTCGCCGAACACCGTGTTCATGGTGATCGACGGCGCCTTGAACATCATCGCGCCGGCCTCGGCGACGGCGGATTCGCCCGGATCGAGTTCGATCTCGACGAACTGCATCTCCGCGCCCTGGATTTCGAAGTCGATGTCGTCGGCAAGATCCCTCGAACGCGCGTTGCGCATCGACGGCATCGATGGAACGGATCCGAACACCATGTCTGATCTCCCCTTTGGAGCTTGCGTGTTTACCTTGTGCACAACCTTCAGTGTACATCGGGTAAGGATTCGGTATGCTTATCAAAGCGTAAATGCGCGGCACCGAAAAGCCCGCGATGTGCGCGGCACTGCTCTGGTGCCCAAGAAACGAAAAAATGCCCGATACCTGGCGGATGAAGCCATGATCGTTCGAACTGCAATCCTGTCACTGGCGCTGATGATCTGCGCCCAGCCCTATATCGATACGCCGGAAATGCGCCGCTTCAGCAAGCTCCTGGAGCGCTCGCCGGTCCTCATCGAACACACGATGCAGACGCTTGATGTGTCCTATCGCTTCCTGCGCTGGGAGCATCTGCGGCCGATCACCGAGGCGTTCGACGGGATCAACCGGACATCGCACCGATACCGGCTGTAAACGCCCTCACGGGCGCGCGGGAAAGACGCGCGGCCAGTCGCCGGGTCCGTGGCTGCCGTCGCAGCGGCTCCAGGCGCGATACTCCTTGAGTGCGAAGGCGTGGCCCTTCCACTGCCAGGTACCCGACGTGCCGCAATCGCCGAGCCCGCGCCCCTTGTAGAAGGCGGTCAGCGTCTTGGTCGCGCCGTCGAACGACACATTGAACAGAAGATCGGTGCCGATCCAGCCGTGCGTGTCGCTGTAGTCGGCGAAATAGAGCGTTTCCGTGCCGCCGATCTCGCCCGATTCCACCACATAGAGCCGATAGGTGATGTTGTAGGCATGCGCCGTGCAGGGGATCGCGTAGAGGATCGCGGTGCCCGACAACGGCGCGATCAGCGGTTCGATCTGGCCGAGCGTCGTGCTGTGCGGGTCCTCGCAGTCGCTGCGGGTGCGATGGAGATCGAGCACCTGCGGCGGCATTCCGCCGGCGGCGGCGATGTCTGTGGCGGCGACGTGCGGCGCCGGCCCGAGATGCGCGGGGGCGGCGACGCGGCGCTTGTCGCCGACCCGGTCCTGACGCTCGTCGATCCACAACAGGGATGCCGACAGACCGCTTAGCGAGAAATCGAGATCGACCGGGCTACCGGTGACGTCGATATAGGAAATCCGCATGGCCATGCCGGCGGTCATCTGGTCGGCGATCACCGAGGCCATGCGCGGGTCGGTCAGGTAGAAATCGTTGACCGCGCCATAGGGGCCGTAGCCGGTGCCTGCGCGCAGCGTGATCGGTGCGTTGTCGTCGATGCGGATCTCGATCGGGCGGGCGCGGTCCATCAGATGGACGGACATGGCGACGCCGAGCGTCCACGGCGCGTTGATGCCGGCTGCGCGGTCGAAATGCAGCACGTAGTCGGCGGATGCCGAGCCCGGCGTGGCGATCACGGTAACCGCGTTGCAGCGGGTCTCGTCGGGGCAGGAGGCGGACCAGTCCTTGAAGGTCTTTTGCGACTCCGCAGAGGCGGCGCCGGCGAGGCCGGACGCAAGGAGCGCCGCAAGCGCGAGACGCTGAAAGAGCCGCTGCATCATCCTATGCTCCTTGCGCGTTTACTGGCCGCCTCGCTCATTGCCCGCCGCGTATGGGCGGCAGCACCACTTTCGTATTGCGACAGGCCTTGCGGTCGATCTCCGGGCAGGCGCGGAATTCCAGATCGCGGGTGAAGCAGATGCGCACCTCGCGCAGCCGACGGCGGTCGCAGGTGACCGCGATCTCGTCGCCATCGAGACCCGGGTTGGCCTTGCGAAAGGCGCTTTCCACGGCGCCGGGGCTGACCATGACGTATTTCTCGATGCGGTCGAAGGCCGGCGGGATGCGGACTTTGTCGCGCGCATTGCGCAGCAGGGTGAAATAGGCGTCCGGCGCCAGCCCGGTGCAGGTGCCGTGCTTGCGCCATTCGTGAAAGATCAGGTTCTGGCTCGGCATGATGTCGAGCAGGTGGCTGACTTCGTCGCGGCTCAGCCTGGTGCGATAGCGGGTCTGGCAGTCCTGCGGCCAGCCGCGCTCGTATTGCGGCCACAGCCCGTGCACGACGAAGGCGAAAGGTCGGCCGGAAGCGCATTGCGCGCGGTTGGCGTCGCGGCCTTCTGCCTCGCAATAGCTCGGCGACCAGGACAGCGACAGCACGTAGAAATCGAAACTGCCGGCGCGGTCGGCATGAGCCGCCGGCGCGGCAATGAGCGCCAGCGCGAAGGCGAGGCTTGCGGCCAGCGGGCGCAGCATGGCGGTCATCGTGTGTCGGCGCATGCGCTACGGGCGCACCGTGCGGCAGGTCGGATCGTAGATGTGCCAGCGGTCGAGGCCGCGGATACAGAACTCGACGTTCCAGCACTTGCCGACGAAGCCGGCGTCTTCCTCGATCATGTAATACATGGTGCGGGTGCGGCCGTCGCTCATGGCAACGCGGGCGTGGCAATAGCGCCGGGCGAGCGGGCTCGGATTGTCGACCTTGTAGCCAGACTGGCGAATGGCATCGATCGCCTCGATAGCGTCGATCTCGCGCCAATACTCGCGGTCGGCCTTGGCGAAGCGGCTGGCGATCGTGCTCTGCACCTTGGCGTCGTCGCAGGCCGGAATGCGCTCGGAATAGTCGCCGCCGTAGTAGTCGGCCGCGCTGGCCGGTGCGGCGAGCGCTGCAGCCGCCAGGAACACGGCACCCGCCAGACGGATTGCAGAGCGGACGAGCGGGCGAAGGACGCGGTGCATGACGATCTCCAAGGGGATGGTGCGCAATGTGTTGCGACGATGCGGCAGCGCCCGGTCAAGGTCAAGAGTGCGGCGGGGATGGCGGGACGGCAAGCCGCACCTCTGTGTCATTCCGGCACCAGCTGATCGACGCTCGCATAGGCGCCGGGGCCGCGCTTCATGCGCTCAAGGAGCCAGGGAAGCATCGCGTGCAGCTCGTCGGCGAGCGTCCAGGGCGGATTGATGACGAGAAGGCCGGACGCGGCGAGCGGGCCGTCGGCATCGGGCCGGGCGACGGCGAAATCGACCTTAAGGATATTGCGAATGCCGGCCTTGGCGAGCTTTGCGGTGAAGCGCGCGACGGCCTTCTCGTTCTTCAGCGGATACCAGGCGCAATAGATCCCGGTCGGCCAGCGCTTGTGGCCGGCGATCAACCCATTTGCCAGATTGTCGAATTCGGCGCTGTCCTCGAAGGCGGGATCGATGAGCACGAGGCCGCGCTTTTCCTTCGGCGGCAGGAAGGCACCAAGCGCCAGCCAGCCGTCGAGCTCGATGCATTTGACCCGCCGGTTGCCGGCATAGAGTGCGGCCAGCGTCTCGAAGTCGCGCGGGTGCTTTTCAACCAGCGTCAGCCGGTCGGATTTGCGGGTCAGGTGGCGGGCGAGTTCCGGCGAGCCGGGATAGGCGAGCAGGTCGCCGTCGGCGTTTACCGCCGACAGGACCGCGAAATAGGGTTTCAGCAGTTCGGCGATCTCGGCAGGCGCAGGGTCTGCGAGCACGCGGCCGATGCCGTCGCGCCACTCGCCGGTGCGCTCGGCCTCGTCGGCGGCGAGATCATAGAGCCCGATGCCGGCATGGGTGTCGATGACGCGGAACGGCGCCGGCTTGTTCGTCAGATAGACGATGATGCGCGCGAGCGTCGCGTGCTTGACGACATCGGCGAAATTGCCGGCGTGATAGATGTGGCGGTAGTTCATGGCGTCGCCTTTGCCACGTTTGGCTGCGCCCGACAACGAAAAAGCCCCGACACACCGGGCCGCGTTGCCGGCTGCGCGTGGTGCGGCGCATCGTTTTTTGTGCATGACAAAAAAATGACGACGACCCCCTTCAAATCGCCACCGGCATTTGCTACATGAGGCGTGCGTTGCCGACGCGAAGCCAATCGCGAGGTCCGGCGGCGCAGCCGTTCTCTCAAAATCGGCACGGAATTGACGCGGGGTGGAGCAGCCCGGTAGCTCGTCAGGCTCATAACCTGAAGGTCGTAGGTTCAAATCCTACCCCCGCAACCAATCTCAAAAAGACCCGGCCTTCGTGCCGGGTTTTTTGTGTTTTGGGGTGCGCTCCGCAGTGTCCCGGCGCTGGAATGGCGATAGGCGCCTCAAATGCGTAGGCCCCAGAATTCTTGAATTCCGCGCGATGAATGTGTCAGGGTCGATGGTGCTGCTCGCCGTCCGGGCAGACCACGAAGAATTCGGAGCACATCCCATGAAACTTTGTCGCGCGTCCGTGCTGATGCCCGTGCTGGCTCTGGCCGTATCGCTCGTCGCCGGCCCGGCGCTCGCCCATACGGGTGGGGGATATGGCGGCGGTTTCGTCAGCGGCTTCACGCACCCGATCCTCGGTTGGGATCATGTCGCGGCGATGGTGGCGGTCGGCCTGTGGGGCGCCTTTCTCGGCGCGCCGGCGATCTGGCTGCTCCCGGTGGTTTTTCCGCTCGTGATGGCGCTTGGCGCGGTGGTCGGCATTCTCGGCATTCCCGTCCCCGGTGTTGAAACCGGAATCGCGCTGTCGGCGGTGGTGCTTGGCCTGATGATCGTGTTCGCGGTGCGCCCGCCGATCTGGATCGCCGCGCTCATCGTCGGTGGCTTCGCCGTGTTCCACGGCTACGCCCACGGCACCGAACTGCCGGCAACGGCGAACGCCTTTGCCTTTGCGGTGGGTTTCGTGATCGCGACCGGGCTGCTGCATCTCACCGGCATCGCATTCGGTCTGCTGGTCAGCTGGCCGATCGGCCGCAAGGCGGTGCGGGTTGCCGGCGGCGTGATTTCGCTGGCCGGCGTCGCCTTCCTGACTGGCATGGCCTGACCTTGACGCGGCGGCTGTTCGCTTCGCTGGCACTCTTCGTAGCGTGGTCGAATTCCGCGCTGGCGCATGAACCGGCCTCGGGTCTCGAAGGGTTCTTTATCGGGCTGCAGCATCCGCTTTCGGAGCCGGCGCAGATCCTTCTGCTGCTCGGCCTCGGCGTACTGGCCGGAGGCTATCTGCGCCGCCAGCTGGGCTGGCTGACCGGTGCGTTTCTTCTCACCATGCTCGGCGCGATGGTCGCGGACGGTGTGCCGTTCGAGCCCTACGAGGCGATGTATGCGACGGCGGTCGCGGCCTGCGTGCTGGCGGCGCTTCTGCCCGGCCGCCTGCTGCCTTTGGCGCTTGCCGTCCTGGCGTTTGGGGGACTGTGGATCGGGACGGCGTCGGTGCCCGATCCGGGGCCGCCTGGCGATCGGGCGATCACCTTTTTCGGCTCCTTCGTCGGCGCGGGTCTGAGCGTTGCCTATCTGGCGGTGGTGTTCGCCGTCATCCGCAACAGCTACCCGTGGGTTTGGGTGCCGATCGCGTTGCGCATCGTCGCGGCCTGGATCGGCGCGATCTCGCTTCTCATGCTTGCGTTGATGTTCGCGCCGATGACGATGCCGGCCTGATCCGGCTTACCTGCCCGTCTTATCTGCCGGTAGGCAGCGCGGTCTCGGCAAGAGTGACCCAGTAGGAGCAGCCGAAGGGGATCGCTTCGTCGTTGAAGTCGTACTCCGGGTGGTGCAGGTCGCGGCTTTCGCCATTGCCCATGAAGATGAAGGCGCCGGGGCGGGCTTCCAGCATGAACGAGAAATCCTCGCCGCCCATCACGGGGGTGACGTTGGCGTCGACCTTGTCGGGGCCAACGATCTTTTCCGCGATCGAGGCGGCAAAGCGGGCCTTTTCGGCGTCGTTGACGGTGACCGGGTAGTCGCGCTCGTAGGTCAGTTTTGCCTTGGCGCCGAAGGTCGCTGCGGTCGATTCGACCACATGGGCGAGCTGCTTTTCGACCTGATCGCGGATCTCGGGTTTCAGCGTGCGCACGGTGCCGTGCAGATAGGCGGTGTGCGGGATCACGTTGTCGGTCGAGCCGGCCTGGAACATGGTGATCGAGACGACGGCGGATTCGAGCGGATCGACGCTGCGCGACGCGATCGACTGCACGGCGGTGACGATATGCGCACCGACGAGGATCGGATCGACGCATTTGTGCGGCTTGGCGGCATGGCCGCCGACGCCCTGGATATCGATGGTGATGCGGTCGGCGGAGGCCATCAGCGCGCCGGGGCGGATCGCGAAGGTGCCGATCGGCATGCCGGGATAATTGTGCATGCCGTAGACTTCCTCGATGGCGAAACGCTCCATCATGCCGTCCTTGACCATCTCGTTGCCGCCGCCGCCACCTTCTTCCGCCGGCTGGAAGATGAGCGCGACCGTGCCGGCGAAATTGCGCGTCTCGGCGAGATATTTCGCGGCGCCGAGCAGCATCGCCGTGTGGCCGTCATGGCCACAGGCGTGCATCTTGCCTTCGACGTTGGAGGCGTAGTGCTTGCAGGTCTTCTCGTGGATCGGCAGGGCGTCCATGTCGGCGCGCAGGCCGATGACCTTGCCGCCGCCGCCATTCGAGCCCTTGATGATGCCGACGACGCCGGTGCGGCCGATGCCGGTGACCACTTCGTCGACGCCGAATTCGGCGAGCTTTTTGGCGACCGTATCCGCCGTGCGGTGAACGTCGAACAGCAGCTCCGGGTTCTGGTGGATGTCCTGACGCCAGTCGGCGATTTCATCGTGGAGCGCGGCGAAACGATTGACGATCGGCATGGCGGGATCCTGGTCTGACGGCGGGAAGCGCCGGGGATGGTTGTGGCATGGAAAGTAACGCACGCCGCACCCGCCGCAAGGGGGATTTCTCCTGCGGCATTGTTGGAAACGGGTTCGGTGTGCGGTGCTGTTGTTAGGCGGCCGCTTTGCGCGCCTTGCGGTCGGCGGCGATGTTGAAGCCGAAGATGGTGAGGACGACGATGGCGCCTCCGATCTCGAGAAGCGGCGTGTTCGGCCAGACGAGCGCGATGCCGGCTGCGCCGAGCAGAATGCGCAGCGGCCAGTTGAGTGGCGCTTCCATGTGGCCCTCGATCGCGGCGCCGAGTGCGTAGACGCCGAGCGTGGCGATCAGGAAGATCATCCCCATCTCGAACGGCGTACCGGTCAGGAACGGCGTGTAGGCGAACAGGATCGGCACCAGATAAAGCCCCTTGGCGAGCTTCCAGGCGGTGATGCCGGTGCGCATTGGTGGGGTCTTCGCAATCGCGGCGGCCGCAAAGGCGGTCAGGCAGACCGGTGGTGTGACGTTGGAGTCCTGGGAGAGCCAGAAGACGATCATGTGCGCCGACAGGAGTGCACCGGTCAGCACCGAAGCCGGCAGCTCGTTGCGCGCGCCGGCGTGGATCTGGTCGAGGATTTCCGGCGGCAGCAGCGCGAACAGCGCTTGCGCGTCGGCGAGCGCCATCGGCTGGGCGAGTTTTCCAAAGGCTTCCGGGTCGACCAGCAGGAAGAACGGTTTGACGGTCTCGGCCAGCGTGCCATTGGCGATCGCCTGGATCATCTCCGCGTCCATCACGGCGGGATCGTACATGTTGTTGAGGATGAGGGTTTGCAGGGCCGGCGCCGACAGAGTGGCGAGCACGATATAGGCGGCGGTCACCGGCAGGCCCATGCCGAGCACCAGCGAGGCAAGCGCGATCAGCACGATGGCGACCAGCAGGTTGCCGCTCGCCCACTCGGTGATCATCAGCGAGAAGGTGTTGCCGATGGAGGCCATGGCGATGACGTTGACGATCAGGCCGACGGCGATCAGCAGCACGCCGGTGGTGATCATGTTGCGGGCGCCGAGCGCGAGCGCTTCGGCGATGGCCTTCGGGCCCATGCGGTTCGGAGTCAGCCACGAGGCGACGACGACCGACAGGATCGCCCAGCCGGCGGCATAGGTCGGTGTGAAGCCGTAGACGAGGAGGCCGATGAGGACGGCAATCGGGATCAAAAAGGCCGGGCCACCGCGGCGCAGCACGTCCATCAGCTTCGGCGCGTCGTCGGCGGAGACGACGATGTTGGAGCGCTTTGCCTCGATGCGCACGAAGAAGGCGACCGAGAGGAAATAGACGAAGGCAGGCAGGAAGCTGACGGCGACGATGTCGAGATAGGGGATCTGGGTGTAGGTCGCCATGACGAAGGCGCCGGCGCCCATGATCGGCGGCATCAGCTGGCCGCCGGTCGAGGCGGCGGCCTCGACGCCGGCGGAAAAGCGCGGCGGGAAGCCGGAGCGCTTCATCAGCGGAATGGTGATGACGCCGGTCGAGGTGGTATTGGCGACGGCCGAGCCGGAGATGGTGCCGGTCAGTCCGGAGGCGATGACGGCGACGAAGCCGGGGCCGCCGGTCATGCGGCCAGAAATCGCGCGGGCGATGTCGATGATGAAATCACCGGCGCCGGAGCGCACAAGGAAGGCGCCGAACAGGATGAACAGGAAGACGAAGCTTGCCGAAATGCGGCCGATGATACCGAACATGCCCTCGTCGGCGAAGATCGAGCGGAACACGACGGTCTCGATGGAGAGGCCGGAGAACTTGAAGACGCCGCTGATCTCCGAGCCCCACCAGGTGACGTAGGTCAGCGCGATGAGGATCAGCACCGGGATGATCCAGCCGGTGGTGCGGCGGGTCAGTTCGATAGCGCCGAAGATGGTCAGGAAGGCGAGCACCCATTCCAGCGTCGACAGGTGTACGCCGCGGGCATAGATGGCGTTTTCCGAGCCGACCAGGACGACGGTGCCGAGCGCCAGCGCGAGACCGAAGACGATATCGACGGCAAGTGCGAGGCGGCTGTCGGATTTGGCGTGCCAGAGCGGGAAGCGCAGGGCGCACAGGAAGGCGAGCCCGGCGAAGTGGATGCCGGCCAGCCACAGGGTCGACAACGTGCCGAAGATGTTCGCCCAGATGTGGAACAGGGAAATGGCGACCGCGCCCCAGAAGAACAGATGGCCGAAGATCGTGTCTCTCAGCCGGGGATCGTCGTGGAAGACGTCCATGCCGCCGGCGTCGCTCGCCTCCGCCGCCGGGTTGCCGCCGGCCGGATCGATCTTGGTGTCGCTGCCCATTCCTGTCCCCGTCAATTCTTGCGGCGTTCAGACCCGCCGGTGGCCATGAAAAAGGCCGGACCCGTTGTCGAAGCAGCGTGTCCGGCCCTCTTTGTCTTGCTGGTCGAAGCCGACGAGACTTACGGCTTCAGACGGTCGGGAACGGCGACGCCCGCTTCTTCGTAGTAGCGGATCGCGCCCGGATGCAGCGGCAGCGGCAGACCGGCGATAGCACGCTCGATGCTCATCGCCTTGGTGGCCGGATGGATCGACTGCAGGAAGGCGAGGTTCTCGTAGATCGTCTTGGTGATCAGGTAGATGGTCTCTTCCGGCACATCATCACGCACGGCGAGGAAGTTCGGCTGGGCGATGGTGTTGATGTCGGCTTCCTGGCCCGGATAGGTGCCGGCGGGAACGACGAAGCGGGTCCACAGTTCGTCGAAGTCGCCATTGGCGGCCTTCATTTGCTCGTCGGTGAAGTTGAGCACGGCGATGTCGCCGCCCATCGCCGCGAAGGCGCGGGTGACGGCGGAAACCGGCGCGCCGGCCGGGGTCGACATGGCTTCGATCTGGCCGTTCTGCATGGCGTCGGCCGACGGGCCGTAGCCCATATAGGCGAGATCGTAGGTCTCATCCATGTTGATGCCGAGATTGCCGAGAATGGTGCGATTGGAGCCGATGGTGCCCGAGTTCTGCTTGCCCATCGAGACCTTCTTGCCGGCGAGGTTCTTCATGTCCTCGATGGTGCCGGTCTTGGCGTCGGCCTTCTTGACCACGAAGTGCTCGACATTCGACCACAGCATGGAGATCGAGCGCAGGTTCTTCTGCGGGCCGTCGTTCTTCAGCGGGCCGGAGCCGTTCTTGGCGTAGGCGCCATAGAGGCCCTGGACGATGGCGAACTGCACTTCGTTCTCGCGCAGCAGCTTGATGTTCTCGCCCGAACCGGCCGAGTTGATCGCCGACATGTTGATCTTCTGCTTGGGCTGCAGCTTGACCTTGACGAGGGTGGCAAGCGCGACGCCGACCGGATAGTAGGTGCCGCCGGTCGAGGCGGTGGCGAGCAGGAAGTTCTGCTCCTCGGCGGCACGGGTCGCGGTCGGAGCGAGCGATACCAGAAGCGCGGTGCCAACCGCGGCGGCGGTCAGCGACTTCAGAATTGTCCGTCCTTTGAGCATGTGACGTTCTCCCTTTGTCAGACTTTCGATGTATGTCTGGAGCGGACTATGGCCCGAAGTCGACGACAAGCTCAACCTTTCATCCGGAAAAAAACATATGCCGGTGCGGGATAGGTTGTCTGGACGAAAAAATGCCGTGTTTCAGTGCCATGGCGGATTCGCCGGCATTTGTCAGAGGTGGGCCAAGTGCGTTAGGGTTGCGCCGCTCGGGCCAATCGGGGGCGCGCCGGGCTGGAACCCAATCATTTTTCGACCGAGGAACGGGCCATCGTGCTTAAGACCCAGCTTTCCCGCGCCTTCCCGGCGTTCGTGCGCGCGTCTCAGATAATCCGCCTCACCGCGCTGATCGCGACCATCGGCCTCACGGTCGGTATGGCGCCGGCCGCGCGTGCCGAGGTTGCCGCCTATGTGGTGTTCGATGCCTCGAACGGGACGGTGGTCGAGGAGAAGGCCGCGACCCGGCTGTGGCATCCGGCTTCGGTGACGAAGCTGATGACGGCCTATGTGGCGTTCCACGCGCTGCGCGACGGCACGCTCAAGCTGACCTCGCCGGTGGTCTATTCCGACAATGCGCGCAAGGAGCCGCCGTCGAAGATGGGCTTCAAGGCCGGCACCATACTCACCCTCGACAACGCTTTGAAGATGATGATCGTCAAATCGGCGAACGATGTCGCGGTGGCGATCGCCGAGGCGGTCGGCGGGTCCGAGCCGGCTTTCGTCACGGCGATGAATGCGCACGCGGCCCGGCTCGGCATGCGCGATACGCGGTTCACCAATCCGAACGGCTTGCCCGACAAGCGGCAGGTCACGACGGCGCGCGACATGGGCCTGCTGGCGCAGGCGTTGATCCGCGAATTCCCTGAATATTATCACTATTTCCGCATCGCTGCGATCCAGCACGGCAAGCGCACCCTGCAGTCTCACAATGTGCTGTTGCGCCACTATCAGGGCGCCGACGGCATGAAGACCGGCTATATCTGCGATGCCGGGCTGAACCTCGTCGCGACGGCGAAGCGCGGCGGCCGGCGCTACGTGGTCGTGGTGTTCGGCGCGCGCAATGGCTATGAGCGCGCCGCGGTTGCCGCCGAACTGCTCGACAAGGGCTTCGGCCGGTCGCGGCTGTTCGGCGCCAGCAAGACGCTTGCCGCACTGCCGAGCGGGCGCGGTTATGGATCGCCGCCGAGCGGTTATTGCCGCCAGGGTGAAAAGCCGAAGATCGAGGAGCTGCTGGCGCAGTACGGGCGCGGCGCCTCGGGCGGCACGAGCGGACCGGCGCTCGGCTATGCGAGCGCCAACCGTATCCGTCCTGTGCTGCCCGGTGTCGCGATAACAACCGCGAAGGCGAAGAAAAAGAAGAAGGGCAAGAACGACAAGGAAGCGACGATCAGCGCCGAAGAGGTGCTGACCCGTCTTGTCGGGCCGCCGCGGGGCTATGTCACGGTGCGTGTCTTCACCGGCGGGGCCGACGATGTTTCGCCGCGCCGTCATCTCTCGCCGATCGATGGTGTCAACATGGCCGGCAGCGGTCGCGGGGTGCCGCTTCCCGAGCCGCATCCGGTTCGCATGGTTTCCGCGCCGGCCGCGTCGGCGAGCCCGGGCGGTAGCCTGTTTGCCAAGGCCGCGGGTCAATCCAACGTCGCCCGACCGGCTGCGCTGTTGCCGGGCGCGGCGATGATCGCTACCTATCCCAAGATGGTTGGCGGAGTCCCCGTGCCGCAGCCCCGGCCGCGATAGCGGGAGCTGGCGCGGAACCTGCCGGGGCTGGCGGAGACGCGTCCGCGGGCAAGGCGGCGGGTCGCTCTCTTGCGGCCGATAGCGGCGAATTAGGAACAGGCGACATGAACGAGCCGGCACGGCGTCCGCAGCGCGATCCGATCCCGATCACTATCCTCACCGGCTTTCTCGGCGCCGGCAAGACGACGATCCTGAACCAGCTCCTGAAAGATCCGGCGCTGTCGGATGCGGCCGTCATCATCAACGAGTTCGGCGAGATCGGCCTCGACCATCTGCTGGTCGAGGAGGCCGACGACGGTATCGTCGAGCTGTCGTCGGGGTGCCTGTGCTGCACCATCCGGGGCGATCTGGTGACGACGCTGGAGAACTTTCTGCGCCGGCTCGACAATGGCCGTCTCGACCATCTGTCGCGCATCGTCATCGAAACGACCGGCCTTGCCGACCCGGCGCCGATCCTGCACGCGGTGATGGGGCATCCCTATCTGGTGCTGCGCTACCGGCTCGACGGGGTGGTGACGGTGGTCGACGCGGTCAACGGCATGGCCACTCTCGACACGCAGGATGAGGCGGTGAAGCAGGTGGCCGTTGCCGATCGGCTGGTGCTCACCAAAACCGACCTGGTGGAGGCCGCGGACACGCTGCCGGCGTTGCTGGCGCGTCTCAAGCGGCTCAATCCGGGCGCGCCGGTGCTCGATGCGCCGGCGGGAGAAGCGACGACGGAGGCGCTGCTTTCCTGCGGCCTCTATGATCCACAACGCAAGATCCCCGACGTCGCGCGCTGGCTCAACGACGAGGCGTTCCGCGATCAGGCCAGCCATGATCACGGGAACCATGATCATCCTCTTGATGGACATGAGAATGGTCATAAATCTCATAATGACGGTCACGCCCACCATCATTACGATGTAAACCGTCATGATGATCGCATCCGCGCCTTCACGCTGGCGACGGATCGGGCGGTGCCGGCGACCGCGCTCGAGATGTTTCTCGATCTGCTGCGCTCCGCGCACGGGCCGAAGCTGTTGCGCGTGAAGGGCGTGATCAAGATTGCCGAGGACCCGGATCATCCGGTCGTGGTGCACGGGGTGCAGCAGGTGTTCCATCCGCCGGCGACTCTGGCGGCCTGGCCCGATGACGACCATCGCACGCGGCTCGTCTTCATCACGCGCGACATGCCGGAAGGGTTTATCCGGCGCATGTTCGACGCGTTCACCGGTGCGCTGGCACCGGATACGCCGGACCCTCAAGCCATGACCGACAATCCGCTGGCGATTTCCGGCTTTACCGGCCCGCGCGGATAATCACAGTTTTTCGAAGGAGCACGCCATGACTGCCAGCAACGCCGATCCGTTTGCCGTTCTCGATTTCTGGTGGCGCGCGGGCCCGGCGAAGTGGTTCGCCAAGGACGAGGCCTTCGACGCGGCGATCCGCGATCAATTCGGCGACGCGGTCGAGGCGGCGCTTGTCGGCGAGCTCGATCACTGGGCGAAGCGGCCGCATGGCTCGATGGCGCTGCTGATCCTGATCGACCAGTTCCCGCGCAACCTGTTCCGCGACAGCGCCAAGGCCTTTGCCGGCGACGAGAAGGCGCGCGACGTTGCCGATCAGGCACTGGCGAAGGGCTTCGACAAGGTGTTCCCGGTCAATGTGCGGCGCTTCTTTTTCCTGCCGTTCGAGCATTCCGAGGACATCGCCGACCAGGAGCGGGCGGTCGATCTTTTCATGGCATCGGGCGATGACGAGGGTCTGTTCTGGGCCTACAAGCATCTCGATGCGATCCGCCGCTTCGGTCGGTTTCCGCATCGCAACGCCGTGCTCGGGCGCGAGAGCAGCGCGGCGGAACAGGCATTTCTCGACAAGGGCGGGTTTTCTGGATGACGGCAGATATTCATGCGGATGCCGCGGCGCGGCTCGAGGAAATCCGCGAGCGCATCGCGGTTGCTGAAAAGGACGCCGGGCGTCCCGCCGGTTCGGTGACGCTGGTCGCCGTATCGAAGACCTTCGACGCCGATGCGATCCGTCCGGTGATCGGCGCCGGACAGCGTATCTTCGGCGAAAACCGCGTGCAGGAAGCGCAGGGCAAATGGCCGGCGATGATCGCCGACCATCCCGATATCGAGCTGCATCTGATCGGACCGCTGCAGTCGAACAAGGCGCGTGAAGCGGTCGAGCTGTTCGACGTCATTCACACCGTCGACCGCGACAAGATCGCCCGGGTGCTGGCCGAGGAAATGGCGCGGCAGAACCGCCATCCGCGCCTCTTCGTGCAGGTCAATACCGGCGCGGAGCCGCAAAAGGCGGGTGTGCTGCCGGACGAAGCGGAGGCCTTCGTGCAGCGCTGCCGCGACGAGCACGGGCTGACCATCGAGGGGCTGATGTGCATTCCGCCGTTCGAGGACGTACCGGGACCGCATTTCGCGCTGCTGCAAAAGCTTGCCGACAAGATCGGGGTCTCCGCGCTGTCGATGGGCATGTCGGCGGATTTCGAGACGGCGGTGCAGTTCGGCGCCACCCATGTGCGGGTCGGCAGCGCGCTGTTCGGTCATCGCGACTACGGCGCGGCCTGAGCGCAAACCTGCGCGCAGCGGGCCTCGCCGGGCGGGCGAATCGGGCTATATGATCGGTTCCGTTTCCCGTCACGAAAGCACTGCACTCCCCATGTCCGACCGTCTGACCCTTGCCACCTGGAACATCAACTCGGTGCGGCTTCGCGCGCCGCTCGTCGAGAAGCTGATCGCCGACGAGGCGCCGGACGTCATCTGCCTGCAGGAGACCAAGTGTCCGAACGACGCGTTCCCGACCAAGGCGTTCCGCAAGCTCGGCTATGAGCACATCGAGGTGAACGGCCAGAAGGGCTATCACGGCGTTGCCGTTCTCTCGCGGCGGCCGCTGACCGTCATCGACCGGCGCGATCTGTGCGACAAGGGCGATGCGCGGCATCTGTCGGTGTCGGTGCCGTTCGGCGGCACCGATCTGGTGGTGCATAATTTCTACGTGCCGGCGGGCGGCGACGAGCCGGACCCGGAGGTGAACGACAAGTTCGCCCACAAGCTCGCCTATCTCGACGAGATGCGCGACTGGCTGCAAGGCGCGGAGACTGAGGGGCCGGCGGTGCTCCTCGGCGATCTCAACGTCGCGCCGCTCGAGCATGATGTGTGGTCGCACAAGCAGCTTTTGAAAGTGGTCAGCCATACGCCGCCGGAGACCGAGCGGCTGAATTCGATCATCGCCGCCGGCGGCTGGATCGACGTCATGCGCCGCTTCGTGCCCGAAGACGAGAAGCTGTTTACCTGGTGGAGCTACCGGGCGAAGGACTGGCGCAAGGCCAATCGCGGCCGCCGGCTCGATCATGTCTGGGCGACGCCGCCGCTTGAGGTCGCGCTTGCCGGTATGCGCGTTCTGACCGACGCGCGCGACTGGGAGCGGCCATCCGACCACGTGCCGGTCATCGCCCGCTTCGAAGCGCCGTAAGGGATTGCCGATGGGCATCGAGTTCTCTCTGCTTCCCGCCGACCTGCCGCCGCTCATCGCGGTGCTGCTCGTCGTCGTCAGCTTCTTCACTTCGGCGCTGTCGGCGACCTTCGGGCTCGGCGGCGGCGTGGCATTGCTTGCGGTGATGGCGAGCGTGATGCCGGCGCTGGCGATCATCCCGGTGCATGGTGTGGTGCAGCTCGGCTCCAATGTGGGGCGCGCGGCGGTGCAGGCGCGCCATGTGCATCGCCCGCTGCTGTTGTGGTTCGCGGTCGGCGCCGTGTTCGGCGCGATTGCCGGCGGTCAGGTCGTCTTTGCCCTGCCGGCTCA
Organism: Hyphomicrobiales bacterium; assembly: GCA_002869065.1. Taxonomy (NCBI): domain Bacteria; kingdom Pseudomonadati; phylum Pseudomonadota; class Alphaproteobacteria; order Hyphomicrobiales; species Hyphomicrobiales bacterium. The sequence goes on from PKTR01000002.1 coordinate 1,213,304, forward strand.
GGTGCTGAAGCTCGTCGTCGGGTTGTTCATTCTTTGGACGGTTTGGGGCAGCAAGCCGAAACTTGCGACCGCCGGACCGGGCGTGATGGCGGCCGGCGGGTTTGCCTCGACGGTGCTGACCATGTTCGTCGGCGCGACGGGACCGTTTATCGCCGCGCTGCTTGCCCCGCAGCCGCTTGAGAAGAAGGCGCTGATCGGCACCCATGCCACCTTGATGAGCCTGCAGCACGCGCTGAAGGTGCTTGCCTTCGGTTTCCTCGGTTTTGCGTTTGGTCCGTGGATCGTGCTCATTGCCGCAATGATCGGCGCCGGCTTTCTTGGTACGCTGTTCGGCTCGAAGCTGCTCGACCGCATGCCCGAGGCGGCGTTCCGCAAGGGCTTCAGAATTGTGCTGGCGCTGATCGCGCTGCAGCTCGTCGTACGGGCTGCGGCGGCGCTCCTGTTGCCCTGAAGCGGACACAGAACGCCGATAATCTTCTGCACACTATGGTTGTATTTGTGATGATTCGCGTTTATGCGCGGGTCGGCGTTTCGATGGGCGAGAAGGAACAGCAATGAACGACAGCATCAACCGTGACACCATTCGTGCGGCCTATAGCCGGATCCGCAGCCGCGTGCGCCGCACGCCGGTGCTGCATACGGCGGCCGGCGATTTTGGTCTGTCACGGCCGCTGACGCTGAAGCTCGAATGCCTGCAGCATGCGGGCTCGTTCAAGCCGCGCGGCGTGTTCAACAATCTGCTGTCGCGCGATATCCCGCCCGCTGGCCTTGCGGCGGCTTCGGGCGGCAATCATGGCGCGGCGGTGGCCTATGGTGCCTCGCGGCTCGCCCGGCAAGCTAAGGTTTTCGTGCCCGAAACGGCGAGCGCGGCTAAGGTCGAGCGGATCCGTGAGCTGGGCGCCGACCTGCATGTCGAGGGCAGCGAATATGCCGATGCCGCCGCGCTGTGCGCCGCCTATGTGGCGGAAACCGGCGCGATGGAGCTGCATCCCTACGACTCCCCTCAAACGATTGCCGGCCAGGGCACGCTGGCGCTCGAATGGGACGAGCAGACCTTCGGCCTCGACACCGTGCTGATCGCGGTCGGCGGTGGCGGGCTGATCGCGGGTGCGGCCAGCTGGTTCGGCGACAAGGTGAAGGTGGTTGGGGTCGAGCCGGAAGGGGCGGCGACGCTTCATGCGGCGCGCGCCGCCGGTGAGCCGGTCGACATCGAGGTCAATTCGATCGCGGCGGATTCGCTCGGCGCCCGCCGTGCCGGCGATCTCGTGTTCGATATCTGTCGCGAGGGTGTTGCCGAGGTCGTTCTCGTTTCCGACAAGGCGATCCGCACTGCCCAGCAGGCGCTGTGGCGGGACCTGCGGCTGGCGATCGAGCCGGGGGCTGCGGCGGCGCTTTCGGCGCTGATGTCAGGCGCCTATCGGCCGGAACCGGCCGAGCGCATCGGCGTCCTGGTGTGCGGCGGCAACGTGGACCTTGCCACGCTTGAGAATCACTCGTGATTTTGCGTCGCGCGACATCCCCTGGCGGGTTGTGTCAGCGCGTCCTGGTTTCCGGAAAACCGGTCTCACCTTGTTTGACGCAAAAAAGTTCGGCGCCCGAAGCGGAAACCGCTGCGGACGCCGATTGTTTGTGTGGCGATGTGCCGGCCCTGATCAGGCGAGCAGCAGGTCGCTTTCGGCCAGGCTGTTGAGGCCTTCGAACTTGACCATCATGTCGGTCGCGCCGTCACCGTCGGCATCGATCGACAGGTACTTGTCCTCGAAACGGACCTCCGCGCCGGTGCCGCTGAACGCGGCGTCGCCGATGAAGGAGAGTGTGCCGAACGAGGTCAGGTCGATCAGATCCTCGCCGCTTTCGAACTGGTACACCCGGTCGGCGCTGCCTTCGGTCGCGCCGCTGTCGCCCAGGTCGAAGACGAAGGTGTCGGTGTCGCTGTCGTGGCCGGCATACAGACGGTCCTGACCGGTGCCGCCATCGATGACATCTGCGCCGCCATTGGCGTAGATGAGATCGTTGCCGTCACCGGCGTTGATCGCATCATTGCCGTTGCGGCCGACGATCTTGTCGTTGCCGGCGCCGCCGATGATGGTGCCGCCGTTGGACGAGCCGTAGATCTGATCGTTGCCGTCGCCGCCATCGATGGTGTCGGTGCCGCCATTGCCGTAGATCCGGTCGTTGCCTTCACCGCCAACGATGTTGTCGTCGCCGTTGCGGCCGATGATCTTGTCGTGGCCGGTGCCGCCGTCGATCGTGCTGCCTTCCGACGAACCATAGATCCGGTCATTGCCGTCACCGCCAGTGATCTCGTCGGTGCCGCCATTGCCGTAGATCTTGTCGTTGCCGGTGCCGCCGTCGATGGTGTCATTACCATTGCGGCCGATGATCTTGTCGTGACCATCGCCGCCGGTGATGGTGCCGCCGTCGGACGAACCATAGATCCGGTCGTTGCCAGCGCCGCCGTCGATGGTGTCGGTGCCGCCATTGCCGTAGATCTTGTCGTTGCCTTCACCGCCATCGATGCTGTCGTTGCCGTTGCGGCCGACGATCTTGTCGTGGCCGTCACCGCCGGTGATGGTGCTGCCACCGGTGGAGCCGTAGATCTGGTCGTTGCCGGCACCGCCGTCGATGGTGTCGTTACCACCATTGCCGTAGATGCGGTCATTGCCGGTGCCGCCGTCGATGGAGTCGTTGCCGTCGCGGCCGATGATCCTGTCATGGCCGTCGCCGCCGGTGATGGTGCCGCCGTCGGACGAGCCGTAGATCTTGTCGTTGCCGGCGCCGCCAATGATGGTGTCATTGCCGCCATTGCCGTAGATGCGGTCATTGCCGGTGCCGCCGTCGATGGAGTCGTTGCCGGCGCCACCGACGATCTTGTCGTGGCCGTCACCGCCGGTGATGGTGCCGCCTTCGGACGAGCCATAGATCTGGTCGTTGCCGGCGCCGCCGTCGATGGTGTCGGTACCGCCATTGCCGTAGATCCGGTCGTTGCCGTCACCGCCGTCGATGGAGTCGTCGCCGTCGCCGCCGATGATCTTGTCGTGGCCGCCATTGCCGATCATCAGCGCGTTGTCGTCGCCGTAAACGCGAAGCTGGTCGTTGCCATTGCCGCCGGTGTAGGTCTCGACATTGAAAAAATAGTGGTTCAGCCAGTCGGACACGTCGAAGATGGTGGCGTTGGCGTTGCCGTCCTCGTTGTCGAGCGTATCGCCGTTCAGAGCGAAGCCGAGATGGTAGATGCCGTCGATGACGGTGTTGATGGCATTGTCGCCGCGGAATTTGACCTGCGCGCCGTCGTTCTGGACGAGGTGGAAACCGGTTTCTTCGCCGTCCTCGTCGTCGCCATGCAGTTCGGCCCATTCGGCCGCGTGGTTGGCAACGAGATAGGCGTTGAGGGCGCGAACGTCCTCGGCGCTGAACAGGCCGTCCTCGCCGACGCCGGTGGCGTCGATCGCTTCCAGAATGAGGGCGTTGAGGCCGTTTGCGGCAATGGCGCCGCCCTGGATATCGGCGGCGGAGGTGTTGCGCGCGAGGTCGTCCTCGTTCTTGATCAGGTCGACCATCTGGTCGAGACCGGTGCCGGTGGTCGACACGTCGGTGTAGTAGTAATTCAGCCAGTCGGCGACGTCCTGAATGTTGGCATTGGCATTGCCGTCTTCATTGAGCAGCGTGTCGCCCTGGATCTCGAAGCCGAGGTGGTAGATGCCGTCGGCGACGGTGTCGACGAGGTTCTTGCCGAAAATGCGGCTGTTCGCGCCGTCGTTCTGGACCAGATGGAACCCCGTTTCCTCACCGTCCTCGTCGTCGCCATGAAGGACGACCCATTCGTCGGCATGATTGGTGCGAAGATAATCATTGATGGCGCGCACATCGTCGGCCGAAATATCGTTGTCGGTGGCAATCCCCGTCGCCTCGATGGCTTCGACGATGAGCGCATTCATGGCGTCGGCTGCGGCCGCGCCGCCGGCAATGTCTTCGTCCGGTATCGTATTGTTCAGCCCGCAATCCTGAAGGATCCGGGTGACAATGCGATCCAGTCCGCTGCCGGTGGTCGGGGTGTAGAGCGTGTCCATTATGCTTTCCCTCGTATTCGTTTTTGTCTGTCGCTTCCCTGTGTCCGGTGCGGCGTTGCGGCTGCGGGTGTGGTCCGCGACCGCCCGACTCCAACGCTCGTGAGCACCGCCGGACGGCTTCTACTTATTTCGGAGGTTTTCGGTCGGTCCACACGAAAGCTTGTGTATGATTGTATTTGGGTATCGGAAAGGCCGGCTTTTCATGTAAAAATACGGTGAAATTAAGATATAATATCGCTAAATTCGTATTGATATGGCGTGATCTGATCATTAATTAAGTCTAAACTGTGGCCGCTGCTTGCGCCAAATCACGCTGCGAGCACCCGCGTTCGTCGGCGCAATTCGCGGCGCAGCTTGCGGAAACCGGGCATTCCGGGTAACCACCGTCTCGACATTTTCATCGAACAGCGAGGCGTGCGGAATCCATGTCGACTTTCAATCTTCTGCTCCTGCCGGGCGACGGCATCGGCCCGGAAATCATGGCCGAGGTCAAAAAGATCATCGACTGGATGAACGGCCGTGGCGGCGACACCTTCACTTATGAAGAGGATCTCGTCGGCGGGTCGGCCTATGACGCGCATGGCCAGGCCGTCTCCGACGCGACCATGGACAAGGCGTTGGCCGCCGATGCGGTCATTTTCGGCGCCGTTGGCGGGCCGAAGTGGGACGGCGTCCCGTACGAGGTGCGCCCGGAAGCGGGTCTGCTGCGGCTGCGCAAGGATCTGCAGCTGTTCGCCAATCTGCGTCCGGCGATCTGCTATCCCGCGCTTGCCGATTCCTCGTCGCTGAAGCGTGAGGTGGTCGAGGGGCTCGACATCCTGATCGTGCGCGAGCTGACCGGCGGCGTCTATTTCGGTGAGCCCAAGGAGATCACCGATCTCGGCAACGGCCAGAAGCGCGGCGTCGACACGCAGGTGTATGACACCTACGAAATCGAGCGTATCGCCCGGGTTGCCTTCGATCTCGCCAAGACGCGCGGCAACAAGGTGACGTCGATGGAAAAGCACAACGTGATGAAATCCGGTGTGCTCTGGAGGGACGTCGTCACCCAGGTGCATGCGGCGGAATACAAGGACGTCGAGTTCGGGAACATGCTGGCGGATGCCGGCGGCATGCAGCTCGTGCGCTGGCCGAAGCAGTTCGACGTCATCGTCACCGACAATCTGTTCGGCGACATGCTGTCGGACGTGGCGGCCATGCTGACCGGCTCGCTCGGCATGCTGCCGTCCGCCTCGCTCGGCGCGCCGGACGCCAAGACCGGCAAGCGCAAGGCGCTCTATGAGCCGGTGCACGGTTCGGCGCCGGACATCGCGGGAACGGGCGCGGCCAACCCGATCGCCATGATCGCGTCGTTTGCGATGGCGCTGCGCTACTCGCTCGGCCTCGTCGAGGACGCCGACAAGCTGGAAGCCGCGATCGCCGCGACGCTCGACCGCGGCCTGCGCACCGGCGATATCGCCCGCGACGGCGACACGGTGGTGTCGACCGCGGAAATGGGCACGGCGGTTCTCGAAGAGTTCCAGAAACTCTCGGCGTAACGCATCAATCGGCCGCACGCGATCATGCGCGGCGGCCATTTCGAACGAGTGGAAAAGGCGGGTCCGAAAGGGTCCGCCTTTTTACTTATGATCTTCTTCATGCCGACTTGGCCATAGGTATAATTTCCGTTATACTTTGTTTACGTAAAGTAAAATTGAGGAGGGTCATGCTGCTTCGCGCACTGCTCATCGCCGTTGCCGGCTGGTTGTGTTTTCTGCAGCCGGTTCAGGCGGAAACGCTCGTTCTGATCCAAGGCTATCTTGGCAGCGCGGGGAGCTGGCGGCATAGCGGCGTCGCCCCGGTGCTTGTCGCGAGCGGCTGGGCGGATGGCGGCCATCTGACGCTCGGTCCGCGCGGCGTTGCGGCTCTGACGGCGGCGCCAGACGCGGCGCAGCGCTTCTACACGCTCGATCTGCCGACCGAGGCGCCCGTCGGCGTGCAGGCGCGGCTGTTGAACGCCTATGTCGACTGGGTCGCGGCGCGTCACAAGGATGATCCGATCGTGCTGGTAGGCCATTCCGCCGGCGGTGTGGTCGCTCGCTTCGTCATGGTGACGCGGCGCGACAGGGCGGTGCGCGGCCTCATCACCATCGCCAGCCCGCATCTCGGCTCTGGCCTCGCCGACACCGCCTCGGCGATCGGCAACAGCCCGCTCGCCATGGTCGCGCCGTTGTTCGGCGGCGGCACGCTCAACCGCTCGCGCGGGCTCTATCAGGACCTCGGCACCGCCGGGCCGCAAAATCTGGTCGGCTGGCTCAACATGCAGACCCACCCGGACGCGCATTACGTTTCGGTGATCCGCACCGAGAACCCGCATCATCCCGGCGCCGGCGACGATGTCGCCGAGGGCTGGCGGCAGGATCTGCGCAATGTGCCGGCGTTGAAGGGCCGGGCGAAATCCTATGCGAGCCCCGGCGGCTACGAACTGCGCGCCGACGATGGCTACGTCATCGCCAATGTGGTGGAGGGGTTCGGGTTGGCTGGGGAGAGCACGAAGGCGAAGTGAGGGGGGAGAGCGCGCTCTACGCTCTCCCGTCATCCTCCGGCTTGACCGGAGGATCGCTTTCCACTCGGGCGATGGGTGTTGGTCGATCGAGGCCTGACCCGCTTTTTTCGTCCCCGGCCGCACCTCGCGTGCGCGTCGCCGGCCGATCCTCCGGTCAAGCCGGAGGATGACGTGCGGTGTGTTGGTCCTCCGCCCCGGCCCACACGCTCTGCCCAACCCCGCGCACTCCCCGTCACCCCGGACTTGATCCGGGGTCCAATGGCATTGGCCGGCGCGGAGGCGCTGGCGGATAGGGCAAAGCGTTTGCGCGGTGCCGATGCGGCTAGGGGCGGGGCTGTGAAACGCAGCACCGGCATACCGTTCCGAAAGGGGCAATGGATCCCGGGTCGCTGCTTCGCTGCACCCGGGATGACGGGGAGCGGGTGGTGAAGCCTCGGTGATAACGCACTCGCGGAGCGCCCGTTCGCGTTGCTCACTGACCTGCGCGAGCGCGCCCTTTCGGGCGACGGGCAGTCGGCCTTGCGAACCTGCGGCTCGGGTGTGCGATACGGCAACGGTTGGGGAGCAGGGATATGCCACCCTCTCTCCCGTCATCCTCCGGCTTGACCGGAGGATCGCTCTCCACTCGGGCGAGGGGTGTTGGTTGATCGCTCTCGGTTCGACTTCTTTGGTTCCCGGCCGTAACTTCCGTGCGTGTCGCCGGCCGATCCTCCGGTCAAGCCGGAGGATGACGTGCGGTATGTTGGTCCTCCGCCCCGGCCCACACGCTCTGCCCAACCCCGCGCACTCGGCGTCACCCCGGACTTGATCCGGGGTCCAATGGTGTTGGCCGGTGCAGAGGCGCTGGCGGGTGGGCAGAGCGGTTGCGATGTGAAGAGTACGGTTGGGGCTGAGCTAGCGAAAAAACCGCTCCGACATACCGTTCCGAAAGGGGCAATGGCTCCCGGCTCAAGGCCGGGATGACGGGGAGCGGGTGTTGAGAGCTGAGTGGCCGCGGGTATGAATTGACTGTTTGCGCGTTCGGCCCGGTCGGCGGCTTGGAAACCACTCCAAGCCTTGCCCCCTATCCCCATCTCCCGCTTGCCCCACCCCCTGCGACGCATCGCCCGGCTTTCGACTCGGCGTTGCCGCTCTCCGCCCAATTGACTTTTTCCGCCGTTTCCGCCAAGACTTCGCGCGGTTTTTGGCAAAGAGATCCGCGCGATGCACGTTCGCTTCTCCTTTGAGCGCTTCATTGCCGACGTGACCCCGGTCGCGGCGGGCGCTCGCGCTGTCTCGAAAACCTCCACCACGAAAACCACGACCACCGCCTGAAGGCTCCTCTCGTCCGCCGATGTTCTCCCCCGGCGCGGCGCGGGGGAAGCAAAAGCCTTGGGCCGGTGTCGCCGGTTTAGGGGCGGGGGAGAGGAACACGAAGGAACGGACTGATGGGTTACAAAGTCGCCGTCGTCGGTGCCACGGGCAATGTGGGCCGTGAGATGCTCGACATCCTCCACGAACGCGGATTTCCGGCCGACGAGGTCGTGCCGGTCGCCTCGCGGCGCAGCCAGGGCAAGGAAGTCTCCTACGGCGATACGACGCTGAAGGTGCAGGCCCTCGAACACGTCGATTTCTCCGACTTCGACCTCTGCCTGATGTCGGCGGGCGGTTCGCTGTCGAAGGAATGGTCGCCGAAGATCGGCGCGCAGGGCTGCGTCGTGATCGACAATTCGTCGGCCTGGCGGATGGATCCGGACGTGCCGCTGATCGTGCCGGAAGTGAATGCCGACGCGATCGTCGGCTACACCAGGAAAAACATCATCGCCAATCCGAACTGCTCGACGGCGCAGCTCGTCGTGGCGCTGAAGCCGCTGCACGACAAGGCCAAGATCACCCGCTGCGTGGTCGCGACCTATCAGTCGGTTTCGGGCGCCGGCAAGGACGCGATGGACGAGCTGTTCGAGCAGACGCGGGCGATCTTCGTCGGCGATCCGCTGGAGCCGAAGAAGTTCACCAAGCGCATCGCCTTCAACTGCATTCCTCATATCGACGTCTTCATGGAAGACGGCTTTACCAAGGAGGAATGGAAGATGACGGCCGAGACCAAGAAGATCCTCGATCCGAAGATCAAGCTGGTCGCGACCTGCGTGCGCGTACCGGTGTTCGTGTCGCATTCGGAATCGGTCAATATCGAGTTCGAGAACCCGATCTCGGCCGACGAAGCCCGCGACATCCTGCGCGAGGCGCCGGGTTGCCTCGTCGTCGACAAGCACGAGGACGCCGGCTACGTCACGCCCTACGAGGCGACCGGCGAGGACGCAACTTATATCAGCCGCATCCGCGAGGATCCGACCGTCGACAATGGTCTGGCGATGTGGGTGGTGTCGGACAATCTGCGCAAGGGCGCCGCGCTCAACACGATCCAGATCGCCGAGACGCTGGTCAATCGCGGCCTGATCAAGCCGAAGAAGGACGCCGCCTGAGCGGGCCTCGATTGGTCCGATTGAGCTTCGTTGACGACGAAACGGAACTGCCGAGCATATGAAAGGAGCGATCGCGAACCGGTCGCTCCTTTCTTCCTTTATTCGTTGTTACAACAACGGTTATTTGCAGCTCATATCGAGGGGCTGGGCTGCGCATGCACTGTCGCTGAAATCGACTTCGAGCGAATTGGTATTCGCGTGGACGCGTGCGCCCTGCATCCAATTCGCCATCTCCATCTGTCCTTCACCGCAGAACGGAAGCAGGACCTGTGCGACATTCCCGCTGGGCGGTGTGCCGACGAAATCGAAGTCTTGAATGCCATCCGCGGGTGGTTGGACATAGACGTGCGGAACCAGCGAGCCAGCGCTCCAGCCGGCGCTGGAGACGAGGCCCGTCGCATTGAGGACCAGGATCGATGGGTTGCTCTTCTGGATATAGAAGCAAACAGAATTCACTGAGTAGACATTCGAAGACATGACGTTTCCCCTCTTTTGGTTTCGGACCTGAGCGCTCTCAGGCAATCGCACTACGGATGGATGTCCGCGGCGATCACCTACAATTAAAAATAGAATAATTGAGCAATGCAATATTTGATTGCATTTCTGCGCTAGCACGATCTCGGGAAACGAACGCTGTGGACGTCAGAACACCATAGGCATTCGGCGTGAATCCTGCCCCGCATGAGGTTCAGGTAACCCGTCTAATCTTACGCGGCCCTGGCCATAATGCCGAGGGCGGAGAGGTCGGCGCGCAGTTTTTCGGGGCTTGAGAAATGCAGCGCCTCGAGGCCGGCAACGCGCGCGGCCTCCACATTGGCGAACCTGTCGTCGATGAACAGGGTGCGCGCCGGATCGACTCCGAAGCGCTTGATCGCGATGTCGAAGATGTAGGGATCCGGCTTCACGACGCCCTCGTGGGCGGAGACCACGATGTCGCGGAAATGCGAAAAGAACGGGAAGCGTTCCAGCGTTTCGGCAAACTTCTCGCGGCTGTAGTTGGTCAGCGCGAAAAGCGGCATGCCGGCCGCGGCCAGCTCTTCGAGCAGGGCGACGCTGCCCTCGATCGGACCGCGCACCATTTCCTGCCAGCGTTCGTCATAGGCGCGGATCAGCTTCTCATGCTGCGGGAAGAGTGCGAGGCGCTCGCCTATCCCTTGCGCGAAACTACGGCCGAGGTCCTGTTTTTCGTTCCAGTTGGGTGTGCAGACTTCGGCAAGAAACCGGTTTCGGTCCTCGGGGTTGGCGATCAGCTTGTCGTAGAGATAGTGCGGATCGTAATCGATCAGCACGTTGCCGACATCGAAGATCACGGCGTCGAACGCTAGGCCGGTGTTGAGGGTTGTCGCCATTTGTTGTCCTTTCTTGCGCGCCGATGGTCGGGGACGCGGCTGCTCCTACACGATTTCTGTCGCGCCCGTATGACACTTGGAAAACGGGCCATGCGCGGCAAACCGCGGCGCGCGTGCGCCGGGGAATGCAAGGTGCCGGAGCGGTTGGTGGTGGCAGCATCGATGCCAACAAGCGCAGATGCCAAGGCATCCACGCGTTGAAAAATTCGCAGATTTCCCAGCTATATCAGCGGCTTGAAAAATCGTTGAACGACAGACCGGGAGTCGTTTTCAAAGACACGCGGTCTCAGCCGAGCACTTTCGCCAGACGGGCAAGCGCTTCGTCGAGCACTTCGTCGCGCTTGGAGAAACAGAAGCGGACGAAATGGCGCGGCGGGTCGCTTTCGTAGAACGCGCTGACGGGAACCGCGGTGACGCCGGCCTCCAACGTCAAACGTCGGCAGACTTCGACATCGTCATCGCCCAGTTCCAGGGGCCGGATATCGGCTGTAATAAAATACGTACCCTCACAAGGTACGACGTCGAAGCCCAGATCCGCAAGGCCCCTGGCGAGCCGGTCGCGTTTCTTCTCAAGGTCGCCGGACAGGGCGTCGTAGTAGTCGTCGCCTTTTTTGAGTCCGAAGGCGACGGCCTTCTGCAGGTTCGGCGGCGTCGTAAAGGTGACGAACTGGTGCGCCTTGGCGATCGGCTGCAACAGGGCGGCGGGGGCCGTCACGTAGCCGACCTTCCAGCCGGTCAGCGAGAAGGTCTTGCCGGCGGAGCCGATGCGGATCGAACGCTCGCGCATGCCCGGCAGCGTCATCAGCGGGATGTGGCGGCGATCGTCGAACAGGATGTGCTCGTAGACCTCGTCGCAGACCGCATAGGCGTCGTGTTTCTCGACGAACTCGGCGATCAGCGCCAGTTCGTCGGCCGAAAACACCTTGCCGGCCGGGTTCTGCGGATTGTTGAGGAGCACGAACTTGGTCTTGTCGGAGAAGGCGGCTTCGAGCGCTTCTCGATCGAGCGACCAGGAGGGCGGCATCAACCGCACGAGCTTCGGCACGCCGCCGGCGCGGCGGATCATCGGCAGGTAGCAGTCGTAGAGCGGCTCGAAGACGACGACCTCGTCGCCCGGCTCGATCAGCGCCAGAAAGCAGTCGGCAAGCGCTTCAGTGGCGCCGGAGGTGACCATCACCTCGCTCTGCCAGTCGATGTCGAGACCGTAGAAGCGTTTGTTCGCTTCGGCGACGGCCTGGCGCAGCTCCGGCAGGCCGAGCATCGGCGGATATTGGTTGGGGCCGGTGACGGCGGTGTCGGCGGCAAGCTGGCGAACGTCCTCGGGCCCGTCGACATCGGGGAAGCCCTGGCCGAGATTGATCGCGCCATGCTCGATGGCGAGCCGCGACATGACCTCGAAGATCGTGGTGCCGAGGCCGGTATAGACGGAATTTGTGGGTTTCATGGCCGGCGGATCCTCGGGCTTTTGTTTATATCGGGCGGCGCCAGTCGACGAAAACCGCCGGAGCCGGCCTGAGCCATTATTCGACGGGGACGTATTCGCCCTTCTCGATATCGAGCCAGTGGAGCTTCGCCTCGGCGATATCGAAGCAGGCGCCGTGCACGCTGAGACGCCCGGCGGCGACGGCCTTGCGGACGCATTCGAAGGTCAGCAGGTTGTTGACCGAAATGCGCACGGCCTCGAACTCGGCCTCGGTCGAGCGATGGTCGTGATCGCAGCCCTCGCTGAGGCGATCCACCAGCGGCGGATCGGCGCGGTCGAGCATGCCGATCCACTTGCCGATGAAGTGGCCCGGACCCGGTTCGCGGTACTTGCCCTCGACATAGGCGCGGATGCCGCCGCAGCGGGTGTGGCCAAGGACAATGATCGAGGGGACGAGCAGGCCGTCGACGGCGAATTCGATGGCCGCCGAGGTGCCGTGATAGTCGCCGGTCTGTTCACCGGTCGGTTCTTCCGGCGGAACCAGGTTGGCGACGTTGCGGACGATGAACAGGTCGCCCGGGCCGGTGTCGAACACGCGCTGGGGTTCGACGCGGGCATCGGAACAGGCGACCACCATGGCGACCGGTGCCTGCCCGAGGCGGGCGAGCTGTTCGTAGCGACCGCGCTCGGCTTCGAAGCTGATGTCGCGAAAACGGCGGTAGCCGTTGAGGAGTGAGGTGGGGATCGTCGATATGGTCATGCGAATGCCTTAGGACGAGGTTCGGAAAAGGTCAATTGGCCGAGCGTATGTGGGGCCGCAAAACGTCTCCGGCAATGCGCGAAGCGTG